>NZ_MTAV01000082.1 GCF_002154695.1 Nostoc sp. T09
TTCAGGAGTTAGAATTCAGAATTCAGAAGTAAAACAGTCTTTATGCTTGGGTTTGAGGCTGAGGATCTGTACTTCACTAACTTGAAATTTGCTGTATATACCTGTCTGTGAGTAAAGCTTAATAGGGGAAGGAAATAATCCTGAATTTTTTCCTTTCTCTATTTTGTGTATCACAAAAAATAAAAGAAAAATTCTATCCAAAGTTTAAATTAACTATTGCCAAATGAAGTGAACTGATTCGTCTTCAGCATCTAAGTATAAATTGGGAAATTATCCTAGAAGCAATAAAAAAAATTTTCCTTAAAAGTTAAAAAAGGTTTCGATTAAGCCTACCAATCTTAATCACTATTGCTGCAATAAAATTCTGATAATTTCCACAAATAATATGAAATTATTTTTTTCAAGCTACATGGATAACTAGTGCATTCATAGCTATGGCAGCACACCCAGCAATGACACAAGTAGCTGCCATAACAGTAATCAAACTACAAAACACAGGTTCAGGCATTGAGCTAATTTTGCAAGCATCAAATGCTCAACAAATACAAATTAATAGTAAATCTGATGTGGTTTTGGGTAGGGCTATTTGGTATGAATAAGAAACAACTGCGAGACATTACATTCTATATCCATCGATATATCGGCTTGATTGTAGGGTTGATATTAGTTGTGATTGGTTTGACTGGTAGCTTGTTAGTTTTTGAACCGGAAATTGAAGATTTCTTAGTAGCCCAAAAGTTTGGCCATGTAGTTCCTCAACAAACACCTGTATCGATTGATGAGATTCTAGCAACTATCAACTCTGCGATCGCAAAACAAACCGACCTCAAAATTGGCTCTATCGTTGTACCCAAAGATGGGACTTCTGCTTATGAAGCTAGGCTATGGAACTCTGCCGATAAACTAACGCAGGTTTTCATCGATCCCTATACCGGCAAGGCTATGGGTTCTATCAAAGAAGACTCTAATATATTGCAATTGGCTTTACATTTGCACTATGAGCTTTTAGCTGGTAAACCTGGACAAATCATTGCTGGCGTTACGGGGCTGTTGTTATTCTTTTTGAGTGTTACAGGGATAATTCTCTGGCCTGGTTGGAGAAAACTAATTGCTGGGTTCAAAATTAAATGGAATGCTCATCCGAAGCGAGTAAATTTTGATATTCACAAACTAATTGGAATTATCGTTGCAGTTTTTTTTGCTTTAACTGGCTTCACCGGCTTTTGCTGGAATTTCTATGACTACTCTGTTCCAGTCATCTATGCAGCCACCTTCACCCCTCAGCCACCAGAACTTGCTTCTCAACCTATCCCTGGGCAATCACCTTTACCACTATCTCAGGTTTTGCAAGCAGCAGATGCAGCTATACCCAATGCTCAAACGACCTATATTGGAATCCCAGACAAGCCAGATAAAATTATCAGAGTCGGGAAAAGACAAGCTCATGAAACTTCTCCCTATGGTGAAAGTGAAGTGACCTTAGATCAATACACTGGTAAGGTTTTGAGAGTTGCTGACAGTCGCTCTTTAGCTTTAGGTGATCGCTTCCTCAACTCCTTTGCTCCCCTCCACTATGGAACTTATTGGGGAGCTTATAGCCGCATTCTTTACGTATTGGTAGGTCTTTCACCATCAATTATGTTCGTTACTGGCTTAGTGATGTGGTGGTATCGTCGTCGTGTCAAAGCGGAAAATGTTGTAGATAATTTAGACGTGTTGCAACGCCATTAAAAGTTGTCTAAAAAACGCATTTACCTACAACTTAGAACACGAATTTAGTAACGACTGGAAGTTGCGGCAAGGTTTTAAAGTCATCAGTACTAGTGGCCGCACCCAATTAGCACCCATTGTCAAAAGAAGGTCGGACACTTCTACGAACAGCTATCAATATCAAGAATCTGTTTGATACTGAGTATTACGAATCTCAGCGCTTTTTCTTGGTTCCTGTGCACCCTTAACTTTATTGGGAACAGTTTCTTTTGAGTTTTGAGGATTTACCTGGGATGAATAGGAGGGGGCGGTAATTATGCGATCGCCCTTTGCCCAACTCATCAATTTTTACGCTAAAACCGCAGCTAATAAAAATAGGCTATCTACCAAAATTGTGCTTAAAACTGCACCACCAAAGGCATACCAATGTCGTTGCTTGTAGCGTAAAGGTAAAACTCCTACTGTCAACAGCGCTGAGGCGAGGATGACTGCCCAGGCTTGTCCCCAAGGTGTTTGAACTTGGATGAGGGCAGTTTGTAAAATTGGTGCAACATTCTCAGGTTCCACCTGCATAATTTGCCGCCAATAGGGCATTAAATCTACTAAATAAAAATACACATCAGTTAAGGCTGTACCGAATAAAGAACCTAAATAGAACCAGTTACCGACTTTGCCCCAATTCCGCACCAGACACCAACAGGCAAAGGGTAGCCCGATAGATTCTACTGGCAAATGCCATAGAGGTTCCCAACGTAACCATCCCCAGTAAATTGCTCCGGCTAGCCAACTCCAGCTGAAACCCAACAGCAAATCACCCCAGAGATAAGTAGCAGGACGTGACATTAAGGTAAAACTCAGCCATACCCACAATCCGGCGATCGCCAAACTTAAACTTGGCAGCGATCGCACCAGTGGCGCTTCTACAAACACTGGTACAGATACTAAAAACACCGCCGCTGCTAGTACTAACCAAACTTGTCGCGACGATGAAGAGATTGGCAGATTGGGGGATTGAGAAAGTGTAGACTCCAATTCACTTATGCCTTTGTGCCCCGTATGAGTAGAAACCAACTTGCTACCTATAGAGGCGGTAGAAGTACTGTAGGAAGACAATGTATTATTAATCAATGTTTTTAATAATTGTTACTAAACTTTATCTTACTTAAGATATCACATACATAAATCCCCCCCGGGGGCATATTTATCTTACCTTGTTTTTCCCTAGATTTTTAGATGTTGCCTAGAAGAAGACAACATACTGAGCTGATGTCGGTCACACCAAATTTAAAAGATTGTAGTCAGGGCTTCATCTATTTCTGAGAAACTCTAGCTATTGTCAGCCACTTTCTGAATCGGACAGTGGTAAATTAATGGCGCGCCTTTTTGGGGATAAATGACAACCCAAATCTTTCTTAGTTATTTTCCTGGCAAGTTCCCCTGGTAGGTGTTTGTGTAATTGGTTGTAATGTCAGCGATCGCAGGTAAACTAATGGCTCTATTAAAACGTCAATGGTTCGTAATTTTAAGTGCAGCGTCTGCTACTGTCTCAGTTGCCGCATTTCCAATTCAAGTTTTCAGCGCCCAGCCTAACCCAGTAGCTAATGGGGTGCAACAAATGAATCTTGTACAAGCGATTATTTTAGGCTTTGTACAAGGAATCACAGAATTCTTACCGATTAGTAGCACAGCCCATTTAAAAGTTGTGCCCGTAGTTCTTGGTTGGGGTGATCCGGGGGTAGCTTTTACAGCCATTATTCAACTGGGTAGTATTGCAGCTGTGCTGTGGTACTTCTGGCAAGACTTGATGCGAATTGTTCAGGGGTCGGCAACAGCGATCGCTCGGAAAGATTACAATAATTACGACTTGCGGTTGGCGTTGGGCATTATCTTAGGGACATTGCCCATTATCTTCTTTGGACTGTTAATCAAAAAGTTTATCCCCGATTTTGATAATTCTCCAATCAGAAGCTTAGGTGCGATCGCTGTTGCTTCTATAGTTATGTCGCTGCTACTGGGATTAGCTGAAAAACTAGGCAAGCGTCAACGCAACTTTGAAAAACTGACAATGAACGATGGGCTATTGATGGGTTTGGCTCAATGTTTAGCATTAATCCCTGGCGTATCTCGTTCTGGTTCTACCCTGACAGGGGGTTTATTTATGGGATTGGAACGGGAAACCGCAGCTAGGTTTTCGTTTTTGCTAGGCATTCCCGCCATTACCCTAGCCGGGTTAGTCGAGTTAAAAGATGTTTTAGGAGAAGGGTTAAGTAGTGCACAAATACTTCCCTTAGTTGCAGGAGTGATTTCTGCTGCAATATTTTCGTATATTGCGATCGCTGGGTTGCTACGCTTCCTCAAAACCCAAAGTACCTGGGTATTTATTTGGTATCGATTGGCATTTGGTGTATTAATACTAGGGGCGATTAGTGCTGGTTTGTTGAAGAATAGTTAATAGTCCGTTGTCATTTGTCCTTTGTCATTTGTCTAAAGCAAACGACCAATGACAAAGTGCAAAGTCTGAGCGGAGGTTTGCTCCGTAGACGCGCAGCGGCTTGCCGCAGGCATCAGAACTTTGTAAGAGATGACTAATGACAAATACCAATGACTCATGACCCATGACTACAATTCGTCCGGCTCGAATTAGCAAAGTATTACCCGATTCCATCGCCGCGGAAATCGGCTTTGAAGCGGGAGATGCGATCGTTGCTATCAACGGTACATCTCCCCGTGATTTGATTGATTATCAATATTTATGTGCTGATGAGGTTCTAGAACTAGAAGTTTTAGATGCTGTTGGCAAAACCCATCACCTGGAAATTGAAAAAGACTACGATGAAGACTTAGGGCTAGAATTTGAAACTGCTCTATTCGATGCTTTGATTCAGTGCAATAATCACTGCCCGTTTTGCTTTATTGACCAACAGCCACCAGGTAAGCGTTCTAGTCTGTACTTTAAAGATGACGATTACCGTCTGAGCTTTTTATATGGTTCTTACTTAACTCTCACCAATTTACCAGAACGAGAATGGCAGCGGATTGAACAAATGCGTCTGTCTCCTTTATATGTTTCTGTCCACGCTACAGAACCCGAAGTCAGAACTAGATTGTTAAAAAATCCCCGGGCTGGACAAATTTTGCAACAACTAAAGTGGTTCCAAGCCAGAAGGCTGCAAATTCACGCTCAGGTAGTCGTTTGTCCCGGTATCAATGATGGCGTACATCTGGAACAAACTCTCCGAGATTTAGCGTCATTTTATACTGGTGAAGTGCCGACAGTCGCATCAGTGGCTGTAGTCCCAGTGGGTTTAACACGATTTCGTCCCGAACAAGACGAACTCATTCCAGTAACACCAAAGAAAGCTCAAGAAGTGATTTCTCAAGTGCGATCGCTCTCTTTAGAATTTCGTCAAAAGTTCGGTTCAAGCATTGTTTGGTTAGCCGATGAATGGTTTTTAATTGCAGGAGAAGAATTGCCTAGTGAAGCTGAATACGAAGAATATCCCCAAATTGATAATGGCGTTGGTTCAATTCGGTTGTTTCTCAAGCAATTTGCCACTGCTGCTAAATCACTACCAACTAAAATATCTCCCAAGAAAAAATTAACTTGGGTAGTTGGTAATGCAGTAGAGAAAGCATTTCAACCAATTCTTCAACAGTTAAATGCTGTAGCGGGTTTGGAAGTAAATATGCGTGCGTTATCTAGCGATTACTGGGGACAGAATATTAGCGTTACAGGCTTATTAACAGGGCACGATCTACTTTTAAATTTACAAGGGCAAGATTTAGGTGATGGAATTTTGCTGCCAAATGTCATGCTTAAACATGGGGAATTGATATTTTTAGATGATATGAGTATTGAAGAGGTCGCTAGCAAACTGGGAACAAAAATCTTCCCTGTAGCAGGAATTGAAGAATTAATCAATACCTGTATTGCTTAAAAGCTGCTCAGTTGAAATTCAAAAGTCAAGAGTATAAAAAATAACTAATGACAGTTGATTTTTGACTGTGGACAAATAAATAACTAATTAAGTGAGGAGTGAGGAGTGAAGAATCAGGAAAACCGTATTACAAAATTACAGTTAAAAATTAAAAAAGCCGGATTCTTCATTTTTAATTTGCAATTTTTACTATTAAATGGTCTTGGGATTCTACCAGCAATAGCCGCAGATGAAGAGCCTGTATTGAGCATAGTATATAGCCAAGATAATACTAATCAATGGACAGGAATCACAAACCGCTTGCAAGCAGCTGGGGTGAAGTATTGCGTGATTCCTTTAGATGCAGTCAGGAGTTCAGCCGATTGGGGCGATCGCCGGGTATTATTTTTGCCAAATGTGGAAACATTGACACCAACACAAGCGATCGCCTTAGAAGAATGGATGAGTAAAGGCGGGCGTTTGATTGCCAGCGGTCCTGTAGGTAGCCTGTCAGCGCCAGGAGTAAGGCAGTTATTGCGAACGCTGTTAGGAGGTTACTGGGGATTCAGCCTTGGTAATACACAACAGCTGCAACCAGCAAAAACCAAGCTGCCACAGGAATGGAGCAACCAAGACCAACTGTTTGGTAAAGTGCATGGTGGTGTGGTGATACCTGATAACTTGAGCGCACCAGCTGCTGTTTGGAATGCCAAAGATAACCCAGCCGCAGTAGTGACAACCGATCATTCCACCTTGTTGGGCTGGCGCTGGGGTGTAGATGCAGTTGCGGCAGCAGACGTAGATAATGCTTGGTTAAAAGCCTCATTAGAGCGTCATACAAAATTGCCGCCCAGTGCTAGTCGGAAAATTGAAGGCGGCTCACCAGCCTGCTCTACTTCGGTGGCAGTTGCATCCACAACTCCTAAGCCACAACCACCCTTATCCCCAACTATTTTACAAGCAATCACACCAAAACTTCCTCCTCAAACCACTCAAAATTCAAAACCCAAGACGCCGCAACAGCCAACAGCGATCGCCACTGCTCCCCAACCTAGACCGCTGGTAAATGTTACACCTCAAAATACACAGGAGCCGATTGACCAACTAGAACAAGCGGTGCGTTTGGATGTTGTACCCAACTCTAATACGCCGATTGGTAGCGATGAAGCGATCGCTCTCCAGCAGGAGCTAGAACATCTGATTGGTCGAGTAGAAAGTGCCCATTTAGCTGCCGCAGTTTCCTCCTCTGGTGGCGAACAAGAGAGAGCTAGCAACACCCAATCTTTGAAAGTGGATCGCGCCAACTTAATCGCTAGCAGATCTGGTGTTCAAATCCCCGACACAACGCAAGCGATCGCAAAGGCCAGGGAAATTGCCAAAAACTTACCTCAGTTAATTGCCCAAAAAAACTATTCTCTAGCTCGTCAGCAGTGGCTAACAGCCAAGGCGAGTTTGTGGAAACAGTTTCCCCTTGATCGCAAATTAGCTCAACCAGAAATCCGATCGGTGTGGTTAGATCGGGGGACAATTGTCCGTGCTGGTAGTGAGCAGGGACTCGCCCAAGTTTTTGATCGCCTCGCACAAGCCGGAATTAACACTGTATTTTTTGAAACTGTTAACGCCAGCTATCCCATTTATCCCAGCCAAGTTGCGCCTCAGCAAAACCCATTAATTCGTGGCTGGGACCCATTGGCAGCAGCAGTTAAATTAGCTCATGCCAGGGGTATGGAATTACATGCTTGGGTTTGGGTTTTCGCTGCTGGTAATCAGCGCCACAATCAGGTGATTAACGTCAAGCCTGATTATCCAGGGCCAGTACTGGCTGCTCATCCCGATTGGGCAAACTACGATAATCGTGGCAACATGATTCCTGCTGGTCAAACCAAACCGTTCTTCGATCAAGCTAATCCCGAATTGCGCCAGTACCTACTGAAGCTGTACGAAGAAATTGTTACTCGCTATCAAGTAGATGGTCTTCAGTTAGACTACATTCGCTATCCTTTCCAAGATCCAGCCGCAGGCCGAATTTATGGCTATGGCAAAGCAGCCAGAGCGCAATTTCAGCAACAGACAGGCATAGATCCATTGAAGATTTCCCCAAGCGATCGCGACATGTGGCAAAAATGGACAGCATTCCGTACCGAGCAAGTTGATAGTTTTGTCGCCCAACTTTCACAACAGTTACGACAAAAACGACCAAATTTAATTTTGTCAGTTGCCGTATTTCCCCTACCAGAATTAGAACGCATTCAGAAGATCCAACAGCATTGGGAAGTTTGGGCTAGACAAGGAGATATAGATTTAATTGTTCCCATGACTTACGCCTTGGATACTCCTCGCTTCCAACGACTTGCACAACCTTGGATTGCTTCTACAAAATTGGGAGCCACTTTATTAGTACCAGGAATTCGCTTGCTTTCCTTGCCAGCAGTCGGAGCATTCGATCAATTGCAATTAGTTAGGGACTTACCAGTGAGTGGTTACGCACTTTTTGCGGCAGAAAACTTGAGCAACGAGTTACACAAACTCTTTAGTAATACCCAAGGCAAGGTACAACCCACAACCAGCGAACCAATTCCTCACCGCCAGCCTTTTCAAACTGCTGCTGTTCGTTATACAGCCTTGCAAAGCGAATGGAAGTTTATTTTGCAAAACGACCAAATGCGGATGCCTGCAACAACTATTTCTGAATTCAACAATCAAGCACAAGTTTTACAAAGTGCCTTAAATCAACTTGCAACCTCGCCTTCTGCCAGTAAGTTCATCACAGCAAGAGCCTCTCTAACTCGCTTCCAAACTCAATTTAGAACTTGGATGAGCCAAGAGGCTATAGAAAATCCTTATCAAGTTAAAGTTTGGGAAAATCGTCTGGCAACTATTGAAAGATTATTGCGTTACGGCGAACGGCGCTTACTGTCGCGTCCTTAGGGGAAGAGTAGAGGAAGGTAGGGGAGCAAGGGGGAGAATTATCTGTAATCAGGATTTAAAGAGATAGTATCAATAGTAATAATTTACACTTACTGATTATGGTACTGAACTGACTTTGTTAGTTTTATTCCTGGGTAATATTCAGCCTGAATGATGGTTGCAAAAATCTGAAAGTCTTTGCTCCAAAAGCCTTCAGCACTACTAATGATAATTCTTGAAATCGACAAGATATAATTAACCAAACATAAGGTAATGCTGGGCTTACCCTGTCTTATCTGCCGAGTTAATAAAATTTGACACTCTCTCATCAAGAAAATGGTAAATTTTAAAAAGATAAACCTTTTTCTACGACCTATTTAAAAAGGTTTCCTGGTTTACTAAATTTGCCCATTGAGGCTGATTGTTATTTTCTTTATTCCCTGTTAACTTCAAAAAATATCTAGTTTAGCTCACTTTCGGAGTGGATTTGAGCACAGTACTTTGTAAGTAAATTTTTTATTTTGATTTGTAATTAAGACCCTATTGGACGTTAGATTTCTGATCTAAATCACAATTAATTCCATATCTAAATGATCATGCTTACGTTTGAGGGTTTTGCACCTTTCTTTGCAAAAATTCATTAGACAGAGTCAGAAGAATATTGTATATATGAAAAAATCCAGTATTTATACCCTCGTAATTATTATACATTGACGAAAAAATATTAAAAGTATAGACAACAGTTTGCTTTAAATAACAATTTTTTAATCATAGCTATACTCAACATCTATGCAAGCCATACCGCAAATTCTGTGGCTAAAATGCTTAAAGTCAATTATTGACTTTTCGCCGTTGACGGTTGAGCCGGAAACGTTATTGTTAGATGCGATCGCCCTGATAGCGAAGCAAGGCAAAAGCACTTTAGTCGGATCGGCTAGGCAGATGGTTGGGTGGTTGACAGAGAAAGATATAGTCAGGCTTTTAGCTTCAGGAATTGACTTCAAAACCACAACAATTTCTGAAGTTATGCATCCTCTAACAATTCAGCCAAAGCTGTCTGAACTTAACGATCTGGCAACAGTACTTTCTCTATTGCACCAATATAAGTCGGGTTTGCTTCCCGTGGTAGATGAGCAAGATCTACTGATTGGTGCGATCACCTTGGACAGCATTTATCAACTGTTGCAGCAACAAGCAAAGGAAAGCACAGCTCAATTTGAGTCAATTGAAGAACATCTACATTTGCTAGAATCAGCGATCGCAAATGTTAACGATGCGATTTTGATTACGGAAGCTGAGGCACTGGATGAACCATTTGGTCCGCAGATAGTGTATGCCAACACAGCTTTTACCCAGATGTGCGGCTACACCTTGAGCGAAGTAATTGGCAAAACACCCCGTATTTTACAGGGTGAGCAAACCTCTCGAACTGAACTAACAAAAATTCGGGCAGCGCTTCAAAATGGCTCACCAATCCGCACAGAATTAATTAATTATAAGAAAAATGGCTCGACATACTGTGTGGATTTGAAACAATTCCCGATCGCAAATAAAGCAGGGAAAATCAAGCATTTTGTTTCCATTCAACGGGAGATTACCAAACACAAAGCTAATAAAGAGTCTTTTCGGTGGAATGACGAGATTAGTGAAAGCAAGCAGGCACAAAAAGTTTTAGAAAAAAGCGAAGAGTGCGTAACAGCAGAAGTTACTCGATGGGAGAGCGAACAACTTTATCAAACCATAGCGACAATCTCACCAGTAGGAATTTTTTGCACAGATGATGTCGGAACTAGCCTCTACGTCAACGAGCGCTGGTGCGAAATGACAGGATTGACAAAAGACCAAGCTTTAGGAGTGGGCTGGTTAGCAGCGATTCATCCCGAAGACAGAGAACGGGTGCAGACAGAATGGAATCAATCTGTGGCACAAAAACTGCCATTTCGCTCAGAATATCGGTATCAGCGTCCTGATGGAAGTGAAGTTTGGGTTTTTGGTCAAGCAGTTGCAGAGCGAACAGATACGGGAGAAATAATTACTTATGTGGGTACAGTTACCGACATCAGCCAACAGCAAGCAGCCCTACGCGATCGCATTGCACTAGAAGCACTCCGAGATAGTGAAGAACGGTTTCGCAAGTTAGTAGAAGCTAGCAGCGATTTAATTTGGGAAGTTGACAAAAACGGCCTCTATACTTATGTCAGCCCTAAGATCGGGGACATTTTGGGCTACGAACCAGAGGAAGTGCTAGGGAAAAGCCCCCTTGAGTTTATGCCATTGGATAGGCGAGAGGTTCTGGCGAAGGACTTTGCAGCGATTTTCATTACACCTCAAGCATTTCAATGTCTAGAGAACATCCAGATGCATCAAAATGGGCATTTAGTTTGGCTCGAAACTAGTGGTGTTCCCATCCTTGACTCTGAAGGTAAATTCCTTGGGTATCGCGGTATGAGCCGAGACATTACCGAGCGTCAACAAGCAGAAACATCATTGCGAAACACTCAACAGCAGCTACAAGCAATTTTAGATAATACCCCAGCAGTGATTTATGTAATAGATGCTCAAAATAAATACTTATTGATCAATAGGCAGTATGAACAACTATTTAATATTAAGCAAGAGCAAATATTTGGCAAAAGTATTTACGATATTTGGAGTCAGGATGCTGCCGATCAGTTTGCAATTAATAACCACCAGGTAAGTACAAGTAACATTGCCATAGAAGCCGAAGAAGCTGTTCCCCACGCAGATGGGTTACACACTTATTTGTCGATTAAGTTTCCTTTAAAAGATGCTAATGGTGTAGTTTCTGCTATTTGTGGTATCTCTACTGATATTACGGAGCGCAAATTAGTTGAGGAGTCACTATTACGCTTTCGTAAAGCTATTGAAAGTACAAGCGATGCCGTTTGTATGGGTAACATCTTGGGTGAAACTATTTACGTCAATCCGGCATTCGTCAAACTGTATGATTACACTTTAGAGGAACTCCGGGCTGCTGGGGGAGGAATTGCGATTTTCAAGTATCCAGCAGAGTTTGAACAAGTTCTAAATGCGATCAAAAGTGGTAATTCCTGGCGAGGCGAAGTGACAATGCAAACCCGCAGTGGCAGGCTTTCGCAAGTATACTTATGCGCTGACGCCTTTAAGGATGCCACAGGGAAAGTTTTGGGAACTGTTTGTATTCATACTGATATTACCCAACGCAAACTCGTAGAAGAAAGTTTAAGACTGCGCGATCGCGCGATCGCTGCTTGCAGTAATGGGATTATTATTGCTGATGCCAGCATTCCCAACGGCCCCATTATTTATGTTAATTCTGCCTATGAGCGCATGACTGGCTACTGTGCAGTAGAAGTCATTGGGCAAAGCTTTTGTTTGTTCCAAAACGATCAGATTAATCAAATAGAGTTACAAGAACTAAATGCAGCGATGCAAGCAGGTAAAGACTGCACTGTAATTCTCCGCAACTATCGCAAAGATGGTGGAGTTTTGTATAACGAGTTAAACATTTCTCCTGTTTATGACGTTGCTGGCACACTTACCCATTACATAGGTATTCAAACAGATATTACCGAACGTAAGCAGGCAGAAACGGCACTAGTTCTTAGCCAACAACGGCTACAATATTTACTTTCCTCGACCCCTGCTGTCATCTATACCTGCAAGCTATCAGAAGATTTTGGTGCCACTTTTGTCAGCGAAAATGTCAGAGCGATGATGGGCTATGAAGCCAAGAAATTTATTGAAGATTCGGGTTTTTGGGCTAGACATATCCATCCCGACGATGTTGCTGATGTTTTTGCCGAACTTTCACAGGGAGTAGATGCAGGTCACTACACTTTGAATTACCGCTTCTTGCACCAAGACGGCAACTATCGTTGGGTCTATGACACAGGTAGGTTATTGCAAGATGAAGCTGGTAACTTAGTGGAATTTGTCGGTTACTGGGCAGATATCACAGAGCACAAGCAATTAGAACAAGAGTTAATCATAGCCCTAGAGAAAGAAAAAGAACTCAACGACCTAAAATCTCGTTTTATCTCCATGACTTCCCATGAATTCCGCACGCCCTTGAGTACTATCCTTTCTTCGGCAGAGTTACTAGAACATTACCAGCATAAATGGACTGAAGAAAAACAACTTATTCATCTACGCCGTATTCAAACTGCTGTCAATCGTATGACGGAAATGTTGAACGATGTTTTGTTTATCGGCAAGGCAGAGGCGGGAATACTAGACTATAAACCAACATCCTTCGATTTGGTTGAATACTGCTGTCGCTTGGTGGAAGAAGTTGAGCTAGATCTCAACAATCAGCGGCTAATTTCTTTCAGGAACCAAAGAGAAGTTATGCCATGTTTTATGGATGAAAAATTGCTGGGACATATTCTTAGTAACTTACTCTCAAATGCAATCAAGTATTCCCCATCTGATAGCAATGTTGAGTTTACTTTGACTTGTCACTATGACCAAGCAATATTTGAAATTCAAGACCAGGGAATTGGTATTCCTTCAGAAGACCTACCCCATCTATTTGAATCATTTCATCGAGCCAGTAATGTAGGGAATATCCTCGGTACTGGATTAGGATTGGCAATTGTGAAAAAATGTGTTCATATCCACCAGGGTGAAATCTCTGTCTTCACTACATTGGGAGTTGGAACAAAGTTCACAGTCACTCTGCCATTAAATAACCAAATACAATCCGGTGGGAATTATGACAAAAATTTTAGTAATTGAAGATGAAGAATTAGTTAGAGAAAACCTTTTAGATTTACTAGAAGCTGAGGAGTTTCAGACTATTGCTGCTGCTAATGGCAAAATTGGGTTAAATTTAGCATTCTCTGAAATTCCCGATTTAATTTTGTGCGATATGATGATGCCAGAAATTGATGGTTATGGCGTCTTAACAACATTACGCCAAGACCCGTTAACAGCTACAATTCCTTTTATTTTTTTAACTGCAAAATCTGCAAAAGCTGACTTTCGCCAAGGTATGGATTTGGGAGCAGATGACTACCTGACGAAGCCATTCACACGTGCTGAATTATTAAGTGCAATTGTTAACCGTCTAGAAAAGCAGGCTGCTTTAAAGAAAAATTTATTATCAACTCAGCCTGCAAGTATGGCATTCTCACCAAAAATGCAGTTATTAGAAGTCTATTTACATCGATTAGTCAAAGAAGAAAAATTTCAAGAATTCGAGCTATATTATCAACCAATCGTAGATATTGCCTCTGGAAAGATAATTGCAGCTGAAAGTTTATTGCGCTGGCAAAGTCCTGAATTGGGATCGGTTCCATCTTTAGAATTCATGCAATTAGCCGAATCTACAGGTTTAATTTTGCCTATTGAAAAATGGGTATTTACAAGTATCTGTGAACAGATTCATATTTGGCAGGATAATCTCGATTTTTTGTCATTGACGATTAATGTTAATGTCTCTGGGAGCCAATTTTATTCGCCAGATTTTATCGAAGATATATCTGCGCTGTTTATCAACAATAAATTTGCACCAGAACGTCTAGAAATCGAACTCAGCGAAAGCCTAATTATGCAAAACCTGAATAATGCGATCGCCACCATGAGTAAATTGCGTTCTTTGGGTGTAAAAATCACTATTGATGATTTTGGCATTGGTTATTCTTCTTTAACTAATCTCAAAGAATTACCAATTAACACCTTAAAAATTGGGCGATATTATATTCACAATATAGACAGTAACTCTGAGAAATTAGAACTAACAAAAGCCGTAATTCAAATGGCTCACAGTTTAAATTTACGAGTAGTAGCTGAAGGTCTAGATACAGAAGCAGAACTTGATTTTTTACGCCAATATAACTGTGATGCTATGCAAGGGTTTCTCTTAAGTCGTCCATTGCCAGCAGCAGAACTAGAAAATTTTTTTTGAATGACAACAGCTTATTTATTATGAAAAGCTTGGGCATTGCTCTACAAGGCAAAATATTGTGTAGCAATGCCATAAGCTAGTTGGGTATGTAGAATTGGCTGACTGAATACTATTATAGATAGCTAGTCTTGGTGATTGTGTTATGTTTTTGGTATAAGTTAATGTATAACTTGTATAAGTTGTATACGAATAGCCAAAACTGTATGTAGTTTTTTATTAAGAGAATGGCAAAGCGATCGCTCCAAGCATCTGTAGAAGGTATTAGAAAAGCTAAACTAGCGTTTAAGCGCAAAGGTTGGACGCAAGAATATTTGGCTGCGACTGTTGGTTTAGAAACTCGTCAGCCCATTTGGAAGTTTTTCACGGGAAAACCTATTGATCGCCAAGCCTTTAATGAGATTTGCGTAGTTTTAGACCTAGACCCGACAGAAATTTTACAAAAGTCAACTGACGAAGAATTAATTCCTTCTGAGAAGCCTACCGATTTGACTTTAGATATTAATAGTCTAGTAGAAAAGCTGCGGTCTATTCACTATGAAAAAATTCAAGCCCAGTGCGGTACTTTGCATATTTTAGATATTGCCCAGCCTGTTAGTTTAAATGAACTTTATGTTGACGTTAACATCTTGGAGGAAATGAATAGTAAAACATGGATAGATATTAATGATTTACAAAAATGCGATCGTGATAAATTTGATAGATTTGGTTTAGGTAAGGTCCGTCAAAATCGAGTTGCTGGACTAGAGGCAGTTTTACAATATTCTAAGCTGATGGTGTTGGGAAAACCAGGCTCTGGTAAAACTACATTTTTGCAGTCAATCGCTATTAGTTGTAATCAAGGATTTTTTCAATCAGATTGTCTGCCAATTTTTATTAATTTGAAAAATCTCGCTGAAGATACTAGAGAATCAACCCAAACAAGTTTAGTAAATTACATATATAATTATTTTTTTAGTTTTGATGTTACCGAACAGCAAATTCTGACAATATTTTCTCAAGGCAAAGCGTTAATTTTATTAGATGCTTTAGATGAAGTTTCCGAAACGGATAGCGAACGAATTATCAAAAATATCCGGCAATTTATTGAGAATTTTTCTAAAAATAAAATTATTATTACTTGTCGGATTGCTGCCCAATATTATAGATTTAAAGGATTTACTGAAGTAGAAATTGCTGATTTTACTAAATTACAAATTGTCACTTTTGCATACAAATGGTTTATAGCAGTTGCCAAAAAAACTCCAGCAAAAGCGCAGGCATTGGCACATAAGTTTATGCAAAAGTTGGAACTACCAGAAAATGCACAAATTCTAGAATTAGCCTCTACACCAATTTTGTTGAATCTTACCTGTTTGTTATTTCAGTTTGTGGAAGATTTTCCATCGCAACGTGCGGAACTATATAAACAAGGATTAGATTTACTATTAGTACGCTGGGATGAAGCAAGGGGCATTAAACGAGATCAAATATATCGCAATTTATCGCTATTACAAAAAATTAAGTTGCTGAGTCGTGTGGCAGCAATTACCTTTGCTCAAGGAGATTACTTTCTCCCAGAAAATAAAATGCGGCAACTTATTGTCGGTTATCTATCTCATCTTCCTCAAGCAACAACTGATGCCGATGCTTTGGAATTAGAAAGTGCGGCTGTGTTAAAAGCCATTGAAGCTCAACATGGATTATTGATTGAAAGAGCCAGAGGAATTTATTCTTTTTCCCATTTGACTTTTCAAGAGTATTTTACAGCTAGAGAAATTTTTGCTAATGCTAATACCCAAACACTACAAGAACTAGTTACTCATATCAATGAAGAACGTTGGCGGGAAATATTTTTACTCAGCGTAGGCATGTTACAACCTGCTGATGATTTGTTGCAGTTAATGAAGAAACAAACAGATAGTTTGATAACTGGAAATGAAAGATTGCAGGCTTTTCTCAATTGGATAGGAGAAAAATCCTGTGCAGTCAATCAATCCTATCATCCAGCTAGTGTACGTGCCTTTTACTTTACTATTGCCCTCCCACCAGATCATCCTCTTGCCCGCAACCAAATTTTTGCTCTATCTTTAGATCTGCGACTAGCTGGAAATCTCTCTATTGATTTAGCCTTAGATTTGGCTCTGACTCATGCCCTGGCTGTCAGCTTGACTATGACTGCTGATATATTTTTCCAACGCTTGTTTACTTTGAGTTTAGCTTTAGACTTAGAACATTTGCTGAGGAATCAGCCATCTTTAAAAACGTCGTTGCAAGATTTGAAAAATCAGTTACCCTCGCAGCATCAAAGTAGAGAAACACTCAAAGTTTGGTGGCAAACTTATGGAGAAGCTTGGATTGAGAAATTGCGGAATCTGATGATTGCTGAGCGCCAAATTGGTCATGTATGGAATTTTAATCAAAAAGATTGGCAGGAATTACAACAGTATTGGTATGCCAATGAACTACTACTAGATTGCCTCAACAGTGCTGTTAATATTACTCCTAATGTGCGGAAGTCAATAGAGAAGAGTTTGCTTTTGTCTGGTAGCTAATTGACGTTTGTTATTGATGATTTTTCCTGCTCTCTCTTGCCCCTTCTCTAGAGGGATGGATAATTACAGAGCTTTAGTTAAACTCAATACTAATACTGACTGCTATTTTTCTGTTGCGACTCTCGCAAGCGTCCAATTATGAAATTGCCTCAGCGTTTCTTGCCACTATTGTTGTTATTTACTACATTAACAGCCTGTAACCAGACTCGCGCCTCTTTAGATAATTTCACACCGCAACCATCAGCATCTTCAGTTGAGTTGGCACAGAATTCGACCCAGCCGAAAAATCTTGTCCGTACTGAACCACTTTCGCCTACACAAATCCGCATCAACCTGAGTAATTTACCAGCGCCTTTCGCGACAGAAAGCGCTTCTAAAAGCCCTGAGGTTGTGCCAATTCCGCAAAACCCAGTTTTACGCGTACCAGCAGGATTTACAGTTAATGTTTTTGCTGAAGGTTTAGATGCGCCACGCTGGCTGGCTTTAACTCCCAATGGTGATGTGTTAGTGACAGAAACTAGACAAAATCGGATTCGGCTGTTGGGCGATCGCAACGGCGATGGAGTGGCTGAGGTGCGACAGACTTTTGCGAGTGCCAAAAATGGCTTGAATATTCCTTTTGGAATGGCTTTTGCGGGTAATTCCTTCTTTTTGGGCAATACTGATGCAGTACTACAGTTTCCCTACACTAAAGGTCAACAACAACTCACTGGTACTGGCAAAAAAATTGCCGATCTACCTGGGGGTGGCTATAACCAGCACTGGACGCGTAACGTGGTAGTTTCACCTGATGGTAACAAACTATATGTTTCTGTTGGTTCCCAATCTAATGTAGATGAAGAATCCTTACCACGGGCTTCGGTACAGCAGATGAATTTGGATGGTTCCCAAAAACAGACTTTTGCTTATGGCTTGCGTAACCCTATTGGTTTGGACTTTCATCCAGTTACTAAAGCACTTTACGCTACGGTTAACGAACGCGATGGAATTGGCGATGACTTAGTACCAGACTACTTCACACGCCTTCAGTCGGGGGAATTTTACGGCTGGCCCTATGCTTACCTGACACCAAATAATCTTGACCCACGTCAGAAAACGAATGGCAAAAGTAGACGCCCCGATTTGGTAGCCCGTACCCGCACCCCAGATGTGTTGTTCCAGGCGCACTCAGCAGCATTGGGTTTGCAGTTTTATGATGGTCAGAAGTTTCCTGAAAAATATCGTAACGGAGCTTTTGTAGCTTTTCGTGGTTCTTGGAATCGCGATCGCGGTACAGGCTACAAAGTTGTATTTGTTCCCTTCGATACTAACGGGCGACCGCAAGGTTACTATGAAGATTTTCTAACTGGATTTTTGCTCAATCCATCGACACCAACCACTTGGGGGCGACCTGTGGGTTTACTTGTGTTGCCTGATGGCAGTTTATTGGTAACAGAAGAAGCCAATAATCGCATTTATCGCATTCAGTACACAGGAAGTTAGATAGAAAAATGCGGACTTACGCTCAACTTAATCCTTTTAAGCTAGATTATTGACAAAACAATAGCGATCGCAGGTTGAAAAATTAGTTATGACAGAGCATGAGAACAACGATCAATCTAATACTGCTCCATCTTCTTCCCACTCTGGTGCAAGATACTGGGGAAACGTAGAGCTTGTAGAAGAGGGCGAAAACTATAGAATTAGTCGTGTAGAAATCAAGCCTCGGCACGGCATTAAACCTCAAATCCATTATCACCGTAATGAACATTGGGTTGTAGTCTCTGGTGTTGCCAAGGTAACTTGTGGTGAGAACGAAATATTATTGAATCGCAACGAGTCAACTTATGTTCCAGCCGCTACCCTGCACAAAGTAGAAAATCCTGGTTCAATTCCACTAGTGATTTTGGAAATACAAAATGGTGAGTATTTAGGTGAGGATGATACTGAGCGCCCTTATGATTTAAATTTGGTCAAGCCAGTAACCGAAATCTAATACTATTTTGAAAAACGATTGTGACAGATTAATTGCTCAAACACTTATGCGATAAGTTTTTCACAATCTAAAATCTAAAATGCCATAAGCTACCTACAGGGTCATCTAGCCAATATATTTAAAATGGAAACATGGAGAAGAAAACTCAGGCTAGTCTCCGTGTCATAATAATTTTGGGTTCAAGGTGTTACCTAATTGCCGAGCAAAAAAAGCTCTCCGCATCATCCGTCGCTGTGTATCTGCGTCAGCCTCAACGATCAGTATTTAACTGACTCAATATTAGCGATCGCATATTGCTGAACCTTTAATGCACCAAACCAGCACGCAAAGCCCTTACAGCAGCTTGCGTTCTGTCAGCAACACAGAGTTTACTCAAAATCCCCCGAACGTGAGTTTTGACAGTACCGATAGTCAGATAAAGTTTGTTAGCAATTTCTGCGTTATCATGACCAGCAACAATCAACTCTAACACTTCCATTTCTCGTGGAGTCAAGGGACAAGTTTCTATAGTTTTCTCAAGTTCTGAGTCAAGACCATCAATCATCACCCTTTTGCCGCTTGTTCCTCCGAGGACATTATCTTGGCGTACCTGCTTGAGTACAACATCGGCTATTGCTGGGTCAATCCAGGGGCTACCTGTATAAGTAGTTTTCACTGCATCTACTAAGCGATCGCTCTCAATATCCTTCATACAATAAGAATCTGCTCCCGCCCCAAACGCAGCCAAAACAGCTTCCTCGCTGTTTTGCATTGTGAGAATCAAAACTTTTGTCGTCAGGTCTTGATGGTCTTGTTGGCTTTGCCTGTACCTGCGTGTCAATTCGATGCCATCCATATCTGGTAAACCAATGTCGATAGTGGCAACATCTGGCTTTAGCGTCAACAGAAGTTGCAATCCATCCGTGGCGTTGGCAGCCTCACCAATAATTTTGATGTCTGTCTCAGCTTGTAAAGCAGCCCGTAAGCCTATTCTGGTAAGGTTGTGGTCTTCAATCACAACGACCTTAATCTCACTCATGGCTGTTACCTCTATCCGGGTCTATCTAAAGTACAGAATAAAATAACTTTGCTATCTTACTCTGAAGTTTATACCAAAAGGGAGATGATAGTAATTTTATAAAAAATACATCTAACTAAAGTCGTAAACCCTCTATCTTAAGGGCCTAAAGCTAAAAATTTTGCCAAAAAAGTTTAATTAAGCTTTTATGCATCTATCAATAGATAGATTTTTTGTTTAATATAATTAACTAAATAAGATCGCCTTAAGATAGATAAACAGATAATTTCGTTCAACTGAGAAAATTTTAATTCAAAGAATTGTGTATTGAAGTTAGCAGGTTTAAGCAATTAATTTTCTAATTAACCATGTCACTAAAGAATCTTGTGAAAAAAGACAACATCTTAGTTGTTGATGATGTTTATGACAATTTACTACTCTTAGAAACAGTCTTACAAGAAGATGACTATGAAGTTATTTTGGCGGAAGATAGCAAAACTGCTTTGGCTATAGTTGAGAAGTCGCCACCAGACTTAATACTGCTTGATATTATGATGCCAGAATTAGATGGCTATGAATTCACTCGCCGCATTCGACAAAATCAAACTTTACCATACATCCCTATCTTATTAATTACTGCTCACATTTACTCTAGTGTTGTTGAAGGACTTGATGCAGGTGCTGATGATTTTATTCGTAAACCATTTGATCCAGATGAGTTAAATGCACGGGTTCGTTCTCTTTTGCGTTTGAAACACACTATAGACGAACGCGACCACATGGCTAGTCTACGGGAAGATTTCGTTTCGCGGTTTACTCACGATTTACGGACACCTCTAGTGGCTGCAAATAGAGTATTAAAATTAATGCGAGAAGGCATGTTTTGCTCTGGTACACCAGAATTTACTCAAACTATTAATACTATGATTGGCAGCAATCAAGATTTGCTGGCAATGGTAAATACTTTATTAGAAGTTTATCGACATGAAGCTGGTTGTAAAAACCTAAGTTTTTATCCTTTTGATATTCAAGAATTAGTTCAGGAAGTTACTCAAGAATTGAAACCACTGGCGGAAGAAAAAAACTTAGTATTAAAGGCGGAACTGGACGAAGAAAGCCTCAATGTACAAACAGAGACAGCAACTATAGTAATAGGCGATCGCATAGAATTGCGCCGAGTTTTAACTAATATTATCGGCAATGCAATTAAATTTACCACAACAGGTTATATAGATATTAGTTTATATTTAGATACAAATAATGTACTGATTAAAATTCTAGATACAGGCCCTGGAATTTCTCAACAAGACCAAGCAATGTTATTTGAGCGGTTTCGTCCGGGTAAACATACAGGTTCAGGTAGCGGTTTAGGACTGTATCTATCTCGTTGCATTATCGAATCACATCAAGGTTCAATTAACGTTCAATCAGAGCCTGGACATGGGAGTACATTTACTATCAGTTTACCGAGATGAAATATCTCACTTACATTAATAAAATAGCGTCCGCTGTGGCAAGTAGCGAACACTATAAACACTATGGCAAAAAAGGAGACACTAAACACTAATTTAATTACTTATCAACATCTGGAACGAAATCGGGACGTTCTTTATCTTCCCAGCCTACAGGACGTTTGGAATTGTACCAAGCAATAGAGCCGATAATTGCAGCTGCAACAAAACCTACAATTAAAACAGTTGTCAGGGCAAGAGAATAGCTAGAACTTTCTGCTGCTACAGCTGCTTGTGTTAAAAGGTAACTAAAGGCAATATTCATCATCATTTTTTAACCTGAATCTAGTAATAAATCAAAGCTAGCGATATTTTTAACAAGACTATAATTATCTGAGTCCAGAAGGAATAGTAAAATAATTGTTTACTTTTACTATTCCTTCTTCCTGAATAGCTGTTATTAGTCTAAAGCCTTCTTAACTTCATCTTTGAGGTTTTCGGCTGTATGACGAACTTGAGATTCTGCTTGCTTTGCTTGACCTTCGGCTTTGTCGTTAGGATTGCCAGTAACTTCACCGACTGCTTCTTGAACTTTACCTTCAATATTTTTGGCAACAGCTTTAGCTCTATTTTCAAGACTCATAACATTCTCCTAATTAATATTGATTATTTGCTTAAGGCTTATCAAGCCATCCAATATTTATAGATTATCTTTTTATTTTTGAGTGTGCTTCTATCTTCAGAAGAAAATCAATAAATGTTTCTCTATTCCTAATACATAGTTTTTTCATAACTGGGTTCATCTTCAAGATTTACAACCAAAATCTTCAGATATAAGCACAGAGTTGCCATTTCTATCGCCAGATAAAGGGTTTTGGCTCTGTAGATAGGCGGAGCATAGAGGCAAGAAATGATAATTTATCTAGCTAGCGATCGCCAAAATAAAAAAATGACATTAGCAAAGCAGCAATTAGCAGTAGGTGTTTTTGCCAAATTTTCGGATGTAGAATTAGCAGTTTTTCGATTAATAGGTGCTAATTTTCCGATGATTAAAGTGTCTGTAGTTTGTGCCGTGACTAGTAGTCTGAACGGTGTATTAGTAGGTTTGGGAATTCCTGAAGATGAAAGAAAGGTTTTCATCGACTTAGTTTCCCAAGGTTACTACTTAGTGATCGTCAAAGCTACACCAGAAGAAATTAGCATGGCTGAAAAGATTCTCAGTCAAGGTAGCATTCAACAATGGGCAGCTTCTTCAGTATCCTCTCACTCAACAGGCCGCTATAAAAATGCAGTTGCTCTGTTTTTTAATCACCACAGTACAGAACAAGCTCTGATCGAATTAAAAGTAGCTGGCTATCCAATGAATCAAGTTTCTCTTGTTACTCAAGGAATGCTACTGAATGAGACTCTTAGCGAAGTCAAGGTTTTTAGTAAAGATGACTGGATAATATTAAAAATTCCTGAGAATATTGCCGGACCTTATAAAAGTTTTTTGGCTTTGGATGGTTATCTGTTAGTGCTAGGAGGTACTGATATCCAAATTGCAGCGGCAAGAACTATTTTACAGGCTAATGGAGTTGAAGATTTCCATATTTATCATCCACTTGTTAGTTCTGCTATTAATAAATTTTAATAACATTTTTTGGCATAAAAAAAGCAGTCTGTATGTAGACTGCTTATAGACATTTTCATCAACCAACGATAAAATTCAAAACTGAGAAATTGATTAGCGTGAATATACTTTTATATTTATATTTTTGTAAACAGTAATTTCTTTGAACAGCATCAGATTGAAGAAGCGACAACAATCTAGTTTACTGACAAGGCAATATCCGTTTCAAATAACAAAATAGTAGTTTCATCACCAATCCTGCCCATTTCTGGTTCTTCTCCCATTTCCATTTTTACAAGATAAGCCCAAGTTTGGGAATCAGGGCTACATTTAACTATCATTCCCTCGCCACCAATAAATTCTACTGTTTGCCCTTGATTAAATTTGGGTATTGTCAAACTTCTTGCACTCATTACAACCCCGTTTTTCATAAAATATAATCTCTATTTAATTTATAGTGCAACTTACTTATTTTATTATCTATCGAAAGTTTAAATGTCTAGATTAATCATTTAAATCTAGAGAATTAAGTTCTGAAATCTCCAGGATGAATACTAGTTTTCATAAACTTATTTTTCATCTTGAATCATCTAATTCTCGCATTTGTATTACTTTCTGTTAAAATATCATAAAAACTGTTAAAAAATGTATTGCTACTAATTATGTAATGTCTTTGTTATTGAAACAAGACAGCAAGAGTAATACTTGAAAGCCGATATAGTCGAAATTGAAATTTGAAATGTTAAAGCGTTTGCAGATTGGAAGCAAAATCGGAGCTAGTTTCGCTCTGAGTCTGGCAATTTTAAGCACAATTGGTTTAATCTCCTATCGCACTACTAATGACTTGATTACAACTTCATCAAGGGAAAGCCATACCTACCAAGTGCTGGGGCTGCTAGAAGACCTAAGTTCTAAACTTCAAGAAGCTGAAACTGGACAGCGTGGTTACATAATTACTGGATCAAAGCCTTATTTAGAGCCTTATCAGACAGCGATAAAATCCATAGACCAACCTATCAAACAACTGCGTACTTTAACTTCTGATAACTCCAATCAACAACGTCGGCTTGATATGTTGGAGCCGCTGATTACCGAAAGAGTAAATGTCATGCAAAGAGTGATTGACTTGCGGGAAAATCAGGGCTTTGAAGCTGCTCAGAAAGTAGTTCTTCAAAATGAGGGAAAGCGGTTAATGGAGAAAATCCGCAACCTGACTGAGGAGATGACAACAGAGGAACATCAATTATTAGATAAACGTTCTAGGAAAGTACAAACCGCAGCAGAAGCAACTCTTGCTACTATTAGCTATGGTATTCCTATATCTTTTATATTGATAGCTTTGATTGGGTATCTGCTGTCACGCAATATATCGAAACCTCTAGGGCAAATCTCTCGCGTAGCGGAAAAGATTGCTGATGGTGATTTGTCAGCTAACTTACCAAATACAGAACACCAAGATGAGGTAGGTTTATTGACACGCAGTTTCAATCAAATGATTGTTAATTTGCGAGCAACTCAGCAAAAAAATGAGGAAGAAAATTGGTTAAAGTCAAATTTGGCTGAGTTTAGTAACCTTCTTCAAGGACGCAGAAATTTAGCAACTGTTACTCAGTTACTCTTATCGCGGTTAGCGCCTTTAGTAGGAGCGCAACATGGCATTTTTTATGTGATGGATGCGCTAGACAATCAGCCTGTATTGAAGTTAATTGCTAGCTATGCTTACAGTGAGCGGAAAAATTTAGCCAATCAATTTCGCTTAGGAGAAGGATTAGTAGGACAGTGTGCTTTAGAAGGGCAGAGAATTTTATTAACAAAAGTTCCCAATGATTATATTCGGATAAGTTCCGGCTTAGGAGAAGCTCCGCCATTAAATATTGTTGTCTTGCCTGTATTGTTTGAAAAGCAGGTAACTGCTGTAATTGAATTGGCATCTTTTCAAAGTTTTAATGAATTACATTTAATTTTTTTGGAGCAAGTTAGCGAAGTAATTGGTGTAGCTTTAAATGCTATTAATTCCGATATGCTAACTCAGCAACTCCTCCACCAATCTCAAGAATTAACCGAGGAATTGCAAAATCAACAAGAAGAACTCAAGCACAGCAATCAACTTTTACAAGAACAGGCACAGGAGTTGGAAGAATCACAATTACTATTGAAGCAACAACAGGAGGAAATGCAGCAATCCAATGAAGAATTACAAAAGTTAAATGAAGAGTTGGAAGAAAAGGCAGAATTATTAGCGGTACAAAAACGAGAAGTTGAAGAGAAAAATCAACAGATTGAACGAGCTAGGCTGGCTTTAGAAGATAAAGCCAAACAATTAACTTTAACTTCTAAATATAAATCAGAATTTTTAGCAAATATGTCCCATGAGTTGCGGACACCGCTAAATAGCTTGTTAATTTTAGCAAGATTAATGTCAGAAAACCCTGAGGGTAATTTAACAGATAAGCAAATAGAATATAGCCAAACAATATATAATGCTGGGACAGATCTATTAGAGTTAATCAATGAAATTTTAGATTTGGCTAAAATCGAATCTGGAACTTTTATTTTAGAAAATAAGCAAGTAATTTTTACAGATTTGCAAAGTTACCTACAATCAACATTCCGTCAAATTGCTCAAGAAAAAAGACTTAGTTTTAATATAGAATTTGATGAAAAACTGCCACATGGATTTAATACTGACATCAAACGCTTACAACAAATTTTGAATAACTTGTTGGCGAATGCTTTTAAGTTTACCGAACAGGGAGGAGTCACTTTACAAGTTAGCATGGCAGGAGCCGACACGGTTGCTTTTGCAGTGAGGGATACGGGTATTGGTATTGCTACAGACAAACAGCAACTAATTTTTGAAGCCTTCCAACAAGCAGATGGGACAACTAGCCGCAAATATGGTGGAACAGGCTTAGGTTTATCTATCAGCCGTGAACTGGCTCATCTGTTGGGTGGGAGAATTGAACTGGTTAGTCAACCAGGATTGGGAAGTACTTTTACTCTTTATTTACCCATACAGGGAGTTCGGACAAAGGAACAAGGTAAAGAAGAAATTATTTTTGAAGACAAGAGGAAGGATAAACAGAAGAAAATTTCACCACTTCACCCTGTAGCCTCAAGCTCTGCGAATATTCAAACCAAAGTTGCAGACGATCGCGATATTATTCAACCAGGTGACAGAGTTTTGCTGGTGATTGAAGATGATGTAAAATTTGCCCGCATCTTGCTAGAAATGGCACGACAACAAGGGTTTAAAGTTTTGGTGGCTTTAGACAGTAAACAAGGTTTAACGCTAGCACAACAGTTTAAACCCAATGCGATTACATTAGATATTTGTATGCCAGATATGGATGGTTGGATGGTGCTTGACCGCCTCAAACATGATTCGGAAACTCGCCACATTCCAGTACACATATTTTCGATTGATGATCGGCAGCAACGCGGGTTAGAGTTAGGAGCGATCGCCTACTTGCAAAAGCCTGTTTCTAAAGAACAATTAACTGAGGCTTTAATTGATATTAAAAGCTTTATCGAGCGTAAGGTAAAAAATTTACTAGTAATCGAAGATGACACAGTACAAGCTCGCAGTATTATTGAACTGATCGGCAATGGCGATGTTCAAAGTACGGCGGTAAATACAGCAGCAGCAGCGTTAGCTACATTGCAATCCAAGCGTATTGATTGTATTGTGCTGGATTTGGGTTTACCTGATATGAGTGGGTTAGAGCTAATTGAGCAAATTAAAAAACAACCCAACTTACGGAAAATTCCCATCATTGTATACACAGGTAAACAACTCTCCCGTCAAGAAGAAACTCAACTGCGACGGCTAGCAGAAACGATAATTATAAAAGATGTGCGATCGCCTGAGCGTTTACTCGATGAAACTGCCTTATTTTTACATCGTATTCAGGCAAACTTACCCCAGCCGAAGCGGCAAATGCTAGAGCAGCTTCGTAATTCCGACTCGGTACTTGCACATAAAAAGATTTTAATTATCGATGATGACGTGCGGAATATCTTTGCAATCACTAGCTTGTTAGAAGGCTATCAAATGCAAGTATTATTTGCTGAAAATGGTAGAGATGGCATTGAGGTTCTGCAAGCTAATCCTGATATAAATGCCGTCTTGATGGATGTAATGATGCCAGAAATGGATGGTTATGAAACAACTCGTGCTATCCGTCAACAACAGCAATTTCGTTCGCTGCCGATAATTGCTTTAACTGCGAAAGCCATGCAAGGTGATAGAGAAAAATGCATCGAAGCCGGAGCATCAGATTATATTACTAAACCTGTAGATACTGAGCAATTACTCTCGCTGCTGCGGGTTTGGTTGTATCGGTAAAATGGCTGAATTCAAAGCGAAAACACCAAAATTTACCTTGAGATAGATCAAACATCTACTTTTAGTAGGTAGCAGACAAAGTATCTTTGATGGATACTAAGTAGTAATCGTATTTCATCTCACATTCATCGAATTGATCTTAACAAAATCAATCTACCCTCTACTCCTCTCTGTTCTACAAGCAGGTTCAGTGGGGATTTGGTGTTATTGAGCAAACGCAATCTCGCCTAAAGACTAACTTAACTTGGAGATAGGGAACAGGCATGAGTCAACAGTTCTCTATTCACTGTTTCCTTATACCAGAATTCTTGGACTTCAGCCAAGTTATAACTGCTAAATTTTGAAATTATCATTATTTTTTTCATAATTCAAACCGGAAATTAGCATCAAAAGCTGTAAAAATATTGCGGACTATCTTATGGATGACTCCGGTAAATCTTGAGGAAGAATCAATTAAGCCATTTTTTGTTCTGAAGTGTGATGTGCTTCTTTAAAGCTGCGTTGGAAAATGCAACTATACAACGCAGAACAAGAGTTCGCCACAAAAAGGAATTTTATGTCAAGTTCTATAGAATTTAATTTGTTTGCTCCTTATAACAAAGCTGTATCTTTAATTGCTTCTTTTTCTGATTGGCAAGACATTCCAATGGAAAAGGGTGAAGATGGTTATTTTCGAGTTAGTGTAGATTTAAAAGATGGCACTTACGAATATAAATTTCGTGTACAGTCGAAAAGTTGGTTTTTTGAAGAAGACCAGTGGGTAGAGGTGACTGACCCTTATGCTACCGATATTGATGGCATGAGCGCTAGTGAAAATAGTATTGTGCGGATCAAGGATGGTGAAAAGATTGTCGATACGTATGTTTGGATGTACGACGATCGCCCATTACCTGCCGATCATGAATTAGTTATATACGAATTGCATGTTGCAGACTTCTCTGGTGGAGAAGATGATCCCAAGGAGCGAGGTAAGTACAAGCATGTCATTGAGAAGCTGGATTATCTCTGCGATTTGGGAATTAACGCCATTGAACTGATGCCAGTCAAAGAGTATCCTGGCGATTACAGTTGGGGTTATAATCCTCGGCATTTCTTTGCCACAGAATCTAGTTATGGTTCTACCGCAGATTTGAAACAGTTAATCGATGAGTGTCATGCTAGAGGAATTCGGGTGATTATGGACGGGATTTATAACCACTCGGAAGCATCAGCACCATTAACTCAAATTGATCACGATTATTGGTATCACCATGCTCCCCGCGACCCTGATAATAACTGGGGACCAGAATTTAATTACGAACACTACGACGAAAATCTCGATATCTATCCAGCACGCAAATTTGTTGGCGATACTGTGCGTTACTGGGTTCAGGAGTACCACTTAGATGGTATTCGTTACGATGCAGCACGGCAAATTGCCAATTATGATTTTATGCATTGGATTGTGCAGGAAGCAAAGCAAACTGCTGGAGCCAAACCCTTTTACAATATTGCCGAACACATCCCCGAAACACCTAGCATTACTAATATTGATGGCCCGATGGATGGTTGCTGGCATGATAGCTTTTATCATTGCGTTCTAGAGCATATCGCTGGAGATACTTTTGATTTAGAACGGCTCAAAGATGTGCTGGACTGCAAACGCCAAGGCTTTCTGGGTGCAACCAATGTAGTTAACTACCTCACCAACCATGACCACAATCATGTTATGGCAGATCTAGGCGATCGCGAAATTTTAGGTGAGGAAGCTTTCCGTCGCATTAAGTTGGGTGTAGTTCTATTAATGACTGCGGTAGGTGTTCCCTTAATTTGGATGGGTGAAGAGTTTGGTGAATTCAAGTATAAAACTCCCAGTCAGGTAAAAATTGACTGGACATTGCTTGCTGGTGACGATAATCGCGGCTTATTTGAATATTACAAAGGTTTAATCGCTCTCCGCAAACAAAATCATGCTCTGTATACAGAAAACATTAACTTCTTCCATGAAAATCCAGAATCTCAAGTACTAGCATATACCCGTTGGAATGGTGAAGGTTCTCGTGTGGTAGTCGTTGCCAACTTTTCTGGTGAATTTTTGGCAGGATATACAATTCCCGACTTTCCTGAAAATGGTACTTGGCACGAGTGGACAGCTAATTATGATGTCGAAGCTGGGAATAACTCCTTGATAACTGATTTAGGCCCGTTTGAAGCTAAGGTCTTTGTTTGGCAATAACAGCCAGGAATTTTGTTCCTAGAAACGCTATTTAGAGCATAACCAGGTTTATCAACAAAACCTGGTTTTGTATTTTTAGGAAGTACTTTCTTAACAATCTATTAATTATTCAAGACTTATCAAACTAGAACGCAGAAGCAAAAGGAAAAATCGTATTTTAAATTATTTTCAATTAGCAATTTACATTTAATTGTATTGAGTGCTGAATATTTTATGAAATCTTAATGCCAATTTAAATATTTGTATAAACTACTAAAATTACAACCAGAGAATTATTTATTTATCTCACTTGAGACAGGCGTTAAAACATTATCGAAGTTTTATTTTGGAAATGGGTGGAATTGTATAAAACAAGGATGAATTAATAAATATCAGTCATGCAATAGTTAACTATTAACTCTTTGCATTCCCTAGATAATAGAGATTTAAGCATTAATATATTTGCTAAAAACCTGTAAAGATATTTATTAGCAAGCAAAATATTGAATCAGAAAATAATTGCTGAAAAAGTTTAATCTGTAATGACACGCCAACTATACTCCAGCAACAAGATTTGCAAAAAATATAGGATTCATATCTGATTTTTGAAATACACTTAGTGGGCATTACCTAGCAAAACCCAGGATAGGGAGAGAATTGCTCACCTTACATTTGACTAAACTTGACCTTCAAATGTTAGGATTTTTTCAAAATTTAAACTGGATTTTTGTAGTTTATTAAATAATTAGTGGAGCTTGCTTTTAAACCTTTATAGCAAGATGACTAATTAATTGTCTTTTGCCTTTATTATGACTTCACCAAAACCAAAATTAGAAGATATCGAAATTCAATTACTACTTGAAGGAGTTTACCGCTACTGGGGTTATGACTTCCGCAATTATGCTTTATCTTCGCTGAAGCGTCGTATTTATCAGTTTATTAAAAAAGAAGGCTTCACTAGCGTTTCTGATTTGCAAGCACGGGTGCTACACGATCAGGAATGTTTGGAAAGATTTTTGCTTAGTCTCACAGTAAATGTAACTTCAATGTTTCGCGATCCCAGCTTTTATCTGGCGTTAAGAAAGGAAGTAATTCCGCTTTTACGTACCTATCCTTTTGTTCGCATTTGGCACGCTGGATGTTCAACGGGAGAAGAAGTTTACTCAATGGCGATTTTACTAGAAGAGGAAAAGCTTTATCAACGTTGTCGTATTTACGCTACTGACTTTAACGAAAGAGTATTGCAAAAAGCTAAAAGTGGCATTTTCCCTCTCAAACAAATGCAGGAATACACCCAACTTTATTTAAAAGCAGGTGGAAAGGAATCTTTTTCAGAATACTATACCCCAGGTTACGACAGTGCTATTATTCGCGCATCTTTACGAGAAAATATCGTGTTTGCCCAACATAACTTGGCAACTGATAGTTCTTTTAATGAATTTCATATCATAATTTGTCGAAATGTCTTAATTTATTTCAACCAAACGCTGCAAAAGCATGTACATGAACTTTTTTATAATAGCCTTTGTCCTTTTGGTATTTTAGGTTTAGGACGGCAAGAATCAATTCGTTTTACCAGCCAGGACCATCACTACCAAGAGCTTGTCAAAGGTGAAAAGCTCTATCGGAGGTTGAATTAATGGCAGTTAAAATTGTAGTCATTGGTGCATCTTCTGGTGGTTTATCTGCCATAAAAATCTTGCTGCAAAATATACCACAAGACTTAAAATCTCCTATTATAATTGTGCAACATCGCCATCGAGATTCTCGCGATAAGTTGGGAGATTTATTGCAGCAAGATACATCTTTAATAGTCCGAGAAGTCGAAGATAAAGATGAAATTTTATCAGGCTATGTTTATTTAGCACCTGCTGATTACCATTTGTTAGTTGAATCAGGTTACTTTGCGCTCTCTACTGATGCTCCTGTTTCTTATGCTCGTCCGTCAATCGATGTTTTGTTTGAGTCTGCTGCTGATGTTTACGGCGAACAGGTAATTGGGGTGATCTTAACCGGAGCGAATGAAGATGGCGTACAAGGTTTAAAAATGGTAAAATCCCATCTTGGGATCGCAATTGTTCAAGAGCCTACTACCGCTGAATGTGCTGTGATGCCAAAAGCTGCTATTACTGCTGTTGCTGTAGATTGGATCTTGCCGTTAGAAGAGATAGCAAAGAAATTAGTTTATCTTTGCGATTATATAAATAAACAATGACTCTGCAAATGTAACCCAAAGTTAACATCCTCCTGATGGAGGATAAATCAGAAAAATTATTGGCACTAGAGTTTATGTTTTTCCTTACCAAGCCCAACAATATTTCTATATAATCTATTTTAGTTTCAAAATTACAGCAGAATTCAGGAGTCAGAATCCAGAATTTAGAAGTAAAACAGTATTTATGCTTGGGTTTGAAACTTAAGATGTCCACTTCACTAACTTAAAATCTGCCGTATTGATTTAAATTTTAGCTTGACCTATTTCATCTATCTAAAGTCATAAATTTATTAACAAATAATAGTTTTATAATGGATTTCAAGACCGAAATTTAATCCTTTGCTCATACTTTTTTTATCTGTTAGAATTCTGAAGAAACTATTAATTTTCAGAATAAACTTTGGGGATAGGATAAAATATGCGGCCCAAAACTAGCCTAAATGCTGAAATTCTGGAAAGTTCTCTAATTTTAGAAGGTTTAAGAGTTTTGCTGGTAGAAGATAATGAAGATACACAACTCTTACTGACTTATCTGTTAGAGGATTCAGGAGCGGATGTAGCTGTAACAGGATCAGCCTATGAAGCGCTGGCAGTTTTAGAACAAACGCAACCTGATATATTACTTTGTGATATTGGCTTGCCTGAAATAGACGGTTGTACTCTGATGCGGAAAATTAGAGCAATGTCTGCAAAGCAACTAAAACAAATTCCGGCAATTGCTCTAACTGCTTATTCTCAAGAGATTGCTGAGAAAGAAGCACTTGCATCGGGATTTCAGGCTTACTTTGTCAAGCCAATAGAACCAGTTGAATTTATAAATTCTGTGGCAAATGTTCTAAACAACAGTTATCGAACTAATCCTGCTCGCAAAGCGCGGACTGCAATTTGAGTACGGTCACTGACCGAAAGCTTGTTTAAAATATTACGAACATGAGTTTTAACTGTGCCGACTGTAATGTAAAGTTGCTCACCAATTTGGCTATTACTGCACCCATCAACTATCAACTTCAATACATCTAATTCACGTGCAGTTAAAGGATAGGAAAGGAGAAATTCACTTTCTGATGGTGACAAAGAGTTAATTGCAACTGTTGTAGGTTTAACAGGAGAATTTGCTTCTGTATAAACATTGTTGCTTTGCTGTAATACAATCCGAGCAATAGCAGGATCAATCCATGAGTTACCTTCGTGAGTAATTCTGATAGCATCAGCTAATTTTTCAATGCTGGCATCTTTCATGTAATAAGAATCTGCTCCAGCAGCAAACGCAGCTAGAACAGTATCTTCACTATCATTCATAGTCAAAATTAAAATCTTAGTTGGCAAAGATGAGTCTTCCTCAGAATTTTTAAATATCTGGGTTAACTCAATGCCGCTCATATCTGGTAAGCCCACATCAACTATTGCAACATCTGGTTGCATAGATTTAAGCAGCGACAAACCAGATTTGGCATCTTTAGCTTCACCAATCACCTGAATTCCTTCTTTTTGCTTTAAAGCAGCGCGCATTCCTATACGAGTGAGGTCGTGGTCTTCAATTAAAATTACGCGAATGTTGTTCATAATCCAGCCTCAAATTATCTATCTATACTTTTCAGCAATTAGAGGTAACAGAATTCTTCTTTTTGGTAGGTTATCTCTGCTTTCGTACCAATTTTAAAGCGATAGAAGAATTTGAGTCTATCCATCGGAGGAACTGTTTGCAAAAGCAAAATAACAATCTCAAGATTAATGTTCGATCATTCAAGAGAAAGCCAGAAGCAGCTATATAAATAGACTGAAGATTTTTTATTACCTATCTACGGGTAGATGGCTAATAACATTAAAACAGCAATAGAGGAGACTGAACTAATCAAGTTCACAAATCAAATAGGAGTGTTATGGTTTACCTGTACCAATAGCAGATGCAGCTCTGACTAAAATGACAGTCTGTTGGCTATTGCGGGAGATAGCGGCGGGAATATCACCATGCACTGCCTGTTGCAGCATTCCTTCACGAGAAGCCCCCAAAACAATTACATCACTTTGGTTATCTCTAGCACTTCTAAGCTCGACTTTATCCAAAATTAAGAACTCAGTTTTCTTAATCCGGCAAAAACCCTGGCTTTTTGGCAAGTGCTTTTTCCATGTCACTGATTTGTGAGTAGAGAAGAATCAAGAGTGAAGAATGAAAACTCTGCTTCCTCACTCTTGATTCTATATTTCTACGATTCCCTTCCCGATGTCCAGGTATCGCGCCATTTGACTGTGCCTTCTTTGGCAATTACCCAACGACGAGGTACAGTATTTTCGCGCAGGGGCGATCGCCCTTCACGCCACATGGCATATTTGTAACTGATTAACTTACCAGTACTCTCGTTAAACGGAATCTCCGCAAACCAGGTATTGGTGTTGATGTACTCTAGGGGATAGGCTTTGCCGATATCCCAGTTACCTAACTCAGGACAGTCTCCTGTGACGACGATGATTTCACCTGGTTGAGTTTGTACGCCATTTAATTGCACGCGTACAATTGTTTGTGCTTTGATTCTCTCCCCAACGTGGCTGAAAACAATTACTCCCCGTTCTTCTAGTACCAAGTTTTGAATCTTACCATCTTTAACTTCATACTTGTTACGAGTTACTACGCAGGTATGTTCGCCATCAGGTAGTTCTGTGTCCACTTCTTCTAGAGTAACTTCTCCACCACGATTCAATGCCACAAAACACAGAGAATCACGATAGCGGCGCAAGTAGCAATAAACATCTTCTGTTAAGTACTTTTGCCAGTGGCTACCCATTGATACGGCTGGATTAAGTCGTCGTAAACCAGAAAGCAGCCTGACATAACGGTAAATTTCCGTGTCGGTATCCCATTTTTCCATCATGGGGCGATTGTAAGGATCGTTACCGCCATCGGTATCGTTGTGCAGATATTGTTCTGTGCCGTAATAGATGCAGGGAATACCACGACAGGTCATAATCAGGGCGATCGCAACCTTTAACATCGCTGGATCGGGGTTCAGCGATTGGAAGCGAGACATATCATGGTTATCGATAAAAGTAATTAACTCTGTTGCCCCACTGTAGCGATGGTCTTGGTCAAATATATATTGAATTGTATGAAATCCGTTTTCTGAACCTTGTGCTAGTGCGGCTCTAATCGCCACACACAACCCAAAGTCTAGCATTGTCATACCAGAGTTATTAGCAAATTCCACAGAGCGATCGTCACTGGGATTGCTATAAATCCATTCACCAAAAATGAATACATCTGGTTTGTGATTACACATATCACCAGTGAATTCTTGCCAAAACCAAATTGGCATATGCTTGACAGTATCTACCCGCAGTGCATCAACACCTCTGTCTAGCCATTGTTTAATTGCTGATTTGATGTACTCACGATATTCGCTATTATTTTCATTGAAAGTTGCTAAACCTGCTAATTCGCAATTTTGTACTTGCCAATCGTCTTCCCAGTCTTGGACTTCGCCGTAATGATGATACCAATGATTCACATCATCATTGAAGTCAGCAATTTTCACACCATCATCATACAATTCACCTTTGCTACCACTGGTATCGGGAGTGCTATGGTTGCAAACAATATCCAACACCAGTTTCATATTGCGCTTGTGCATTTCTGCAATCAAGCGGTCAAATGTTGTATCTTTTGTTTCCTGAGTTGCGTTTAACGAAGGATTCTCTCCTTTAGCAATAAAGCGAGGATTGATCCGCTTAAAGTCTTTTGTCCAATAGCCATGTATGGCAGCATTGCCAACAAATAACTCTTCAACTTGCTCAAACAACGGAGTTAGCCAAATGGCTGTCACTCCCATATTTTTTAAATAATCTAATTTATCAATAACACCTTGTAAGTCTCCACCCCAGTACTTACCCCAATCTTGTCCACTTGGATCGTAAAGTTCTGAGTTAATACCTTCGCTATTATCTGGATCGCCATCATGAAAGCGATCGACCACAATAAAGTAAATAGTTTCTTGACGAAATTCAATATCCCTGGTGTAGAGAAACTCTAAGTTAATTTCTGTCTCTGATGGTGGTGATTCTATTATATTTTCTACTGCTTCACTGGGTGCATCTACCTTGTATTGCTCTGGAGAGAATTGAGATGGAGGAGTCTGTACCATAAAAAGATTTAAGGTTTTAGAGAATAAAGGTTTGCAGATCTAAGGATATTTTGCTTTTAAAGTATTTATTTAACTGCAAACATGGGTATTATCTAATCAATTTTCTTTTTTTAGCATCTATCTCCAGCTAGTTTAAGCTTCTACCTCTAGATATATTGCTACTTTTGCAATCTCAAAAATACATTAATAAATTCGAGGTGCGATCGCCTTACTTCAGAAAGACTCTTTGTACCTCTGCATTTCAAACCGAATTTATCGAAAGCCGCACTAAAAAATTAAACGATTCCCTTTCTTACGGCGTTTGATTTCAGCTTGAATTGCATCAACAACTGTTTCAATCACCTTGACTCTGGCATAGTATTTGTCATTAGCAGCAACGATTGTCCAGGGAGCCGTTGGGGTGGTGGTACGTTGAATCGCTTGATTGACTGCTACTTCGTAGTCAGGCCATTTTTCCCGATTGCGCCAGTCTTCATCGGTGAGCTTGTACTGTTTAAAGGGGTCATTTTGACGCTCATTAAAGCGCTTGAGTTGTTCCTCTGGGCTAATGTGCAGCCAAAACTTGACTAAAACGTAGCCTGCATTTGTTAACTGGGCTTCAAATTCATTAATTTCTTGGTAAGCTCTACGCCACTCTGTTTCTACCGCAAATCCTTCGACTCGCTCGACTAAAACCCGTCCGTACCAAGAACGGTCAAAAATCCCGATGGTGCCAGTGGTGGGTAATTGCCGCCAGAATCGCCAAAGATAATGATGAGCTTTTTCTTCATCTGACGGCGCAGCAAAAGGATGAACGAAGTAACTGCGAGGGTCAAGGATATCAGTGAGACGCTTAATAGCCCCACCTTTACCTGCTGCATCCCAACCTTCAAACAGTACTAGTACAGGAATTTGATACTTGTGGATACTTAACTGTAACTGACGCAGTTGTATCTGTTCGGTAGCTAATTGCTCATCGTAGTCTACTTCTGACAGACTTTGGCTCAAATCAATTTGTGCTAGTAAGTTTGGCTCTGTGGGTTCTAAATGAACTTGTGCAGGCAGGATAGGAGTAGGAAGCTGGATTTGCAGCCGATCTAGAGCAGTAGTTAAAGTTGCAGCTAGATGGGTTAGCACCTTTACCCGTGCCCAGCGCTGTGAGTCACCTTCTACTAAAGTCCAGGGAGAACTACCAGTACTGGTTTGAACTAGCATCTCTTCAGCCAAAGCCGTATAGCGATCATAGTGTTTTTCTTGCTGCCAGTCTTCTTTGCGCACCCGCCAAGCTGTTAGGGGATCTTTGGCATATTCTTTCAAGCGACTTTTTAATTCTTTACGGCTCAGATGCAACCAAAATTTCGCGATCGCCACCCTATTATCAACCATCTGTCGCTCAAAGGAGTTAATTTGCCCCATTAATATCGGAATTTGGGCGGGTGCTACTCGCTCAAATAGCCGATCTTCTAGAACATGGGTATACCAGCTGTGATAAAAAATGCTAATTGCGCCTTGGGCGGGTAGTTTTTCCCAGAATCTCCAGAGAAATGGGTATTGGCGTTCCTCTGGAGCCGCAGCCCAAATGGGATGTACTTTAAACCCGCGAGGATCGATGTAGGAGACCATTTGCTTAACCAGTCCACCTTTGCCAGAAGCAGCCCAACCCTCCAAGACAACAATCACAGGTAATTTTTTTCCCAACAGGCAGTTTGCAGTGTCCGCAGTTGATGCATTAGCCTGTCAATCTCGGACTTATAGGTGGCTTTCTCCAAAGTGAGGCTCAAATCTAATGTATCTAGCATCAAAAATTTTAAATATAAATAAGCATTGCTGAACTATAGATAATATGCCGAAAACCCTGGAAATAGCTTACAAACTATCTGACGAAATATAAACTTGTTAACAGGTATTAGGAATTTCGCTTCAGGCTCGTGACACTATAAATAGCAGCTGTCTATCTGCTAAAGACTGGAAAAAATTAGTAGTGGGGGTGGATGGCTAATCTAGGTGAACTAGTAAGCAGTTTTCACTCAAGCACAAACCGCTATAAGAGCAAAATATTTTCTATAAAAGTGGTAAGCATATGACTGAGACACCAATTAATGCCAGGTTTCCTCAAGGTCGCACAGCTTTTTTACTGATCCACGGGATTGGTGAACAAAATCCTTATGAAACTGTAGACTATTTTGCTCAGAACTTGCTCAAATACTTTGAAGAGCAGAAATTACCAACCGATTTAGAACACCATATTGCTAGGCGTAGATTATCAAATGGTAGTGGGTGGACGGAAAGCTTTGTCAGATTAACTCCGACAGACAATGAACAACAAGGACTAATTGACGTTCACGAATATTACTGGGCACCAGATACAGAAAATAAAATCACTGTGCCTGAAATATTGCAATGGGCAGAGCAGACACTTGATGGCACAATCGAGTTTTACAACCGCCCGGAGAACAAAGATTTATTAGATAAGCTTTTGGAGAACCAAAATCGCAAAGGCTTGTTTAAATTCCGCTTGCGATCGCTCACCATATTTCTGCGTATATTTAACTTGATCTATCCTATATTGCGACTGGGACTTTTATTAGTTCTATTGTTTGCAGGTCCATTTCTCAAAGGACGTTATCTCCAATCGGCGTGGAAACTGAGTAAAACGCTGATAACTCCACCTTTAATCAATTTTGTTGGTGATGTTGCTATATACACCAAAACCGATCCCAAATCACCTTACCAAAAAATTCGCCAACAGGTGATTTCAGAATGCTTAACATTACTCCAAGAAATTCTGCAAGATCAGCAAGCTAATTACGACCAAGTCATCATAGCTGGACATTCCCTAGGTAGTTGTATTGCCTACGATACATTAAATCTTCTCTGTATTGAGTCCAGCCTTGCTCCAGACTTGGGTAAAAGTATGCGTATCGATAAGCTCAAAGGACTAATTACTTTTGGTTCACCACTAGATAAAATCGCTTTTTTCTTCCGAAATGTGGCACAGGAACAGCAGTATATTCGACGACGGATTATCGAACAGCTTAACTCCTTCCGTGTGAAGCCAGAATTGATTCGGAAAACTCCCTACTTATCCAAAAATCCTGTAGTTTGCCAACTTGAGCAAATTTCTTGGGTGAATTATTTCCACTTGCAAGATCCAATTAGCGGTAATCTAGATTACTACGAAAACCTCAAAAATGAGGAAATGACATCTCAAACAAGTTGGGGAACTGGGGGACATCTAAGTTACTGGACTGATATGAAGTTCTATGAAAGCATTGCCAATCACTTCCTTTATGTTTCAAGGCAGCACAATTAGATGATGCTATAGCGAATCTGTTGTGGCACAGATTCGCTACATTGCTAAACTAACCATTGTCACTTTTAATCAGTTATTACTAGAAAGGTATTTTTCAGAGGTAGCAATAATGACTAAGTACGATAAAATTTTTGATTCAAAACAGACTACAAAAGAATCTTTTAGTCCAGAAGAAGCAGTAGCAGCGATCGCAGTTATCACCGCGATCGCTGATTCTTCTATAGAAGAAATAGACGCAGAAGCTTTAGCCACTGTTCTCTGGGATTTTGAGGTGTTTGAGGAATACTCAGAAGAAGAAATCACAGATATAGTTCAAAGACTTTTAGAGATTGCAGCAGAAAACGGACTCGGCGCTTTGTTTAATACCGCCAGTGCAGCCCTTTCAGATGACATAGTGCTAGATGCTTTTGCGGCTGGTGCGATCGTACTTGTAGACGAAGAATTCGTTATTCCCAAAGAAAAACAACTTTATCTCAAAGAGTTACAACAAGCCCTAGATTTAGAAGATGAGGAAGCAGAAGAAATTATCCAAGAGGTAATTGCTGCTTTTGAAGAAGCAGAAAATCTAGAATTTGCAGATGACGAAGTTGAAATCATGTTAGTGGAAGATTATGGCGATGAAGTATACGAATCGCCTTTAGGAAATTTTACAGTGCCAATTCCTGTTAACTCGGAGCAGGGGGGTAGAATTCAAAGCCAGGAAGGAGTAGTTGGCTTTTCTGATGACTTTGGCACTTTAATCAGGATTGATTATTATCCTATTCCTCCAGAACATGAAGAGGAAATAGAATCTTTGGGACAGGAAGAATATCTGCAATCGATTTTAGTAGATAGATATGTACCTCAGGCAATTTTTGCCAACATACCAAATGCTCAAATCAAGTATGCTGAATATTTGGAAGACACATTAGCAGGAGCTTACTATGTGTTAGTTGATATGCCACAAGGGTCAACAATTTCTAAGCAAGAAAATAACGGGTCTGCCACAAGATTAGATGCGTACCGAGGGTTACTTGTCTTTATTAAGGCTGATTTTTTATATATAGTTAGTAATCAGCGCAGCTTTTTAAACGGCGAAACTCCCGCTACGGTGGAAGAAGAAGCTAAAAAGATCAAAGAAAAGATTTTAGATTTTGTTGAAACTATACAGTTCAGTTAACTAAATCGCGGCAGTCCTTCTATAGCGCTTCTTGTTTGTGAGGCTACCGTGTACGCACAAGCCCTATCTGGGGCAACATATACAACGCCTGGTATCCAGGCTCAAACAGTCCATTTAGCCCACTTTCGCCCTACAGACCTTTGGGCATCCTACGGCAGGCGTTCCCGTAGGGTTGGGTAGGTGGGCTTTGTTTTGTTTGCATAGCTGAGGCACTATCCACTCCACAGCAAATCGCTGTTGAGAAAAATCTTTAGACATAATCCGTAATCAGGGAAAATGCTTTTGTAGTTGCCTATACCGTGACTAAAGATATAGGACAAAAGTTAGATGTTTCTGGATAAATGTCAACAGTTTTTTAAATTCAAAATAAAAAATAATTTTTTATTCTGGTCTCTTGTATCACCCGATCGGGTGACTCTGTAGGGTGAAGCAGCAGATGGCTTGAGGGCGGTAATCTAAGTTTGCGATCGCAAAGTACATAAAAATTTCGGTTTGCGGAATTTTATTTCCCGGACAATATAAATCAAACCTTTGAGGGAGCCTTGCGTTACAAATACTTAGTTAACTTTAAGTAAGGTGCTAAGAGAGTAGTTAGTTTTTTAACAGGAGAAATCAGGTGGGTAATAACATTTATGAGTTCTGTTCCTCTCGTCGGGTGACAATTCCCACTGTTGCTTTAATAATTACCCTTGGTGTTTTGGGTGAACAGACTAAACCTGTACTGAGTAATCAAATCAAAATAGATTCTCAAAATAGTTCTGCTCATGTTTTATCAAAGCTAAGAGAAGTTAGAGCGCAAAGAAATCAAGGTTTGACGGCTTCCGAAACTCAAAACAATAGTGAGAATTGGCAATACAGACAAGTTACTAAGTCGGCTACCGTTCCTAAAATTGAACTGTCATCTACTGAAACTTTTCTCCAACCGTCTTCTAAAAGTTCAGCAAAGGGCTTAAAAACAGCACCCGCAACTACAGTAATGGTGAGCAGATCTCAAAAATCTGCCCTAGAAGCGGGAAATGTGCCGATTAGTAATCTCCCCCAAAAAGATGGAGTTTATCTGTACGGTCAATCGCCAACACCAAACCAGATTGGTCAAGGGTATATCGTATTTGAGAAGCGCCAAGCTCAGGTGAAGGGTGCAATGTATATGCCCAATTCTGAGTTTAGTTGTTTTCAGGGCACAGTTGACCGCTCAGGAGAATTGGCGATGACGGTTAATGCTTCGCCAGATGAAAGTAGCTCAAATCAGGTTGCTACAACTAATAGCATACCTAGCATTAATGATGATGAGTTAAGTAGCTATGCTTACTCAGTCGCACTGCAAGATTACCATCAGCTAAAGTCTGTTAGTACTAATGACCAACGCATTTTGCAGATGTGTAATCAACCTACTGCCAGCGAATACCGCAAACTAGTTAAATAATGAGTGATGAAGTAAAAATTATAAATTAGGAATTATGAAAAACCTAATTCCTAATTTATGATTTAAAAGTTTGCGGTACTGCTGATTATTTCAAATCTTCCAAATTAAGCTGCATCGTCGTTTGTCACTAATCCACCAAAGATATTGGTGCCGATCCTGGGGTCATTAAGAGTATTGCGATCGCTAATAGTTGTTTGCTGCAAAGTCTATACCGTAGAAGTGCCTTCGCTACAATAAGGCTACGTCTAGTCCAAACAAGACCTATGACCTACACCCCGCCTAAAGTATTTACTTTTGAGGAATTTATTGCCCAATATGGTGACAATACACGCTACGAATTAATTGATGGAGAGCTAAGAGACATGGAACCTACTGGTCCCCACGAAGCTGTTGCAGGTAGCATAGCTGGTAGAATCTATGTCGAAATTTTTAGTTCTAATTTCAACTGGCTAGTTCCAAAAACTTGTCTGATCAAACCGCCTGCGGCTGAAGCAACAGCGTTGCGTCCTGATGTAATTATTTTAGATAAAGTAGAACTTAGTAAAGAACCACTCTGGCAAAAAGAACCTATTATTTGTAACGGTAGTACTATCAAACTTGTTGCTGAACTTGTCAGCACTAATTGGCAGGATGATTATGCCAGAAAAGTTGAAGAATATGCTTTTCTTAACATCCCAGAGTATTGGATTGTGGACTTTCGTGGCTTGGGTGGTTGGCAATTTATTGGTAATCCAAAACAACCCACCTTCACCATCTGTCAGTTAGTTAACGGTGTATACCAGCAGCAACAATATCGTTTAGGAGATACTATTTCTTCTTATCTATTTCCCAATTTACGATTTAAACTTGATGACATTATGCATTAATTGACAATGCAGCAGCGCACTGATGAAAATGTCAGCCTCACTGTAAGCAGTGCAACACACGAGCGTAATTAAAAATAGATTAGGCAGGGTTACTATTTGTTTTTTGAAAAACACCATAACCTACATATGGTGGGCATTGCCCACCCTACAATAGTTAATGACAAATTTTTTAATACTCAATTCCTGGTTGAGCTTTCACGCCTTGATCGCGGAAGGGATGCTTAACTAGGGTCATTTCTGTGACTAAATCAGCTCGCTCGATTAACGCGGCTGGTGCGCCTCTACCTGTAAGAATAACGTGAGTATCAGCAGGTTTTTCGGCTAAACCTGCTAACACTTGGTCAACTTGTAAGTAACCCATTTTCAGAGCAATATTAATTTCATCTAATAAAACTAATCTGAAGTCTGGCTTACGGATATATTCTAATGATTTTTCCCAGGCGGCTTGAGCTTTATCTAAATCGCGATCGCGGTCTTGAGTTTCCCATGTAAAGCCTTCGCCCATCGCATGAAATTCTAACTGGTCTTGCCAATTACTGAACACCCTTTTTTCTGAAGGTTCCCAGGCTCCTTTGATAAATTGGACGATCGCCACTTTATATCCGTGACCAAGTGATCGCATCACCATCCCCAAGGCCGCTGTTGTTTTACCTTTACCATTACCAGTATTTACAATAATTAATCCTTTTTCAGGTACAGCTTGCGCTATGCGCTTTTCCTGTACTTCTTTACGTCGCTGCATCTTTTGGCGATACTGTTCATTGCTTAAAGATGAGGACATTACTTCGTCAATTACACGTGCAATCTCTTGGTCTGAATCTAATTGTTGTGGGGTATCGTTTTTCATTAATTTTATTTGACAATACTGGCAATAACTTTAACAACGGATAGCTAGAAAGAACTAGGAAAGATTAAATTCTATTTCATCCTTCCTGATTTACGCAATCCATGATATCAACTTAAAATAAAGTAAAATTTTGTTCTTTATCCAATTTTACTTAACTTGTATTTTCTAGATGTCCACTACAATTACACTGAAAAATATTGAAATCATCTTAGCTTTTTTAACCTTATTTTCGGATAAAGAAGCAAAGTTATATGACATACAAACTGAACCTTTGACTTTAAATCCTTATTGTTATTCTAAAGAATTTGATAGCTTCATTACATCTGTTTACCAAGAAAATTTTGTCATTGACTTTGATTGGACTGCTTGGGAGAATGAAGCTCATCGTTTTGTCACAGATCCAGAATTATTAACTTTAGCAGACATTTCTACATTGCAGAAATTGTTCACAACACACGTTCGTAAAGAGCGCTTTTGTAGTGGTCATTTAGCTGGGATGATTGAAAATGGACACTTTCTGGCAATATTCAACAGACTGCAAGCAATTCATGCAGCTTTGATGTTACAAAACGCTCACAACAATGGCAGACCAAAGATGATCAAGCAAACATCAGTTTTTCAAGGTGATATTACTCAGCTACAAGTAGATGCGATTGTCAATGCTGCTAAAAATTCTCTACTTGGTGGTGGCGGTGTTGATGGTGCAATTCATCGTGCAGCTGGGCCTGAATTGTTGGCAGAATGTCGCCAGTTACATGGATGTGCCACTGGAGAAGCTAAAATCACCAAAGGTTACAAACTGCCAGCAAAATGGGTAATTCACACAGTCGGTCCCATTTGGTACGGTGGCAATCAAGGTGAAGACGAGATGTTAGCTCGATGTTATCGCAACAGTTTGACCTTGGCTGAACAATATCAAATTAAAAGTATTGCTTTCCCAGCGATTAGCACAGGTGTTTATGGGTTTCCATTAGAACGCGCTAGCAGAATTGCGATCGCAGAAGTTAACAAGTTTTTACATAGCCATAAGTCTTTAGAACAAGTAATTTTTGTGTGTTTTGGGCAAAGTGCCTACGATTGCTATCTCAAGGTTGTACAAGAATTAGCAGAAAGCTAGATAACATTAGATTCGGCGCGTTTACTTTTCGGGATTCTCAAAATGTCAAAACAGCTGGGTCAAAAAATTGCACCCACACCGATGTCAGCAGATATTGGAGTGGTTGATTTGATTGATAATTACTTCACCGCTTACAACTCAGCGCGGTTACGGGAAATTTGCCAACTGCTGAGTCGCGATGTGCTAACGGACGGTGTAACGGTGGGTGTTAGCCTTTCCGGTGCGATGACACCAGCCGGATTCGGGGTTTCCGTCCTTGCACCTTTGATTCGCAACGGCTTTATTGACTGGATGATTAGCACCGGTGCAAATCTTTACCACGATATGCACTACGGTTTGGGTTTTGAACTCTTCGCGGGTAATCCGTTTTTGGATGATGTCAAGCTACGCCAAGAAGGAACTATCCGAATTTATGACATTATTTTCGGCTACGATGTACTGCTGGAAACTGATGCTTTTATCCGTAAGATACTACAAGCTGAAGCTTTTCAAAAACGGATGGGAACTGCTGAATTTCATCATTTGCTAGGAAAGTATGTTTGGGAAATCGAAAAGCAATTGGGTGTGAAAAATTCCTGCTTGTTGGCAACAGCTTATGAGTATGGTGTACCCATTTATACGTCTTCGCCTGGGGATAGTTCCATTGGGATGAACGTCGCAGCCTTGGCGTTGGAAGGTTCGCAGCTAATTTTAGATCCATCAATTGACGTGAACGAAACAGCTGCGATCGCCTACAATGCACGGGAAGGAGAAGGTAAAAGTGCAGCTGTGATTATTGGCGGCGGTAGTCCTAAAAACTTTTTGCTACAAACCCAACCGCAAATTCACGAAGTACTAGGGCTAGAAGAACGCGGACACGATTACTTTGTTCAGTTTACCGATGCGCGTCCAGATACAGGTGGTTTGTCTGGGGCAACTCCTTCAGAAGCTGTTAGTTGGGGTAAGATTGACCCAGAAGAATTGCCCAGCACGATTGTTTGTTATACCGATAGTACGCTTGCTTTACCACTAGTAACAGCATACGTCCTTAAGCAATGCCAGCCTCGTCCTTTGAAGCGGCTGTACGACAGACGAGAAGCAATTCTCGAGACATTGCGCAAAGACTATCTAGCAGCTAAAGCACAACCATCAGATCAAATACCTGCGGCTGTTGCAGACAGTGCATCCCAGCAAGCAGCTACTTATCCCTGTGGTAGATTAATTCCTAATACTCCTTAGCTGTTTTCAGTCGTAGGGTGTGTTCTGCCGTTCGCTTTTAGCGTTCCTGGAGGGTAGGTTAACGCACCCTATTGTGTAATTATCCTGCATTGTTAATGCATCAGCTTGCAAAAATTAATCTGATTACTTTAATCGGTGGTGCGTTAGCCAGAAGCATAACGCAGCCTACTGGCGTGACAAGACTAAAATGTTGCAATAAAAAATGTTCGTAGTTGCGCTTTAGCGCCCTATCAATTAGAAATCTAATGCACAACTTTAGCCTTGCCATGCCACTACTATGAACAATTAGGACTGCTTACAGAAGCAGAGAAAAACTACCCAAAGGCGAGGGCGAAATTGCACAAAGCGTTAGAAGATGAATATTGGGCAAGCGGTGGTGCGGAATATTTTAAAGTGATTAGCGAAGTAATCACAAGGCGATCGCTGTTTCCAAACCAGCAGGAATTCAAATTATTTGCGCCCAATCAATAGATAAGTTGTCATTTTTCCTCTTCCTTGAACTTTAATTTCACCTCGCCTTTCCAACAAAAATTCATTACATAAACGTTCGTAGGTATTTTGTGACACTTGAATTTGCCCAGGAATTCCTTGAGATTCCATGCAGCTAGCAAGGTTCACTGTTTCTCCCCAGCGGTTATAGTTAAATTTTTGTACGTCCATGATGCCTAGTAATAGAGGACCGCTATGGATGCCGATGCGGATGTTAAAGTGTTGATGATGCTCGCTATTAAATAAGGCGATCGCAGTTTGCATATCAAAGGCCATGTGAGCGATCGCTTGAGCATGATCTGAACGTTGTACAGGTAACCCACCAATTACCATATAAACTTCGTTAATACTATGAATTTTCTTTAGACCATACTTTTCGCTCAAGCGATCAAAAGCAGAAAAAATAGGATTGAGTAAGCTGATCAATTGCATCGCACTCATTGCAGCAGCGATTTTACTCAAGCCGACAATATCCGCAAATAAAACTGTAACATCAACAAAGTCTTTTGCTATGCTGCCTAATTGTTGCGGAGGTTGAGAAATTACTGGTGACGAGATATTTCCCAACAGATGTTTAGTTTGCTCTTGTTGATGACGCAAGGCTTCTTCTGCTAATAATCGCTGGGTAACATTCCGAAAAATCCCCCTAATAGCTGTCGGTTTTCCTTCTACAAATTTACAATTAATATTTCCTTCTACAAAGATTGGTTGACCATTTTTAGTAAGAAATGCAGTTTGGACTTGTTCCAGTTTTTCTCCTGACATCACGTTATAAAATTTTTGGCGGCTGCGTTGTTGAAAATCAGGATGAATGATGTCAAAAAGATTCATCCTAGCAATTTCATCTGCACTATAGCCTAAGGTTTTTTGCCATGCCTTATTCACATATAAAAAACGTCCATAAACGTTAACAGACTGAATTAAGTCATTAGCATTTTCTAATAAATCTCGATATCGTTCTTCACTTTCTACCAAAGCTGCTTCTGTATGTTTGCATTTGACAAAATGGGAAATTTGGCTACCAATAGAAACCATCATTTGCAGTAAGTCTATATCTTTTTGTTGTACCTCTTTGCTCAAAAAAACCATTACCCCTAAAATTTCACTGTCATCTAAGATGGGGAAGCCAAATGCAGCCTGTAATTCTGCTGCTGCGGCTGGTTGCGATCGCTGCAAGTCATCATCATCTGCAATATCTTTAATCCAAAGTGGCGAACGTCTAGCCCAAATTCGGCCGGGTAATCCTACACCAGAGTTATAAGTTGTTTGCCAAGTAATTGCTTTAAACTCTCGAACCGAAACTAGTCTACTTGACCAAATTTCTACACATCTGAGCACAACATTAGCACTATCATGTTGCGCCAATTTAGTTATATATTGATTTGGTGTCCAAAGCTCTCCCACATCCCATCCTAAAGTTTGACAAATCGCCTGCAAAACTTTTGGCATGGCCTGCTTTATGCTTTGGGATTCTGATAAAATGCGGGTAATCGCATACTGAGCACAAATCCGCTGCTCTCGGCGCTGGCGAGCAGTAATGTCCCGACCAATATAGACAATATCCTCTAAGCTTTCTGTATGGTGATGAATAGCTGAACAAGAAAAAGCAATTAACAACTTTTCTGTTTTTTTAGTACGGCAAACTACTTCTATATTTGCAGAGCTTTGCTGAGATGATAAATATTTTTGCAATAATGTATAATCATCAATTATTAACGATATGGGCTTTCCAACTAACTCTGATTCGCTGTAACCAAATAATTTTTCTGTAGCAAAATTAATTTTTTTTATCGTTCCTGAATTACTTGTTACCAACAAGGCATCTGCCATTGAGTTGATAACTTGTTCCATGTAATTTTTGTATACTATTAAAGTACTTGATAACAGACTAGCTTCCTGATATCTCTGTGTTAATTTCTGTTCTAAAGCTAGCCTTTCGGTAACCTCTTCAATCAGGATAATTAATTTATTGCAAGAGGTTGAATCAAGTTGTTCACCGATAATATATATATCTATATAAATCTCAGATATCTGCTCTGTGTCTCGTCTAACTCCAGCTATTTCAAATAGTTCTTGTTCTCCTTTCAGGATAGATTCTAGAACATCTTCTAGACCTATAAATTCTGGAAAACTTAGGCGCACATCTTTTCCTTGAATCACCTCTTCTGGTCGAGCAGCAAACCTTTGGACTTGCTCGGAAGTATCTAAAATATGTAAATTTTGATCCAGTTCTAAGCGTTCAAATTTACGTGGGTATGAAGGTTTATTAAAAATACGCTCTAATACCTGGTATTTCATAGTGGTGTGGGAATACGCATTCAAGTTGTTACTGAATGAGAACTCAGCAGAAATGAGGGGAATGTAGAGGATAGCAAAATAGCATTATGATTACCATATAACCCCATGACTCTACTGAGAACTCAGGACTTAAAACTTAAGATTCAGTTCTCACATTTTATAGATAAGCACCACTGATAATTCTGTAAGCTATAGTTACAAATATTTATTAAATATACAAGATTTAATAAAATTGCCCTGCTGATTATTGATCTATTTTTAAACAAAATGAATATATTTATTGACTAACTATAGCTTTGGTAAATATATATTGATAATTTTCTTTTTCTGTTTCCTAGATTGTTTAAAAATTAACTTCTGGTTTTGGCTATTATGCTATGAGTTTACATCTAGAATAGATTAAACTGTTTTTGACTTTTTTACAATCAATGATTTTTGCATAATCTTTAGTAGCCTGAATTTCTCAAACTCGGTACATTAATACGAGTTAGATTAATGCAAATTTTGAATAATTTAGACACAAGTATCAAGCATAAAGCATAAACAACTTTAAGGAAACAACTCCTATACATTGCTATTGTTAAGAAATATGTAGCAGGTAGAATTAAAAAGTTCTATAATTAATACTAGTGTAATTTATAGCAAAAGCTTTTACGTATAAATTTTACTGTTCCAGGCGATCGCCTTATACCGTAGGGCTGATACACCAAGCTTATCCGTTGAAACTGGGTGTAAGGAAATAAGGCTGTAAGCGTATAAAGGTTGTAATCACTTACACCCATAAACCCTCATAGGCAAAATACAAAATCTAGAAAGCCTACTCATGAAAGAGGGTTAGGAGTCGGTCAATCAGGAATTTTGGGTAATTACAATTTTAGGTTTTGGGTTGTAGAGACATTGCATTCAAAGTCTCTACAGTAATATTACCTATCCCATTTAGGACAATTACATTGTGGAAATTTTACTTATTAGCTGCCAACTCATCTAAGAAGGAGATTTTTACAGCCAGGTTGATAATATCTTGATGAGTGTTGGTATTTTTAATTTCAGCATTGTTAAGAGCCACAATATATGGCTGTCCATCAATCAAGCCGATGATAGGGCCACCAGAAGAACCGCCGGCAGTGTCACAATCATGAAATAGGACGTTTTCCTCCTCCCGAACAATACTACATCCAGCTTGAAATCCCGCAGTCCATCCTTGACCAGCACTTAGATACTCATAGCCTTTTTTATTAGGATCGGGAAAGTCACCAGAGTAGCCGACAAAAAATAATTTTTGTTTATTCTTCAACAGTGCAGCAGTAGGAAGAGATTTCCACCCTAAATAACCATACTTGCGACCCAGTGGTTTATCAATTTTCATAATTGCCCAGTCGTTAGTCTGATTGGTGGCGCTGTCACCAGTAAAGTCTGTACCATAAATTACTTGATCTACTGTCGCTATATCTCTTTCATCGCTCACAACACCATTGATAACATTAGGTCGAAACTGAATTTTTTTACTGAGTTGATGAGTTTCAGGATCAATAACACAGTGGGAATTTGTCAAAACTATATCGTCAGCAATTAAAGTACCAGTACAGTGATAGCTTTGGGCATCAGTTGTTGTTCCTTGTACCCGTCCAATAGCTGACCAAGGGTATTCTCGGCTAAGCATAGGAGTGCGATCGTCTATACCATCAGGAATTCCCCGCCTACCTCCAGTTGGTTTTTCAGACTGTCTTAGTCCAGTAGGTTTAAACGGCTTCCCATTGCCTTGTATTTTTAATTGACCTGCTTGGAATTTGGTGAATTTGGGTGGAGAACTGGGTTGTGATTCTGTCTGTGCTTGTACAGCTACCGAACCACCCAAAGTCATCGCACTAAAAATTCCAGCAAAGAAAAGAGCGAAACGTTGCTTGTCAATAGGTTTTGTATTCATTGGATTATCTCTTTGAAAATGAAAGTTAAAATTTTCTGCGAATAATTATGTGTCACGTACTTAGATCTTTCACTAATCATCACCCAGAAAGGTGCAGATACGGACACACAGACTAAGCTTACCGAACTGGGATTAGGCTGGAAGTTAGGGGGTTGGAAAATAGATTAGTTCCGTTTATAAATAACACCGAATTTCCCTACTCCTTATGCAAGAATTACTATCTTTAGCTGCAAATTCATCGCCATTCCCCCTGCATAGTAAAAGCTGCCCATTCATAAGGACTACGCCCTTCTTGCCATAACTTACTTTGGGCTGCACGCAACGCCTCAGCCGGGGTTTTACCTTCCTGTAACATCTGTTTGTAAAATTCCTGCATTAATATTGATGTGCCTTCATCGCTAACCTTCCACAGGGATACCGCAACCCGCGCTGCACCCGCATACATTAAGCCGCGTGTTAAGCCGACTAATCCCTCACCGTTGACGTTTTTACCAAGTCCAGTTTCGCAGGCACTTAAGACAATTAACTCTGCTGGATAATCTTGGTTAAACAAATCTCCCAAAGTCAATTTACTGGGTAATATTTCGTTGCGCTTTCGATCATACTTAGACAGTATTATGCCGGATAAACCTGGTTCTTTGGGATCAGCTATTCCGTGGGTGGCAAAATGTAGAATCCGGTATTGATTTAAGGCGCTGCTGGTTGCCCAATTATAGTTGGCATCAAAACCGAAGGCTTGCAGGCTGCTTTCTGATGGTATAAGTTGTAAAATTGCTTTTGCTTCGTCTCCTGTGTATAGTAGCCTCTCCCAACCATTGCGTTTCAGGTTTTTGGCGGAACGACTCAGGGCAGATTGTTCTAATTGAGATCTAGTATCAAGATTAGAGTTAATAGGTTGGGGTGTGTCAGTTTCTCGGCAATCTTTTGAGGTAAATCGGCAATCTGTTGCATTGAATACCGGATCAGCGAGGATAGCCAAAGCTTTTGGTGCGGGTTTGCGGTTGGCGAGTTGTTGGCGTTGAAAGGCGATGGTTGAGGCTGAAGGTAAATTAAGAATCTCATGATTTACCATCAGAGGTTGATATTGGGAACCTCTCTCCAAACCTCTCTCCTGCGAGGAGAGAGGCTTTGATTTCTCCCCTTTCCCTTGCAGGGAAGGGGGTTGGGGGGTTATGTCAGCCAACGCTGCAAAGGGAATGGTTTGCAGCCCACCATCAGCAACAATTACTAAACGTTTTCCTGATAATTTATCAGCGACGGGTGCGAGGATGAGTTTACTAAGTTGTTGTGCGTTTGGAATGGATATGTCACTGGCTGATCCTTGCTGCAAACTTTCATAGAATCTGGTTGCGACTTTTTCTATTTCCTCCCGTGAGGGGAGTGTGTAAACTTGCATAGATGTAGGAGTGACAGCCCACAAATAGCTGCGTTCTTCTCCCAAGGAATACTGCAACAGCAGCGTGTTTTTATCGAGTTGTTGTTGAATTTGGGGTAATTGGAGAATATCCTTTTCGGGATTTGGGTTGATTAATTTCGCGTATTCGGGGTTATTAGCCCGGATTTTTGCTTGGACTTCTTTGTATTGGCCTAGGAGATTACTGATTTCTGTAGACAGTGTTTGAATTGTTTCTTTGGTATTCGGATCATTCTTATTTGCTGAGGTTTGTAAATTTAGCCGCCGTGCATCTCTAGCATCAATTTTTTGCCGTAAATCGCGTTCTTGTTGTACTAGTTCTGGGTTTGCGCCTTTAAGAATTTTGGCATGAGCTTCGTTTAACAAATCTATGAGACTTCTGGCGCGCGATCGCTCACTGATGTGCAGTGCTTCAGCAGCGTATCCTTTTGATGGGTCTTTTTTGTGCAACTGCATCAACAAGTCGATGTAAAACTTGTAATAATCCTGCACTGTGGCGAAGTAGGCAGTACGCAAGTCGTTACTGTTGACTTTGCTGCGCGTATTCTCAATGATGTTTATGGCTGATTCTATTTGTGTCTTGGCTTTGTTGAGATTTCCTCTGTCGCGCTCAATAATGGCTATCTTATAAAGTGGATAAGTTTGTTCTGATATATCACCAATTTGCTGCGCTAGCTTTAGTTCTTGGTTGTAAACCTCTATAGCCAGCTGTGGCTGCTTCATAGATTTGTAAATTGTACCTTGGATTTTGTAGACGGTAACTTGTGATGTTAAATCTCCTAGTTGCTGTGATAGCAACAAAGATTGTTTACTAGCATCAAGTGCTTTTTGATAATCTCCTGCGCGTTCATAAGCGGCGCTTAAAAAACCGAGAGTACTCATTTCTTTATTCTTAAGGTTATATTTGCGAGATAATTCCAAAGCTTTTTCGCCATTTTTTATCGCTTGGGGATAATCCTCCAATAATTCATAAGCCTTAGTAATAGTTCCAAGAATGGTAATTTCGTTAGAAACAGAAGCTTTTTCGTGGGCGTATTTTAAAGCCTGGTTAGAATAATCTAATGTTTGACGACAATCTTCTGGTTTTTCTTGATAAAAGCAGCTTTGTAGATAAGCAACACCTATGGAATATAGAGTACTTCCTACTAAATACGGATTACTTTGCTGATATATTGCCAAAACTTCTTTGCTTTTTTCGATACCTAATTCATCAGCCCCTAAATCTCTGTAAACATAGCTGATGTCAAAGAGAATGCTGCCTTCTAGAAGGGAGTTTTGTTTTTGCTGAGAAATCTCTAGTGCTTGGTTGAGTATATCTAAGGCTTGCTGAAATTCCCCTGATTGTCTATGGATAGAAGCAATATTTACTAGCGTTTTAGCTTCTCCTTGAAAATCTTTAATTTCAGTTTGTAGTTTTAAAGCTTGAGTAAAATTCTCTTTGGCTTTTTGAGTCTCACCGAGATGATAGTAAGCCAAACCAATGCTGGAAATAATATCTGCTTCTTCTTGAGTTTTACCTAGCTCATGGGCTATAATTCGTCCTTGATTTAAGTAATAAATTTGCTGCTGTGTATCGCCCAACGAAAGATAACTGGAGGCAATCTGCTTGAGAATAATGATTTGATTTCTTTGAGATTTTACGTCCTGTTCTAATTGTTTTTGGACTGTTTTTTGTAACTCTAAAGCCTGCTGGATATATTTTTCTGCTGAAGAGCGATCGCCTCTTCCACTGTAGATTAAGCTTATGTAACCGAGTGTTAATCCTTGTCTAAATAAATCTTTTGTTTGCCGATAGATTTCTAGTGCTTGTCGGTAATAATCAAGGGCTTTCTCTGTTTCACCCAAATTTTCGTAATTGGATGCGAGAGATGTCAGTGTATTTGCTTGTTCTGGTAAATCGTTATTTGCCTTGTGAATCGCTAAGGCTTGATCTAAATACTCACGCTCCTTTTTAGGTTCGCCGAATGTACCATATACTCCAGCAATTCCAGATAGTGCTTGAGCCTTTTCCTTGGATTGATTGTCATACAATGACTGGGCTTGGTTGTAGGCATCAATCGCTTTTTGCTTTTCCCCTAATTCCCGATAAAATACACCCAGTGCTAAGAGCGTTACACCTTGTTGGGAGCGAGCTTCTGGTTCTTTGGATTCCCGCAAGATAGCTAATGCTTGTTCCAGATATCCCACAGCTTTTGTGTATTCAGTCAGGTTGAAGCCGTAGATATTGCCGAACCCAAAAAGTGTACCAGCTTCAAGAAGACGATCCTTTAGTTCCCGCGAAATAGCTAATGCTTGCTCAAAATATTCCAGAGCTTTGGTGTTTTCATTTAGATTACCGTAAATAATGGCGATCGTACCAAGTATAGAAGCTTCATCATAGGAGCGAGCTTTTTGAGGTATTACTGCACGTACTTCTGGTAATCTCGAGATTTTTAGTATTTCTTCGTATTTTGTAATTGCTTGTCGCTTTGCTGCTGCTGATGGTTGCTTGGACAGTTCAATTGCTTCTTTGTAGAGTTGAGATGCTTTATCAATTAGTGGTTGGATTGGACTTGGCGCAGGTTTTGTAGCTGGTGACTGGGCTATTTGCAGCCCTAAGCTTGCAGCGTTAATACTAGTAAAGACTTCCCTAGTTATATTTTCTGAAAACGAATCTGCATACGCTGGTTTCGCTGCCACACGAATATCGTCTTGAAAAATTGGTTTCGCCTGTTGTGGTATCTGCAACTCTGTACTTTTCTTTGCCCCCACTGCATCAGGCAACAAAACCACACTCAGCAATAAAATGAAACTGTAGCGGGCCAATTTTGGTAGCAAGTACCAAAAAATCTGTGAAATGCTCTGCTGTCTTGAGTTTTCAACTCTTTGGCTCATAAATCTGAGTGAGTTTGCTGATTTACACCTACGAGTTACTATATATCTAGGGATTTCGAGCTTATGCAGTTTTTGGGAAGTTCACTTAATCTTTAAATTTCATAATTAAATACGTAGTGCGGGCACGACATAGACAAAATTTTCCTTTGTGCAAAAGGCTTTTTGGTTTTGAAAACACGCCCTAACCCTTCAGAGTAAGCGAGAAGGGGAATCAGAAGTTTTTTTATGTGTTTTGGTGTACGCCTGGAATGATGACTACTAATCATTAACAAACTAAGCGATGCCATTTGCGGAGCCTCTCTTAGAGAAAGCTGACTACGCCTACGCAATTGCCATTTCGGCGGGGAAGTTTCAAAATACAAGGGTGTGTTATGCCTTATAGCAACACACCATCCGAGATTTTCGGTGTTCTAGGGACTAGAGAAGAAAGATTTTCATGGCAAGGTTTGTGGGTTTTTCCCGTGATTAGCTGGCTTGAAAAAGTAAAGAAGTGCGAGTAAAAAATACTAGCTCCTAGCCCCTAACCTAAGCGCCCCTTTTTCATCCGTTCTGGTGTACGCAGTTCATGATGGCTACTTAGTTGCTCATATTCGGTGTTCAGATCCCCGACTTCTTGAAGAAGTCGGGGATCTCGCAGATCATCAAAATATTCATAAAACTGATATGGCATACAGCGATTTTAATTTAGAGAAAGTTAAACAGACTTTTCAAATAAATACTATTGAAGCGGCTGATATTTTTGCTAATGTATCTGATTTAGAGTGCAGCCAGTTATTAAAAGAAATTCTTCAATATAATGTACCTATAGCAATTGCTAGCAATAGTGAAAAAGCTCGTTCAGAAATGATTATTGCACCAATTTTAATAGACCTGAGGAGACAATTAAATGACAAGATAAATTTGTTTTCAGGAGTTGAATTTAATGTTGATGCAGCACAGGGATTGAACGGAATTTGTGATTTTATTATTAGCGATTCTCCAGAAAGGTTAATTGTTACAGCACCAGTAGTTGTAATTGTGGAGGCGAAAAAAGAAAATATTCCTGCTGGTTTAGGACAATGTATAGCAGAGATGCTAGCAGCAAGAATATTTAACGAACGCTCAGGTAAAGAAAACTTGGCAATTTATGGAACTGTTACAACTGGAAGTATTTGGCAATTTTTGAAATTAGACGGGCAAGAGATTCAGATTGACTTAAGTGAATATTACCTGAAAGATGTTAATAAAATTTTGGGAATTTTAGCCAATGGTGTACGCTAAAAAAATTATTTGTTCTACTACTTCTGAGTCGAGACTCAATGAAAGAAGCAGCAATTAATACAAATGAACTAGGTAAAATTTGACTTTATCTCACTACCCAAGTACACAGATTGTGGCATAATAAGCCGACGCATACACTACTCGGCAACCAGTCGTGGAATATAACGAATCTATCAACGACATTGCTGCTGCTTTGCAACAGCCAGCGGATCTTACCTTTGAACTGCCCGATCCAGAAGACGAACAGATTCTAGAGTCGGATTTTCAACAACAGCTAGATGTAGCTTGGCAGGTATGCGATCGCTTTGATTTACAAACCGAAATCTGGCGGGGACGAATTTTACGCGCGATCCGCGATCGCGAGAAAATCGGTGGTGATAGTCGAGGTGCTGGTTTTCTCCGCTGGCTCAAAGAACGAGAAATCAGCAAAAGTCAAGCTTATGCTTGGATTCAATTAGCTAACAGTGCTGATACGCTCTTAGAAGAAGGTAAACTCGATCCTGGCACGGTCAATAATTTTAGTAAACGGGCTTTTGTCGAAACTTCCAAAGCTTCCCCAGAAGTGCAGCAGATGGTGAGTGAAGCTGCGCAAAAAGGCGATCGCATCACTCGGCGCGAAGTACGCCAACTCAGCGACGAATGGACAGCAATGTCCTCAGAATTGCTACCAGAACCAGTCAAGGTAAAAGCAGCAGATAACACCCTTCCCCCTCGCTACATCGCCCCACTGGTGAAGGAATTGGAAAAACTGCCAGAACCCCACCAAAAATACTTACAAAAAGAAATTGCTGCTAACCCCGATGTTGATACCCTCAAACAGGTAACTACCGAAGCGCGTTATCTGGCAAAATATCTAAAATCCGCTGCTCAAGTTCAAGCATTGACCCAAGCAGATGTTGATATTGAAACAGCCTTAGAAGAAGCGCAAAGAGTAGGCTGTTTAACTATAGCGGCTGATTTAGTAAATCAAGCATCTCAGATTGAACAAACGATCGCCAAGTTATACATGACTTGGAAGCGCATCAGTAATTTAGCAGATCGATTGTATGTAGATACAGGTGCAAGTACACCAAATTTGCGATCGCTTCTCAGTTCTTTAGAACCCTTAGGTGGTGAAATCATGGAATTGCAACTGAGTGGCACTGTTGAACATACTATCCGCTTACAAATTCAGGAAATGAATTAGGAATTGTCATTTGTCATTGGTCATTTGTCCTTTGTTATTTCTCCCTTCTCCCTTGACTAATTCTTAATCCCTGTCGTCGCAATACCCTGAATAAACTGACGCTGACCGATGAGGAAGAGAACCATCACTGGCACAGTTGCAATTGTTACCGCTGCCATCATCAAGGGCCAATTATTGGTAAACTGCTCCTGAAACTCTGCCAATGCTAGCTGCACTGTTCTTAATTCCGGGCGTGTGGTAAATACCAACGGTTTAAACAAATCGTTCCATTCAGCAATAAAGGTGAACAAAAACAGCGTCACCAAGGCTGGACGTGCTAAAGGTAACATCACTCGCCACAAAATTTGCAGTCGGTTCGCCCCGTCTATGGTTGCGGCTTCCTCTAACTCTATGGGAATTGTCTGGAAATATTGACGTAACAAAAAAATTCCAAAGCCGTTGACAGCCGTTGGTAGAATCAAAGCCCCGTAGGTATTGATCAAATGACCCCACTTCAAAACCAAAAAGATGGGAATCACCAATAACTGAAAGGGTATCACTAAAGTTGCTAAGACAATCAATAGCAGTGCTTGTCTGCCGCGAAATTTTAATCTTGCGAGGGCATAACCTGCCAAAGCCGAAGTCACAATCTGAAACGCGGTCACTGCGATCGCTACTAAGGTAGAATTAGCAAACGCCAATAAAAACTTACCCCGCTGCCATGCATCCTGATAATTAGCTAAAGTCCAGTTATTTTTCTGTAGAACTTCCGGCGTTGCTCCTCCAGGCGCAAAAGAAGTGAGGAAAACTACAAACAAGGGCAGCAAAACGATAAAAGCGCCTATTAGTAAAACTCCTAGGCTTAAAAAATCGGTATATTTCAGATTCGATTGTACTTTAGACATGAGTTTTGCTTTCAAGCATTTGTGTTTGTAGTACTAGAGCATCGCCCCCAGCAACAGCTAATCTATAAACATAGTGACTTGTTAAGTTAAATTAAATCACAGTGATTGTTACCCTAAACTCATAGGGTAAATTTATTTTTGGTATCAAATGATTCACGTTTACAGGGGTAAAGATAACATGCAGCAGATTACAGAGCAACCTGAAATTGATTTCCGGAGCGAAAAATACAAAGACGCCTACAGCCGCATTAATGCGATTGTAATTGAAGGTGAGCAAGAAGCTTACGATAATTACATCCAACTGGCCCAAATGCTGCCGGAACATCAAGAGCAATTGATTCGCCTATCTAAAATGGAAAGTCGCCATAAGAAAGGATTTGAAGCTTGTGGACGCAATTTACAGGTAGTGCCGGATCTGCAATTTGCCAAAGAGTTTTTTCTGGGATTGCATAGCAACTTTCAAAAAGCAGCAGCAGAAGGTAAAGTAGTTACTTGCTTGCTGATTCAGTCTTTGATTATTGAATGTTTTGCGATCGCAGCATACAACATCTACATCCCTGTTGCCGATGATTTTGCCCGCAAAATTACTGAGGGTGTAGTAAAAGATGAATACAGCCATCTCAACTTTGGCGAAGTTTGGTTAAAAGAAAACTTTGTCGAAGCCAAAACTGAACTAGAAGAAGCAAATCGTCAAAACCTTCCCATTGTTTGGAAAATGCTCAACCAAGTTGCAGATGATGCCCAAATATTGGCAATGGAAAAAGATGCTTTGGTAGAAGACTTTATGATTCAGTACGGTGAAGCATTAAGTAATATAGGCTTCAGTACACGCGATATCATGCGCCTATCAGCTTACGGACTCACAGCCGCTTAAATATAACCTATAGGGGTAACTGCTGGCGTTGCCCCTGATGTATATTACGCTTTATGTACTCTTTTTAAGAGTAAGTCATTCCCTCTTAACCCACTTAAATTCCACGCTTTCGACGCAGCACGCGCCTAATATATCAATACATGTTTGGTCTAATTGGACATCTGACTAGTTTGGAACACGCTCAAGCCGTAGCTCAAGACTTGGGATACCCAGAATATGCCGATCAAGGGCTAGATTTTTGGTGCAGCGCCCCGCCGCAAATTGTTGATAACATTACTGTGACTAGTGTCACTGGGCAGAAAATTGAAGGACGATATGTAGAATCATGCTTCTTACCAGAAATGTTGGCGAATCGCCGGATTAAGGCGGCAACGCGCAAGATCCTCAACGCTATGGCCCATGCTCAAAAGCATGGCATTAATATCACAGCTTTAGGCGGATTCTCCTCAATTATTTTTGAAAATTTTAGCTTGGAGCAGTTTAGCCAAGTTCGTAATATCAAACTAGAGTTTGAACGCTTCACTACAGGCAATACTCACACTGCCTACATTATTTGTCGGCAGGTGGAACAAGCGTCGAAACAATTAGGTATTGATTTATCGCAAGCAACCGTGGCTGTGTGTGGCGCAACGGGGGACATTGGCAGTGCAGTTACGCGCTGGCTAGATGCGAAAACAGATGTCAAAGAACTATTACTCATAGCCCGTAACCAAGAACGGCTGCAATATTTACAAGCTGAACTGGGGCGGGGCAAAATTATGTCTTTGGATGAAGCCCTACCCCAAGCTGATATTGTCGTTTGGGTTGCTAGTATGCCCAAAGGCGTGGAAATTGACCCCACTAGGTTGAAACAACCTTGTTTGCTAATTGATGGTGGCTATCCTAAAAATTTAGGGACAAAAATTCAGCATCCAGGGGTATATGTGTTAAATGGTGGGATTGTTGAGCATTCTCTAGACATTGACTGGAAAATCATGAAAATCGTCAATATGGAGGTGCCAGGACGTCAGTTGTTTGCTTGTTTTGCGGAATCAATGCTCCTGGAATTTGAGAAGTTATATACGAACTTTTCTTGGGGGCGTAATCAGATTACCGTAGACAAAATGGAGCAGATTGGTCAGGTTTCAGTTAAGCATGGATTTAGGCCACTGCTGGTTTAGTTATTGGTTATTGGTCATTAGTCATTAGTCATTAGCTAATTACTGATGACTAATTAGGTTCTACTTAACCATTACAAAAAAGGCAGAGGGCAGATGGCAGATAGCAGAAGTGAAAAAAGTATAAATAAAAACTTTAGTTCTGGGTTTAAAGCAAGGTTTGAAGTCTCAAATATATTGAGATTGCTTGTACCAATGTATAAAAAGCTTAAAAACTAAGTCCCAGGCTTTTAAGTGTAGTTTCCTTCTGTCTCCTGCCTCCTGCCTCCTGCCTTCTGAACAACTCAACACTTATAACTTGTACGATGGCAACTACCGAGCGTAAACCGCTACTGTTAGATTTTGAAAAGCCGCTAGCAGAACTGGCCACGCGAATTGACCAAATTCGGCAACTTGCAGAAGAAAATGGCGTCGATGTATCTGGTCAGATACGCCAATTAGAAGCGCGCGCTATGCAACTGCGTGAGGAAATTTTTACTAGTCTATCTCCATCTCAGAGACTGCAAGTGGCTCGCCATCCCCGCCGCCCTAGTACTCTCGATTACATTCAGGCTATCAGTGATGAATGGATGGAATTACATGGCGATCGCTGTGGTGGTGACGATCCGGCTTTAGTGGGTGGTGTCGGTCGTTTGGGTGGGCAGCCTGTAGTAATGTTGGGTCATCAAAAAGGGCGGGATACCAAGGATAATATTGCCCGTAACTTTGGTATGCCCTATCCTGGCGGCTATCGCAAAGCGCTGCGGTTGATGGAACACGCCAACAAGTTTTCCATGCCGATTTTAACTTTTATCGACACGCCCGGAGCTTGGTCTGGAGTTGAAGCCGAGCATCAAGGTCAAGGAGAAGCGATCGCTTACAATTTGCGAGAGATGTTCTGCTTGGATGTGCCGATTATTTGTACAGTCATTGGTGAAGGTGGTTCTGGTGGTGCACTCGGTATTGGGGTAGGCGATCGCTTGATGATGTTTGAACACTCTGTCTATACTGTTGCTACTCCAGAAGCCTGTGCCGCCATTTTGTGGAAAGATGCCACCAAGGCTCCCCAAGCCGCTGTGGCTCTGAAAATTATTTCCCATGACCTGAAAAATTTGGGTATTATCGACCAAATATTGCCTGAACCCATCGGTGGCGCTCATTCTGACCCGATAGGAGCTGCTAATACCCTCAAACAAGCTTTATTAGAGAATTTAGACGAACTCAATCGTTTAACTGCTTCTGAACGCCGCCAACTGCGCTATGAAAAATTCCGCAAAATTGGCGTTTTTACTGAAGTTGCCTACTAAAAACCTTGAGATGCTTGATTAGCATGGCAGCAATGCTATAATTGCCTATGACGCTTAAAGATTTTTAACAATCTTCTCAGTCATAGGCGTTTTCATTTCGGACTAACCAAGTCAATTGGATGATTGGTTTGTCTGAATATTTGCTAATTAATTTTAAATGTTCGGATGAAATTCCCCAGACGAGCATTATTTCTTCATCCCTGGGCAAATACTTAATCAAAAAACAAACCCATCCTGGCAGTGTAAGATAACAGTTGCCGAAAGCAATCATCGGATTTTTTAGATTTATTTAATCTATTTTTTAGATTCGTTTAATCTATAGCAAGCCGAGAGATTTGAATAATGGGGTAGGAATAAGCTCGCCCAACCGCCAACAAATCTGGAGATAGCATGAGCGTTGAGCCGAAACGACGCGCCCTAATTACTGGGGCAAGTAGTGGAATTGGAAAAGCAACTGCTTTGGCATTTGCGAAGGCGGGAATAGATGTCGCCTTAGTTAGCCGCTCCCTGGAGAAGTTGGAGGCAGTTGCAGTAGCAGCAAAGCACACAGGAGTTGAAGCAAGAAGTTATGCTGTCGATTTAGCTAGTGTTTGGCAAGTAAAAGAACAAATACAAGCGATCGCTAATGAATTTGGCGATATAGATATTCTGGTAAACAATGCTGGGATAGCGTATACAGCCACCTTAAGCGAAACTCCCTTAGAAGATTGGCAGCAAGTGATTAACTTAAATCTAACTAGCGTCTTCCAGTGCATTATGGGGATTTTGCCAGGAATGCGCGATCGCGGCAGAGGCACCATGATCAACGTCGCCTCGATTGCCGGGAAGCAAGCTTTTTCTAATTGGGGTGCATACAGCGTCAGTAAAGCTGGTGTGATTGCTCTTTCTCAAGCCTTAGCGCAAGAAGAACGCGTCCACGGCATTCGCGTCACCGCGATTTGTCCTGGTGCCGTTAATACCGAACTTTGGGATACAGAAACAGTCCATGCCAACTTTGACCGTTCAAAGATGTTAACGCCGGAAATTGTTGCGCAGTCAATTCTGCACATAGCCTTATTGCCACCACAAGCGGTCATTGATGAATTAATTCTCATGCCCAGCGCTGGCGTTCTCTAATCAGTCCTTCGTTTTGTGTCATATGTTTTTGCCAATAACACATGACTAATGACTCAGGACTAATGACTAATGACTAATCCTTACTAAGACTTAATATGACTATCGCAAGTTCTAACGGTTCTAATCGCTCTCAATCGCCTCTAATTCCAGACTTGACAGATGCCATCAGTCCTAGACCCGATCGCAATACTCACGACGGACGTGAACCAAATTTGCATCCTCCTCAAGAAGAAGAGATGGAGCAAATGACAGCAGCCGTGCGGCAAATACTATTGGGTGTGGGAGAAGATCCGGAACGTGAAGGGCTTCTAAAAACCCCCAAACGGGTAGCAGAGGCAATGAGGTTTCTGACCAGTGGCTACAACCAATCTCTAGAAGAACTCGTTAATGGAGCCATTTTTAATGAAGGGCATAACGAGATGGTTTTAGTACGGGATATTAATTTCTTTAGCCTGTGCGAACACCATATGTTGCCTTTTATGGGTAGAGCACATGTTGCTTATATCCCCAACCAAAAAGTTGTCGGACTAAGTAAGTTGGCGCGGATTGTCGAGATGTATTCCCGTCGTCTGCAAGTACAGGAAAGGCTCACTCGCCAAATTGCAGAAGCAGTACAGACTATCCTCAATCCTCAAGGGGTTGCAGTAGTCATGGAAGCTAGTCATATGTGCATGGTGATGCGGGGTGTGCAAAAACCTGGTTCTTGGACTGTCACCAGCGCGATGCTTGGTGTGTTCCAAGATGAACAAAAAACCCGCGAAGAATTCTTGAACTTAATTCGTCACCAAGCAGCATTCTTTTAAGTGCTGAGTACGCGTCACTTGGGTAAAATAGAGCCAAATCCAGCATCAGCCCTCAGTATTCTCCACACCTATCAATGACGAGGTGTACTAAGTATTGAGTCCTGAAAATTTTTCGCCTCAGGACTCAGCACTTGCCATACTGAATTTACTTACGTAAACTTGGATCGAGTCTAACGGCTTGGTTGTAATCTGCGTAGATGCGTTCGCGGAGCGTTGCCGCAAGCTAGCAGCTTGTCGTCAGACATGGCGCCTTTTTTGTCTCCCAGTTGTTGACGAACAAGACTGCGGTTGTAGTAAACATAGGTCAATTTGGGTTGAGACTGATTGATTGTAATCAGCGATCGCTTTTTGCTCCTCCCTTAATTTCTCACAGACAATTGGCTAATTTGATATTGACCTAAATAAATCGCATTTTTGGACATTTATTATTGAATATTTGCTAGCTTGACAAACAACTTGGCGACTTGATCTAAATCTTTATCCCCAGGTGCCTTTTCCACACCACTAGATAAATCAATGCCACTGGGTTGTAGCATATTTAGAGCGTCCAAAATATTATCTGGTGTTAATCCCCCAGCTAGAAACCAAGGGCAACTTGGGCTAAATGTTTGTAACATACTCCAATCTAAAGTTTGACCTGTACCTCCCAGATGCTGCGGATGATAGGCATCCAGCAATAAAGTATCTATATAATTGGTGTACTCAGCTACTTGCTCAAGATGTTCGCTGCTGCGAATCCTAAAGGCTTTAATAATTTCTATCTCTGGCAAAGCTTGGCGCAGTTGGGAGCAAAATTCTGGTGATTCATTACCATGTAACTGCACACTAGTTAAACCAGACTCAACTACTGTTTGCTTGATTTCTGTAATACTGGTGTTGGCGAACACACCGATTTTGTCAATATTTTCTGGTAGTGGTACCACTGCTGCTTGAATTTGCTGTATATTAACATAGCGGGGTGAATTAGGCACACAAATAAATCCTAGTGCCGTGGCTCCAAGAGAGGCGATCGCTACAGACTGCTGTGGTTGGGTGATGCCACAAATTTTAATTCGCATAGATATTGAGTTATTTAGGATAAATACCTATATAAAGGTAGATATTTTTGCAATAATTTCAGGTTTTTTCCTAATAAATTTTATAATCTTGATGGATTACATAATTATCCTATTTAGGAGACACAAGCTTGATTTCATCAATTTTACTAGCAGCAGCTACAACTGTTCCTGCAACACCTGCATGGAATCCCACAGTAGCAATTATCATCAGCATCAGTAGCATAGTAGTTCTTTTGTTAGCTACGAGAATTGAAAAGCCCAATGTGGGTCCTAAACTGCCAGGTCTTCCTGTAAGTATTCCCACATTTATTGCTGCAATGGCTTTTGGTCACATTATCGGTACTGGGATTGTTTTAGGATTGACTAACATCGGTCGTTTGTAATTTTTATGAATAGAGGCGCGGCAATCCAAGTCTCTTTGAAGCCAAAACCCTGAAAATATATTCAGGTTGTTTCTCCGCTAAATATATGCGTTGCTGCCGTTTTCAGATTAAATAACTATCAGCATTCTTTAAATTTTGCTGTGGTTAGCATATTCTTAGTAACGCATTTTACAGGTAGGAGACTAAGTTCTTAGTAAGTGCTTAGTTTCCTGCCTTATAGTAATTTAAGATTATATAATAATATTGAGCTACAGGCAGTTTCAGCCATCTCAAACAATACTATTCATCCCAATTTGCTAGTATTGCAAGCAGCTAGTAAATAAACTAATACCCTTTGACTTGTGAGTTGAAGGTTAATATATATGGCAAGGAGGGGTAGCAGAAAGGAAAAAATACTCTACTTACTGATGCTTCTGGGGATTTAATTATTTAATTTTCTTAAAAAATCACACATAAAATAAACGATTTGATAGCAGAACCAGCGAGTTGGTTTAATAATAAAAGTAAAGATAAAACCTTGAACTATTTCTTTACCTGGTTCGTAACAGTAATATAAAATCATCAGTAGCGGTAAAAAGATTGCATAGACAAAAAAAGTCGGAATTAAGGAAATATTTTTTGCAATCTTACGAACCTGGACTTCACCGCGAGAAAGATTTACAGTGTCTATTTGATCGAGACTTTCCATGTAAAAAACTGGTAAAAGCATACTGTTTATCTCAGAAATATAGTATTACTAGCTCCAGTGTTAAATTCACCGTATCATAATCTTGGTTTAACAAAAGTTCAGCCTTTTACAAATTGTGATAAATTTGTATTTCCTACATTCACCCAGTTAGATATTAGTAAAAAACAAACATATGATTAAGTAAAAACCGAATTGAAATTTGTTTCTTGTAAAAGCATCAACATACCTTTATTATTGGTTAATGAATGCTTCAGTAATTTTTTGAAAATCGTATTTTTCTGGTCGCTAGTAAAATTTGCAACTATGGCAAGGATAGTCTATTAGCAATAAAGGTAATCTCTAGTATTTAAATCGGGTTTCTACACCTTCATCTTTAAGGTATTCAGTAGTTCTGAGTACCAAGTATTACCTCATAGCTAAAGTTGGAGGATTGAGTAGATCAGAAATTACTTTTTTCAATATCGCTAAAGCAGTATCTTTAGACAGATTTGCCTTCGTCAAAAGTAACTCTTGACCCCACACTCATTTGCTATTCTTTGGGAAGAAGAATTTTATTTTCTCAAAATGATTAAATATGGTTAATTGTCTATTCTAGAAATGAGAGCATCGTCACCAAGGTTTGGTAAAGCCTTCATTTCAGGCATAAGTTTTTGATGAGCGCTCTGTGACTTGATCGTAGGCGAATCTCCAGTATAAAAACATACTTGTATCATTTATATCATCTGAAAATGTAAATATCTACTTTTAGGACAATGTCATGCAAACAAATTGGAAAATCGGGTCTTTATTTGGAATTCCACTATTTTTAGACCCTTTATGGTTCGTGATTTTAGGATTGGCAACCCTCAACTTTGGGGTAGCTTATCAAGAATGGGGGAGTGTTTTAGCCTGGAGTGCAGGTATAGTAATGGCACTGCTGCTATTTGGTTCGGTATTGTTACACGAATTAGGTCACAGTTTGGTAGCGCGATCGCAAGGAATTAGAGTTAATTCGATTACCCTATTTTTGTTTGGTGGCATTGCTGCTATAGAAGAAGAATCCAAAACTCCGGGTAAAGCTTTTCAAGTAGCGATCGCTGGCCCCTTAGTTAGTATTGGGCTGTTTTTTATACTGCGCCTGGTGGGTTATGTTTTGCCTGAAACTAGCCCAATCAGTGTCATGGTAGGTGATTTGGCGAGAATTAACTTAGTTGTGGCTCTGTTTAACTTAATTCCCGGCTTACCTCTGGATGGAGGACAAGTGTTAAAAGCTGCACTCTGGAAAGTTACAGGCGATCGCTTTCAAGCAGTACACTTAGCAGCTAGGTCTGGGCAAATTTTGGGTTATGCTGCGATCGCTCTAGGATTTGCCATAGACTTTTTTACTAGGGAACTGGCTTTAGGTTTGTGGATTGTATTGTTGGGTTGGTTTGGGATTCGTAACGCCAACACTTATGACAGCGTCACTACATTACAAGAAACTTTACTGAAAGTCACAGCTAGCGATGCTATGACTCGTGACTTTCGTGTAGTCGATGCCGATCAGACTTTGCGTTCCTTTGCTGATTCATATCTACTAGACACTAACGCTCCACAAGTTTATTTTGCTGCTTCTGATGGACGTTATCGAGGCATGGTTTCCATTGATGATTTACGCTTAGTAGAAAGAAGTGCATGGGAAACTCAAACTCTCCAAAGCATTGTGCATCCTCTAACAGAAATACCTACCGTAGCGGAAACAATTTCCCTAGCTGAGGTGATTAACAAGCTGGAAAATGAACACTTACCCCGTATTACTGTACTTTCTCCCGCTGGTGCTGTAGCTGGTGTTATCGATCGTGGAGATATTGTGAAGACAATAGCACAACAGCTAAATTTGCGGATTGGCGATGCAGAAATTAAGCGTATCAAAGAAGATGGTAGCTATCCATCAGGTTTGCAATTAGGAGCAATTGCCAAATCAACTACAAATTAATTGCTCACGCAGAATAGCAGCGAAAAGTCGGAGCGCCGGAAGCCGGCGATCTGAACTTTTCAAGACACAGACGCGGGGAAGAATGTAAGTGTTTGATTTTCTTTGCGTCTTTACAACGCCAGTTGCTTTAAGCTGGGAAACCCGTCTAACGCACTGGCTCGTCTTTGTGTGAGCTTTATAATAACTTTTAAAAATGGCTAGAGATGTTTTCCATCAACAGGTAAAAAATGCCTTGATTAAAGATGGCTGGATAATTACCAATGATCCGTTGACAATTCGGATTAGCGAAGTGATTAAAGTCCAGATAGATTTAGCAGCAGAAAATACTATTGCAGCCGAACGTGATGCTGAAAAGATAGCAGTTGAAATTAAGAGCTTTATTACAGGTTCGGATATTAATGAATTTCATACGGCACTTGGGCAATATCTTAATTATCGCCAAGCATTAGAAGAATATGAGACAGATAGAATAATTTATTTAGCTGTTCCTAATGAAACTTACTAAGATTTTTTTCAGCTTGCTTTTGTTCAAAGTTCACTTCAACGTTATCAAATTAAATTGATAATTTACGACCCTAAAAAAGAGGAGATACGGCAATGGATAAAATAGAACGCTATCGCCAAATAATCCAACAAATTTTGACAGAACACGCACAAATTAGTTCTCATAAAGATGCTGTTAAACCGCAATTAATTTTTGATCGTGAGAACGACCACTATCAATTAGCTTATGTGGGCTGGGATGAGGATAAGCGGGTATTTGGCCCTATAATGCATTTTGATATTTTAAATGGGAAAATATGGATTCAATATAACGGTACAGAAGATCTGATCGCGGAAAGGTTGGTTGATTTTGGTGTACCTGCCTCAGATATTGTGATTGGTTTCTATTCGCCTTTTAAACGTCAGTTTACTGCTTATGCCGTAGAGTGAATATTTGGCCTTTCTTTGCGTCTTTGCGCCTTAGCGTGAGCTTTTAATAACATAATCAAGCAACGCTTTCATTAGAAAATATTTTTTCCTACCAAGACCCGAAGAATCAGGCTCAATTCAAATGCATTTATATAAGCTGGGTATCCCCGCCCTTAAAGACAATCCTTAACTGACTGTAAATAGACTACGTTGTAGGGGTTTAGCAATGCGCTTTACCCCTAGGACAGTTGTGGTTCAAATAGGTGAAAACTGCTGTAATTGAATCCGTATAATATAGACAAGAGTGAGTTGCACAAATGAATTAAGGTTACTATGTCAAGCAAGAACATTACAGATTATTTCAACTTTCTCTCTCCTGAAGATATTAGAGTGAAAGACTCAAGAATTGGTATTGAAACAATTCTTTATGAATACATTGATTGTGGACGTTCTCCAGAAGCAATTGCCCAGATATATACATCTTTGTCTTTAGAACAAGTATATGCAACTATTCTTTATTATCTACAAAATAAAGAAACGGTAAGTACTTATATGAAAAACTGGATAGAACATGGTCATAGAATGAGAGAACAACAACGCTTAAATCCTCCACCCATATCAGAAAAAATGCGCCAGATGCGGATTGAAAGACAAGCTAAAAGGCAGAGAGATGGCGTTGAAATATCTGATTGATGAAAATGTCAATCCTATCTATCCAAATCAAATTAGACTACGAGAACCAAATATTCTCATAAAGGTAGTAGGTGAATCTGAAACGCCACCAAAAAGTACACTAGATCCAGAAATTTTGTGCTGGTGTGAAGAGAATAATTTCGTACTGGTAACAAATAATAGAACTTCTATGCCAGTACATTTAGCCGATCATATGGATAATAATCGGCATATTCCTGGAATTTTCATTCTTAATCCAAATTTAAGTTTCGGGGAAAATCTACAAGAATTAATATTAGCTGCTTTAGCTTCCGAAGAAAATGAATATCAAGACTGTATAGTTTATTTACCTTTTCCCTAAATTTATTTTTCTCAGATCTCAAAGTTCGTCTTTTCATAAATCTCAATAAAGGGAATAGAAAATCTTTTTTCTCAGGTAGAGGCGCAAAGTCGCAAAGGAGAAGAGGAAATTTACTGAGGATAATGCTCGGTTAAAAATTCTTGTGCTTCAGTTTTATTTGTAATCACGCCATCTAAGGTAGCAGCTAGTAGCTCATCAAGGATTTGTCGATATTGCGGGCCGGGTTTGTAGCCTAGTTTCTTTAGATCATTACCATTGAAAATTGGTTGAACATTAGCCCAAACTGTTAAATAATGCCAAATCAGCCGTCGGTGCGATCGCGGACTTTGCAAAGCGATTAAAATTAGTGTTGGTAAGTCATATTGTCGCAGCAAATTTACTACCTGGCTGGGTCGTTTAAAAGTAGATAATGATGCCGTTACCTTAGCTTTTACTTCAGCTAAGTTTTTTAACCTGCTAATACTATCCTCTTGCATTTGGAGATTTTTCGCTACTTTCTCCCGATATTCTGGCGATAGGTGAGCGATTAAAGTTTCTAGCCGCATTTGCCAGTGAATTAAGGTTTGTTGGCGATCGAATCGTTGCAAACAGCGCTCTAGCAAACGTAGCTGCCGTAAGATTTCCGCATCTAATTTGAGAGTGGGATGAATGCACTGCAATGCTCCCAAGTTATCGAGTAACTGCAAAGCAGGTTTCCAGTAGGCTGCTTCTAGAATATGTTTCAATTCTGCTTTCAAGCGGGTTTGTAAACCTGGGGTTTTGCTATTTTCTTGTGCAGTGCGATCGTAAACACCACTATTGATGGCGTAGCGGATATAGTCTTCAGTTTGTGGTTCAATTTCAAATCCGAAGCGTACAGCAAAACGCACGCCACGATAAATGCGGGTAGGGTCTTCGATAAAGCTGTTGGCGTGTAGAACCCGAATTTGCTTTGCCTGTAAATCTAGCAGCCCCCCAAAGAAATCAAGTAATTCACCAGCACGGGGGTAAGTCAACCGCAGCGCCATAGCATTAATGGTAAAGTCGCGACGATATAAGTCTTGACGAATAGAACTCGCCTCAACCTCCGGATTCGCGGCAGGATAAGGATAGAATTCTGTCCTAGCAGTTGCAATATCTACCCATAAAGAGTCTAATTCTGGGTCTTTGTGCCATAGCAAAGCCGCAGTTTGAAAAGCACCGTGAATTTCTAAGCGGGCCTCTGGGTGCATTTTTTGCAACGCCTTAGCTAGTTCCACCCCAGCACCAACATCTGCTGATTTATGAAAGCCATCAACTACTAAGTCAATATCTTTAATCATTAAAGTCCCGGTTGCGTCCTCAGCTAATAGCAAGTCCCGCACTGCACCTCCTACAAGGTACAGATGCCAACCTCTTTTTTCTGCCTCTTGAGATGCTTGAGTCAGCAGTTGCCATAATTGAGGAGTTAGGCGATTTTTTAACTCAGTGCTGAGTCCTGATTTCTCAGTGCTGAGGGAGACTTGAGGTTCGGAACTCAGCACTCGAAACTCAGCACTGTTTTGATGTAATTCCCGCAATACATCAGTGCGGGTAACAATCCCGACTAATTGCCCGTTTTCTAAGACTGGTAAACGCCCAATATCATAGGTCACCATCAACGCTTCAATTTGTGGCAATGTCGTGTCAGTTGCAATAGTCTTGACATTTGTTGTCATGTAGCCTTTGACTGGTGCATGACTAAACCCGTGGTGTAGGGCGATATCAATATCCCGCCGAGAAACAATACCTAAAAGTTGCCCTGCGGTATCGACTACGGATAACCCAGAGTGTCCATAACGCAGTAAGATCCGCTGTGCTTCCGTAATTGTGGTGTCAGGACGGATGGTGCGGACAGGGGAAGACATCAAGTCTCTTGCTGTCAGGGGATGGGGAATAGTGGATTTGAACTTATCTAAGAGCTGTTTTAAGATTGCTTGGGAATCTACAGCGCGTAAATTCAGCGATGCTGCTTGCGAATGACCCCCACCGCCTAGAGGTTGAAATAATTGGTTGAGATTTGTATCGGGAATTTGCGATCGCCCAATTACAGTTAAGCGGGAATCATCTGCTGATAAAGGATATTCATTTGCCAACAGTAAAGCATTTATTTCAGTTAGCTCTACCAGTTGGGAAGCGAGACTCGATAACCCTGGCACAAATGCCTCAGTTTTCAACGTTACCCAAGCAATCGTATATCCACGCAAGCAGAGATATTCTAATTTATCTAAAGCCTCGGTTAATAGCTCTTGCAATTGTGGCGATAAACCAGGGTCAATGTAAGTAGATATTACCGACAAACTGGTTCCTTGTTGCATCAACCAAGCTAAAGCTAAAGCATCCCTTGGTGTTGCTTGCTCGTATGTCAATGAGCCTGTATCAACGTGGATACCCAAAGCCATTACAGTCGCTTCAGATGGTGTCAAGGAGATTTGCTGTTGTTGCAATTGCTCCACCATTAAAGTTGTAGTGGCTCCTACAGGGGAAATATAGATTTGTGTAGCAGGAATGTTGAGTTCTTGCCCCACGTGATGGTCATAAACAATGACTTCTTTTAAATTAGGTAAATCCAGCCACTCAGCAGCCTTACCCAAGCGATCGCGCTGTTGAGCGTCCACCACAGTTAAAGAACGAATTTTTTCTGGATTTACCGAACGCCGTTCAATCAGCGGATACTCATCCCGATGCAGCGCCAAAAAATCTCGTACAGGTGGATGAGCACCACCAGTCAGTACAATCTTGCTTCCTGGTTGTAAACGTGTCAGCCCTACTGCTGCTCCGAGTGCGTCAAAATCAGCTGTAGTGTGGCAAAGAATTAAGTCCATAGTCAACACTTAACACTCAAGAGTCAAAAGTCAAGAGTCAATATTTATTTGGACTTTGGACTTTGGACTTGGGATTAATGACTATAGTGACGCAATTTCTGCTAGCTTAACAAATAAGAGCCACTGCGGTCTTCTCCCTTTGGGAGAGGCTAGCGCCAAGGGGTCTCACGCCAGTCCGCTCAACGGGAGGCAACTCCCGCACGCGGGTAGCTCCCCAAGTGGAGGAGGCAGTGCGTTGGAGAGCCAGTGCGTTGCGGAGGTTCCCTCCGTTGTAGCAACTGGCGTCGGGTTTCCCGGCTTGAAGCAACTGCCGTCAAGTGGCGTGGAAAAATGTCAGTGTTGCCCTGTACGATATTCTATCTTTAGTATTTCGCTGTCTTGGGAGAAGCAAAAATGACCATAATATTCCAAATCTCTTTGTTGGCACTCGTTCTGCTGTCTTTTGTATTAGTGATTGGCGTTCCTGTGGCTTATGCTACGCCCCAAAATTGGGTTGAATCGAAAAAGTTACTCTGGCTTGGTTCTGGAGTCTGGTTTGCTTTGGTATTCTTAGTCGGGCTATTAAACTTTTTTGTAGTATAAGCGATCGCTTCCGAACGCAAGTAAATAGCATAGATCCTATCAGGGCAGAAGAGCCGAGCTAAAAAGTAATGAGGATGATGGTTTAACCTTGTTTTTCTTAGCTGATTGTGTTCTTCTGCTCTTCTATCTTTACAGAAGAAATGTATATTAGCCTTGAAGTATAGTTTGTTAAGAGGCGGTCATGGCAGTTTTTGAGGGAACTTTTACCCAAACAGAACCCTTGCGGTTTGCACTCGTAATTGGTCGATTTAATGACCTTGTTACCGTAAAGCTGCTAGAGGGATGTCAAGATTGCTTGAAACGCCACGGTGTCGATCCCAACCCCCACGGTAATCAGGTAGACTACGTTTGGGTTCCTGGAAGCTTTGAAGTGCCCGTAGTCGCCCGTCAGCTAGCACTTTCTCATCGCTATGATGCGATAATTTGCTTGGGTGCTGTCATTAGGGGGCAAACACCTCATTTTGATTATGTCTCTTCGGAAGTAGCCAAGGGCATTGCCGCCGCTAGCTTCCAAACTGGTGTACCGGTGATTTTTGGCATCTTGACAGTAGACACTATGCAGCAAGCCTTAGAACGGGCAGGGATAAAAAGCAATCATGGCTGGGAATACGCAATGAATGCCCTAGAAATGGCAAGCCTGATGCGGCAATTACGCTCTAATCTGGCGGAGCCTTACGCTCTTAATAGTCAATCTCTGCCAGCTTCTTTTCCCAGTGCTAGCTTAGGCAATTTTTCCCCTGAGTCTGAAGAATTGAGCTAAAAAAGTGCTGAGTGCTGAGTCAAGAGGCAATAGACAAGAGTCATTTGTCATTTCTGCCCTGCTTCCTCCTTCCCTTTGTTCCCCTACTCTCTTGGTTGACTTAGTACTCAGCACTCGTTACTCAAAACTCAACTAAGGCCTTGACAACTCAGAACAGATATGAGAGTCTAGTATTTGTCTAAAGATTGCGGGTATAGCTCAGTGGTAGAGCGTCACCTTGCCAAGGTGAATGTCGCGCGTTCGAATCGCGTTACCCGCTTTAATGAAGAATACAAAACCCCAGTTCACTAACGTATAAAACTAGCTTAAGCTAATCTTTATAGATGTAGCCAATTCGTTTTTTGTACAGTGTACTACACTGGATGAAGGGTGGCTAGATTAATCGCAATATTGTTAGGTGCAAATTGCTGTGTAGCAGTGAAGTGAGCCAAAATCTACCGAGGGCAAGAGTTGGATAAACTCACTAATGTTTTTAGGCTCCCTGTTCTCAAAAAATCTCTGTGATTTCTTAGTAATACCTGAGTGTTTATACTTGAAAATAAGCAATAATGAATACACAGGAGAGTAATAACGAGTCAGCCACGATCAATCCAAACAGGGGCATTGGCAATAGCTAAGTACTTGATTTGCTGGTACTGATTACTTTTACGGGTAACCTCAAAGAACAGTTGTTTTATGAGATGTCGCCACGTAAACTGAGAACTGTGCCAGATATTCAAAAAGCATAAATGTCTAAGAACACGACTAAAATTACCTTTTAAGCCACAGATGAAGAGTAGAAAATCCTTAAACAAGATTGCCCAATATAGGGAAGAACCGCAGACCGATAGCCTCTGGTCAAACATCAGAACTTTAAGATCGTAGTTACGACAGCATAATTTAGCCTCATCTATCCTTGGGGATCATAGCAGTATTGGCTTTGCCTCCCCATCTATGTAAATCTGGAATATCAGAAAACCAGTACCCAAGGTATAGACCAGGGAATGTTATTTCCACATATTGTAAAAAATAAGCTCAAGTTATTAGAACGCTTGTGCAATCTCAAAAACCTGAAAAAATTGACTTCAATACGGAATACCCCTGTCCCTGTCGTCGCCGGGGACGGTTAATTCCGATTACGCTGACAGATGCATTTGGTTGCGATCGCTGTCAACAAATCTTTGTGGTGGAAAATGATGCTTATGTCCTAGAGCAACTCTCTACCACTTATCCCTACAAGCGAGCTTGGCGCTGGGTAGGAAATAGTTGGCATGTTGTCCATCCTCGACTGGGAGAAAGCTATCTGCCGATAGCGCTGGGCATTATTTTCGTGCTAGTGATTATATGGCTACCATTAGCACTGCGATTAGCAAATGGTTCCACCATTATTGCTTGGGCAATGGTGGCGGTGCTCTTGGCTATTTTGCCAGCACTAATGGTCTGGCTTACCTACAGACGTTAACCAATGACCGTTGAAGTTTTGGATGATCGCCCCGAACCAATCAATAGCGCTAAACGCGCTTATCAAGCTTCCCTAAAGCTGGGGATCGCAAAGGGAGTAGACCGCAGTCGTGCTGTATTGGCGATGGCACGAGCAATAGAACGCTCATTTGATGACATTCTAGAGGCTAACACTTTAGATCTAGAAGCGAGTCGGGAAATGGCTGTGCCAGAGTTGATTTTAGATTGGCTAAAATTAACTCCCACAAGGCTAGAAACGACAGTAGAAATCCTACAACGTTTGGGGGAATTATCAGATCCGCTGCGGCGAGTGAGAAACGCTGAGTATCAACAAGATGATTCTCAAAGCTACTCCCAGCTAATGCCCTTAGGTGTCATTGCATTTATTTATGAAGCCTTTCCTGATTTAGGAGCGATCGCAGCGGGTTTATGTATCAAAACTGGTAATAGTATCATTCTTAAAGGTAGTACAGAGGCCAGCCATTCTAACGAAGCGATCGCGAATGTACTACAAACTGCTATTACTGAAGCAGGTCTACCATCAGGCTGTTTAGAACTGATTACGACAGAACATGGCGCATCCATTCGGGATTTAGTCATCCAAGACCAATACTTGAATTTAGTCATTCCCTACGGACGTTCCACCTTGGTACAGCAGGTAATGCGGCAAGCAACTTGCCCAGTTTTAAAATCAGCAATGGGCAACTGTTACCTTTATTGGTCGCTAAATAGCAGCTTGGAGATGGTGCGGTGGATGATTATTGATAGCCATGAAAGCGAGCCAGATCCAGTCAACGCTATTGAAAAAGTACTAATTCATCGGCAAGCCTTACCATCATCATTGGCAGTTCTGTGGAACAGCTTAAAGGACAAAGGGTTTGAAGTCAAAGGCGATGCCGAATTAGTAGAAGCCTTTCCCCAATTGCAACTAGCTAAGGAAGGTGAATGGGGAAGCGCCTATTTAACCAAGACAGTAGCTTTTAAACTAGTTGATAGCCTAGAGGGTGCGATCGCTTGGATTAATCAATACAGTAGCGGTCATGCCGACTGCATTGTGACTGAATCCTACCAAGAAAGCCGACAATTTGCCTTGGGAGTCAACAGCGCTTCTACTTATATCAATGCTTCCCCCCGTTTTTCCCGCAATCCCTCACGCGGAGATGCAGTATTCCTAGGTATGTCTAATCAAAAAGGTCATCGTCGCGGATTTATTAGCCTGGAAACCCTGACGACAGTCAAGCATATTGTCCAAGGAAATGGACGATTTTAGAGAAACGCAGAGGACACAACTGAAAAATCTGGGCTTCTTAATTGGAGATTTCAACTACAATTAAGCCTTATTTGATTAAAAGTGGATGCGGACTTTGCTTTTTGAGGAAGTAGTTGAAACCCTAAAGAGAAGAAAATGTTGGATTTCCTATAGAACGAAGGCTTAGCTATTGAAAAGCCAGTTGATCAACTCTTTATCGAATAGTTCCGGCTCTTCAAAGTGAGGCGCATGGCTGCTTTTCTCAAATATGCGGATAGTCAGATTACTGAACTTGTCTCTTACAGATTCCCACATATGTGCTGGTGGAATCAGGTAATCATACTGACCGAGAGCAAGGAGTACAGGCGCTTCCAACTTATCTAAGTTCTCAGTAATATCTATGTCCCGAAAAACCTCACCCCAAACATAATCAAACATAGCCATATTTACTTCCACACCCTCCCAAAGTTTTGTCGCGTCATAGTTATAGTCAAACCAACTTTTGGGTCCCATGAGAAGGCAATACGTAATAAAAGCTTTCTCAGGTGCGGTTGCCATTTCTTGAGGCAACCTAGTCAGGTTAAGAGCAAGAGCTGCTTTACGTTCAGGACAAACAGAGTCATTCAGATATTGTTCCGCAGCAGCACGCCCTTCAGGTGAGAAATTTGGTGCTGCACACATCATTACCACATGAGACACATTAGCAGGATATTTCTTGGCATACTCTAGCGCGATAAATGCATGGCCTGAATGACCAATAACAATAACATTGTCAAATCCTAACTCTTTCCTAACGAGTTCTATATCATCAACTAGTAAGTCTAAATTATACTGAGAAATATCTTTACAATCATGAGGAGGTGAAAAACCTCGATGATCGACAAAGACCAACTTTAAACTGTTACGAAGATTCTTAGAAAACGTTCGAGAGTAATACAGTGAACTTCCAACCACGATAGTAGGAACGCCGTTACCTTCAACAATGTATTGGAGTTTGAAACCGCTTGAATAGACATGGCCCCTGAAAGACATATTCTTATATCTCCAGATTTTAGAATTGATATTGATTTACTTTGGCAATTTTAGTTAACGTAAATTATAAACCTGCCGAAATTATTAGATTAAAGTTTGAAATTATATTTTTAACTGATGCTCGAATTAGATTTTGAGATTTAACCTTAAACTTCTTGAACATAACATAAAGAAAGGAGAATGTGATTTCATATGCCATCACAGTTCTCCGATATCATCTCTCGAAATTCTGCATTTATTTTTGTACACTCTGAATATTCTTAAAGATCATCACGCTTCATAGTCAAGTTAATTACATATATACGTAGGAACACAGTATTACCATGTCCCTACGTATATATTACGGAAATTTCAAATTCTACTAGTTATTCACCAAAGCTGGAGCTTTATATTCTGCATTTGGCGTAGTTCCTAGATATTTCAGCCAGCGAAAATTAGAAACAAGTGCTGCTGTAAATGTTGGACAAACATTATATTTCACTCCATACTCCTCACACAATTCTGCCAATATAGGAGCTATTTTTGGATAGTGAATATGGCATACATGAGGAAATAAATGATGAATAACTTGATAATTAAGACCACCTAAATACCAATTTAAAAAGTGATTATTAGGAGCGAAATCAACAGTTGTTCTGACTTGAAAAATTGCCCATTCATCATCAATTTCCTCTAGTTTTCCATCTGGTTGAATAAACTCTGCTGTGTCCATGACATGAGCCAGCATGAAAACTATGCAAATCCAAAATCCATAGGTCATGTAAGTGATGAGAAATCCTACAAGCACCTGAATTGGATTGTATCCAACAGCAATAGGTACCCCGATAAAAAGTGCCAGCCAAATGACTTTACCACCAAAAAGGATAAGCATATCTAGTGGTTTAGGTGTAGGAACCACATGGGAATGATATTTACGCTTAAACAGAATGATATGAATATCAGCAAAAGACCAATAAATTGGTATGACTGTATAGATAGATAAAATAAATATGTGTTGAAATGAGTGATACCATTTATGTTCCATATAAGGAGTCATCCGCACTAAGCCATCACCATGTATTTCTACATCATGACCTAATATATTCGTAAAAGTATGATGTAAAAAATTATGACGGTATCTCCATAAATAACTAGATAATCCAATCACGTCATAAGTCGAACCCAAGACATTATTAACCCATTTTTTACTAGAATAACCACCATGATTAGCGTCATGTCCTACACTAAATCCAACAGCAGCAATACCAAATCCTAGAACAATGCAGCCAATCACTTTTAGCCATATTTGCGGTGGACCAAACAGAGTAAATGTCCAGGCAGAAATTACCCATGCTGCAATAATGAATGTTTTTAAGTACATTGCTGGATTATCTCTTGTTGCAATGTTTTCTGACTTAAAATAAGCATCAACTCGTTTATTGAGTTCTTTTCTAAAACCGAAGTTTTTAGTAAAAGTTACTCGTGTTAGCTGTGGTTGCGTCATAGAAAATCCTCAGTTAAATAAAATGTAAATTAATTGACAAAAATTGCTTAGACTGAGGTTGTGTTGCCAAAATTAACAACCTAGAATCTACCTTGAAAGTCGTGCTTAGAAAGAGAGAATAGTAAAAATAATTTTTACTGGTTATTCTTAGTACTCATTCATAGAAGACTTGCATCTTTGCCAACAAGCAGGCTAGCATTAGTTAGCCAAAATGTAAAAAAGCGTAGAGAGATACAACTGAAAGTAAATTTCAAATCTCTTGCTCTACGCCTATGCTTTAGTTCATAAAAAGCTGTCTCTTGATGAACCTTTGACAAATTTACTATTGGATGTATAGTAAACTTTTGCTCCAGAATCGGGCACAAAATGACAGCTAAAACAGGAATGCCATAATGATTTCCAAATCGGTTCTTGAGACTCACGAAATAAGTCTCCCATAACTGGTTTAATTGCCTCAGTTGCCTTTAGCAAATTGTAGTGAGGGATGTTTAGGAATATATGGTGAGCTACATGAGTACCGATATCATGATGGATATGATTTAGCCAACCGTAATTGCGGTCAATGCTGGAAATAGCGCCTTTAAGGAAAGTCCAATCTTCCCCACGATACCAGGGAATATCTGGCTCAGTATGATGTAAGAATGTCACCATATCTAGCCAAATTACAAACACAATGTATGGTACGGCATAATTTTTCAACAACCATATCCAACCCCATTGATATGTGAAAAACCCAAGTAAGGCTACCATGCAAGTCCAAAGTACAGTGCTGGTAATGACATCCCATTTTTCGGATGACTTGAAAAGTGGGCTACTGGGCAAAAAGTGGGAACCTTCTTTATTAGGAGAACGCTTGAACAGATATACCGGATAAGCTAATAAAAACACATAATATCGGCCTATCTTTTGTGACCACGGCATTTCTTTGTACTGTGATTCGTTCACAGGATACCAACTTTCGTCATTATCAAGATTACCCGTATTGAGATGGTGGGTTCTGTGGCTAATTCGCCAACCATGATAAGGGACGAGTATCGGTGTGTGAGCAAAATGGCCAATTAAATCATTGAGCCATTTCTTTTTAGAAAAAGACTGATGTCCGCAGTCATGTCCAACTACAAACAAAGCCCAGAACATAGTTCCTTGCATTAGCCAAAAAACAGGCCAGAAAAACCAAGAATCCAGATAATTAGCGACTGCGTAGAGTAGACAAATAATTAGGATGTCTCGAAAAAAATAAAAAAGTGATTTCCCTAAATTGGGCTGAAAGCATTCAGGTGGGATTGCAGCTTTTAATTCCTGAAGGGTAAAGGGTAGTTTTGTGTAATCTTCAGATGATTGTGAGCTAGGGAGATGGAGTACGTTAAGGCTATTTGCTGGAATACTATTTGATGGCACTGGATTCGATGAAATATAAATTCTAGCCTTGCTTTCAACAAGGAAATGTTACCTCTGCAATGGAAAGCTTTGGAGACATCTCTGTTCTCACTAACCCGCACAAGGATATTTTCTGGCAATTCCCTGAACAATGTTCATCAGTAGAAACTGCCAGAATCGAGATAGCTCACAGAGCGATCACACAAAGAAGTTTAGGGTAAAACTTTCAGGAAGACTATACACCTTCCCAAGTTATACTTCCTCTTTGAATTATCGCCCTGAGTAATAGTCGTCAAAAGTCTGATAACCAACATCAGTTATGTACAGTTGACATTGGCCTGTAATTTGTTTCATTAATGCCCAAGAGAACTTGCTTTCATCATGCAGATAATCCCCCCAATTTTCTTTGATGCTGCTGTAAGCTAGCCGCAGATTATAAGAAGGAATAGCAGTAGAAAGATGATGGGGTACATGAACATTAATATCATGGCACAGGAATTCTACCCAGCGTGGATAATCACAGTGAATAGTTCCCGATAGTTGTGCTAAAGCCTCGTTCCACTTGTTCGCTGCCACAAAAGGTACATCTGAAGCAGTATGGTGAACAATTGTAAAAGTACTCATCCAAAAATGGTAAACCAACCAGGGTAAAAGCCAAAATTTGACAAATCCCCAGATACCAGTTGTAGCGATGAGTAATGGGAACGCCACTGCTGCAAACAAAACTACTACAGCCACAGAAAGCTTAACACTTGATTGGTCTTTAGTTTTAAAATTACGCCAATCAAAATGTACAACTGCCCAATGTCCAACAGAACCTACCCACCAGAGGCGGTTACGCATGAAGCCTTCAAAAATAGACTGGTGGAATGAACCCCAATTTTCAAATACTTCTGTTCTAATTGGATGCCAAGCATTGTCCTCATCCAGCTTATTTGTATGCTTATGGTGATAATTATGCTTAATACGCCAACTGTGAAATGGGTAAATCAAAGGCATCATCAACAAATGCCCTACCAAATCGTTTACCCAGCGACGGTTAGCAAACGAACGATGACCACAATCATGAGCGATAACAAAAAAACCTGTTAAAGCAGTGCCTGTAAAAATCCAAGCAAAGGGCAAGAGGAACCAAGGAGAAATGGCGATGCTGAAGTAGCCTAAAGCCACCATCACCACAGCAATCAGCACCTTTGTCCAAGCTTTACGCCTATTCTTCTGAAAGCACTCCTTTGGCAAGGTTTTAATTATATCTTTAAGCCTCAGGTCGGAATTACTAAGGTTATAAGCTTGTTTCTGATTTTGGATTATTGATGTAGTCATGAAAACCTGAAAAACAACAAAATCTATCTCCAACACACCACATAGTGGTTTGCCGCAAAGTTTCTTAACATTAGCGTCTCGGATTATAGCAATCTCACCCACTCTTTTTTCGAAATTATTGAATGGATATCATAGTTGCTAAAAAAACTTCGTCGCCAATTAAACGTCTACAGCCAAGCATCCAATGTCAAGACCTGACTGAAAATTAACGATTTGCTTAAGACTTTTTATCTGCAAGCTTCACATTTGTAGCGAGACCTAGAGCTTGCAGCAATTGAATAGTCATCCAAGTCATGTCAATTTCCCACCATTCCAAACCGTGACGAGCTGAGTATTGGAAAGCATGATGATTATTGTGCCAGCCTTCACCAAACACCAGTAAGGCTACCCACCAGCAGTTAGTCGAGCGATCGCCAGCTTCATGGCTACGATAACCAAATTTGTGAGTGGCGCTATTGACCAACCAAGTACAGTGGTAAACCCAAACAATCCGCACAAAAATTCCCCAAACCACCATCGGCCAACCGCCAATAGCTAATAGCAATAAACCCAGAGCTACTTGGACGAGAATGAAATATTTTTGCAAAAACTGATAGACTGGGTCATCGGCAATGTCTTTAGTGAAGCGAGGAACTTCTGCGTGAGCAGGTGCGTGATAAATCAGCCAACCCATGTGACTCCACCAAAAACCCTTATTGGAATCATGGGGGTCTTGTTCAGTATCCGAATGTAGATGATGGATACGGTGCGTACCTACCCACTCAATTGGCCCACCTTGACAGGCGAGAGTTCCGAAAATAACCAATAGATATTCCAGCCACTTGGGAGTTTGAAAACTGCGATGGGTAACCAGGCGGTGAAATCCCAAAGTAATTCCTAAACCACCAGTGATCCAGTAGAGCAATAAACCGACACCAACTGCATTCCAGCTAAAGTTACTAGGAACCAAGGCAAACAGAGCTCCGATGTGCAATGCAGCGAAGAATAGGGTATTAACCCAGTTAATTTGAAGTTTGGTTGAGGTAGCAATTGTCATGGGAAACCTGAATAGGAAAGGTCAAGCCTAGTCTGCGCGATTTAAAAATCCGCATCTTAAATTTTTTTGTGAACGAGGAAACAATGAACAGCTTGGAACAGCTGCGGCAAGCAGAACAGGCACTGTTAGAGATTTTTTCTGGAATTGACGCTCAGGTCAAGCAAAATCTTCAAAAAGTGCTGAATGCCTTTCGTAATCACCGTGTCGGTGCACACCATTTTGCGGGTGTAAGTGGCTATGGTCACGATGATTTAGGACGAGAAACTTTAGATAAAGTATTTGCCGAAGTAATGGGTGCCGAAGCAGCGGCGGTGCGAGTGCAGTTTGTTTCCGGGACTCATGCGATCGCTTGTGCGTTATTTGGTGTGCTACGTCCTGGAGATGAAATGTTAGCAGTGGTCGGTTCTCCCTACGATACGCTCGAAGAAGTAATTGGTCTAAGGGGTCAAGGGCAAGGCTCCCTTATTGAGTTTGGCATAAATTACCGCCAATTAGACTTAACCTCGGACGGAACCATAGACTGGCAAGGTTTAAGCACTCAGGTAGGTGATAATACTCGCTTAGTGTTAATTCAGCGTTCTTGTGGTTATTCTTGGCGTCCTAGCTTATCCATTGCTGACATCGAAAAAATCGTTCATTTAGTCAAACAACAAAATCCCAACACCATTTGCTTTGTAGACAACTGCTACGGCGAATTCATCGAAACAAAAGAACCCACAGCCGTCGGTGCTGATTTAATGGCAGGGTCATTGATTAAAAATCCTGGTGGCACGATTGTCACTGCTGGTGGATATGTCGCTGGTCATGCTGACTTAGTAGAAGCTGCTGCCTGCCGCCTCACTGCTCCTGGTATTGGTAGTTATGGTGGTGCTACTTTTGACCAAAATCGTCTGCTATTCCAAGGCTTATTTTTAGCTCCGCAGATGGTAGGTGAGGCGATCAAAGGTACTCATCTGACTGGTTATGTATTTGACAAGCTTGGCTATCCAGTAAATCCAGCACCATTTGCTTCTCGTCGAGATGTAATTCAAGCAATCAAACTCGGTTCTGCGCAAAAGCTGATTGCCTTCTGTAAAGCTGTACAACAAAATTCTCCCATCGGTTCCTACCTAGACCCGATCCCCGATGAAATGCCGGGATATGAGAGCCAGGTAGTCATGGCTGGGGGGACATTTATCGAGGGAAGTACCTTGGAGTTCTCAGCGGATGGGCCTTTGCGTGAGCCGTATGTGGTTTATTGCCAAGGGGGGACGCATTGGACTCATATTGCGATCGCTTTGGAGGCGGCGATAGAAGCAGTGGGGATGGCTTGATGATGGTGTCCTAAGTAACATGAGTTAGGATTGTGTCACGCAGAGACGCGGAGGCGCAGAGGAGAATGATTGAGAATGAGATTTCGGGTGCAGTTGTGGATGCTGCTTACAAGGTTCATATGGCTTTGGGACCTGGTTTACTGGAATCTGTGTATGAGACTGTAATGGACTTTGAGTTACGGAAGCGCAAGTTACAGGTAAGAAGACAGGTAATTATTCCGGTTGTTTATGAGGGTGTAGTTTTAGATGAAGGCTTTCGTGCTGATTTAATAGTCCAAGATCAGGTGATTGTTGAACTCAAATCAGTGGAAGCCGTTCATCCAGTACACAAAAAGCAACTTCTTACCTACCTACGCCTTGCTGATAAGCGAGTTGGATTGCTGATCAACTTTAACGTCTCACTAATTAAAGACGGTATCTCACGGGTAGTTAATAACCTCTAACAGCTCTCTCTGCGCCTCTGCGCCTCTGCGTGAGCTATTCCTCCGGTAACTTATACTGCCCAACGATCCGCTTGGCATAGTCCGGCACATGCGCCTCCAACTTCTCCGGATGATTCCGCTTCACATACAAATAATTCCTTGTAAAGTGCGAATCAATCGAGAACCGCGCATATTCCAAACCCTTAGGCCCAATTCTTTCAATCACCACACCCATCAACTTTGCTGCCCACATGGGTAAAGTAACGGCTTTATCGTAAGCGGGAATGCTTTGTTGTACAGCTTCTTTACGATTACCTTGGGACATGACAGGTTGAGTGTCTAACTGGTCTTTCACCAAGTTCAACATTTCTTTGCCTGTGTCATTTCTAACTACAATCCACTGCCAGCCGAAGGGTGCGCCCATGTAGCCGACAACTAAATCTGCTAGGGAGTTGACATAATCAAAGCAACTCATGCAAGAAGGGGCAAAGACATTTTTGAGTTTATTGGTCTTTAAGCCAAAGAATGGCACGGTTTCCGTAGAACCATCCTCATGTTTGAAGTGAACTCGGAAGTCTTGCATAAATTCATAATGCACGACTGTCTCAGGCGATCGGCTGGTGGTTTCTAAGAATTTTTGGAGTCCAGCACGGCTAACGTTATCTACGCAAGGTGTACCTAAGACATACAGCTTTTCTAACCCAAGCTGTTTTTCTACGGCTCTTAATGCCTGGATTTGGCAACCAACTCCAATCACCAATAGCCGCTTCATCCCTGATTTTTCTATCTGTTCTAAAACAGATAAATTGGGTGATAGTGTTGGTTTATTTACTTTAGCTGCCAGTATTTCCTCTGGGGTACGGGCAATAATGGGCATGGGTTGAAAGCGGTCTTCTTTGGTGTTTTGCACGCAGACAACACCTTCAACTATGCCACGATTCAACATTTCAATGGCAATACTGCTGACAATACCAGTCCATTGCGCCCCTTCGATAGGCTGCTGTTTCCGCGCCGCCATCATGTCTTGATGAACACCAAAGTAGAGTTCATCGGGGTTATCGAGATTGCGGGGGCGAGTGTGGGCTTGTTCTTCAAGTTCGCCTATCTGCTGATTAATAAAGGCGCAAGCTTCTTTGACGTAGTGGATGTAGTATGTATCGCACAGTCCGCACTCGCTACAAAGTTCTTTCGCAGGACGGCGGCTAGTGGCTTTTAAAGCTCTGGCTTTTTTATGAGGAGAAACCGAAGTCATATAAATTGTTTGTTTTATCCAGGCATAGCTTTTACTACAATACCGTCACAGGCTATGAACTTCACTATAAGAAATTGAGCAAGAAGAGGATAAGCTTTTTCTAGCGGTGGGGATTGATTGTTCTGGTGTCCTGGCTATAGGTGACAGAAATAAGAAACTTTTGCTAGTAGTTCTCAAGCTTTACCTATGGGTATTTTGCTGAAAACGAACCGCAGAGGCCCAGAGAACATAGAGAAAGAAGAAAATAAAGAGTTATTTCTATAAGGTAAAACTTAAAATGTCTGAAGATTTGTGATCGCAGTTTAAATTTTTTCATAAATAAGCTTAATGAACTGTGTATTTTTACTTTTACTGCTTCACGAAAAGCTAATTCAAGATTTAAGTAAAAGCACAAATGGAGTCTAAAACAAGCTTCTGTTATTTTTTTTATAGATCTAATTAATTTTTAGGTAAAAAAGATAATGGCTAAAAAACGCCAGGAAGATGATATTAAAGAAGCTGCGGCATTTGCAGCAGGTGGAGCCGCAGCAGGTGCAGGGGTCGCAGCGACCGTTGGCGGTATGGGTCTAGCAGTAGGAGGAACTGCTGTTGCTATTGGCGCTGCTCCGGTAGTAGCTGCTGGTGCAGTGGTTGGACTTGCTGCTTATGGCTTGAAGAAAATTTTTGACTAAGTAAGCTGTAAATACAGGATACACATAAATGCTAAGCTCACAAGACTCTAATGCTATACGTGCTATTGCAGCTGCTTCATCGGCTGCTGCTGGTCTAGGCTCTATTACAGTAGCTACACTTACTTCAACTGCACCTGGAATTTTAGGTGTTCTAGGATTTACGACAACGACAGTTGTTGCATTACCAGCAGCAGGAATTGTTGCAACCGCAGGACTTGCAGCTTATGGAGTGAAGAAAGTCTTTTTTGACTAAGCTGTAGATGGCAAAAAATCCTCCTAATCCACTGCAAAAACTGGTAAGAGGTATGATTCGGGATTTGATTAATCAGGCTAATGGTCAAAAAGCCGATAAAGCAAAAAAGCTAAAGGCTAAAAAACCTGCTACCAAATCCCAATCCAAATCTAACCAGCAAACAAAAAAGCGATCGCGTCATATTCCCCTATCAATTCGTTTTGCAGTTTTGCAAAGAGATGACCATAAATGTGTTTCTTGTGGTCAAAGTCCACCACAAGTCACGCTAGAAGTTGACCATAAAAAGCCTTTTTCTAAAGGAGGCAGTAACGACATGAACAATTTGCAAACGCTGTGTTTCCATTGCAATCGTGGAAAAGGTGCGCGTAGTTTATAATGACGTATACAATATTTGCCAAATAACAAAGATGACCCTTCGGTATTTTAACTGAAGGGTTTTACTGTTTCAAAAATTACCAATTGCAACAGGAGGAAAGAGTCAAGCACGATCGCATCTCTACCTACTCTCTTCCTTTGCACCTACCCTTCGGGAAGCCGCTTCGTGTCTATGCGCCTTTGCGTGAACCTTATTTTATATAAAGCTGTCAGGCAACTCAAAAATGATCATTTTGATATTGTTTTAATAATCACTTTAACTACGCTAAATATTGCTTATTCTTCATTTATCAACAAGAATATAAAAATTTATTACTCCTCACTCTGATATACGTCACATTTTGCATACTTACTCTTACAGGCTCGCTGCTTAATGGGTAAATAAGTTACAATATATAATCCTTAAGAAGTATTGACTTCTAAAATTTTTTAATTATTCATATTGCATATTCTGAAAAAACGTTATAAATTATTAAGTTATAGGGGAATAAATTAATTTGTAGTCTGAAAAACTAAGCCCTAGTTAAGTAGAGATACTTTAACTAGGGAAAAAATTAAGGAAATCTTATAACAGTGCTAGCAATATATATTTGTTTGGCAACGCAAACACTCCGGACATGAAAGCTTGTTAAACAATCTAAAAATATATTTTGCGTAAGTGCTTTAAAAGTAATATTATTGCTTAAGGTGAAAAAATAAAATTGTCATTCACCAAGATGATCGTTGCTTAAAAGCAAATTAACTGTCAATTAAGCTGCAAAAAATCGGCAGTTACAGACATCTTTTTTAGACTTCATTATTCCCAAATTCTATTTGCTATTCCAAAAATCGTCTTTGTTATGATCTGAATAGCAGCATAAATCAAAGCGCATCTACACCAATTTACAATCCTAATGGAGTTATTCTGGCGATGCAAATAAACGAATTGGTAATAGCTGAAAATATAGAAGAAGAAGCCTGGCAAGCACTAGAAAAGTCAATTATCTATTATCAAGGTCGTCCTATTGGGACTTTGGCCGCATACGATGCATCTGTAGAGGCGCTGAATTACGACCAATGCTTTATCCGAGATTTTGTTTCGTCGGCTCTAATTTTCCTAATCAAAGGTAAAACGGAAATTGTCCGCAATTTTCTAGAAGAAACATTAAAGTTACAGCCTAAAGAAAGAGCATTAGATGCATATAAACCTGGAAGAGGTCTAATTCCAGCTAGCTTCAAAGTTGTGTCTCTCAATGGTGAGGAATATTTAGAAGCAGATTTTGGCGAACATGCGATCGCTAGAGTTACACCTGTTGATTCCTGTCTCTGGTGGATTATTTTATTGCGTGCTTATGTAGTCGCTACTAAAGATTATTCCATAGCGTATCAGCCTGAATTTCAAAATGGTATCAAGTTGATTATGGAAATCTGCTTGGCGAATCGTTTTGATATGTACCCAACGTTGTTGGTTCCAGATGGCGCTTGTATGATTGATCGCCGTTTGGGTATATATGGTCATCCTCTAGAAATTCAAGTTTTATTTTATACGGCTCTGCGTGCTGCTCGTGAACTGCTAATTTGTCAAGGTAATCAGGATATTGTGGCAGCAATTGATAACCGCTTACCTCTTTTATGCGCTCATATTCGTCAACATTATTGGATAGATATAAATCGCTTGAATGCGATTTATCGCTTCAAGAGTGAAGAGTATGGCAAAGGAGCAGTCAATTTATTCAATATATATGTAGACTCTCTTCCTTATTATGAATTAGATAAATGGCTACCGAGAAAAGGTGGTTATTTAGCTGGTAATGTTGGTCCTTCTCAACTAGATACTCGTTTCTTTTCCCTTGGTAATTTGATGGCGATCATTTCCGATCTTGCAACTGAAGAACAGTCGCAAGCGATTATGAACCTCATTGAGGAAAGATGGGACGATTTGGTGGGAGATATGCCAATGAAAATTTGTTTCCCAGCTTTAGAACACGAAGAGTATAGAATTGTCACAGGATGTGACCCCAAAAATATTCCTTGGTCTTATCATAATGCTGGAAGCTGGCCAGTTTTGATGTGGATGATGGCAGCTGCTGCTGTGAAAACTAACAAAACAGGTTTAGTTAGAAAGGCTATTGAACTTGCCCAAACACGTCTAAGTGAAGATGAATGGCCAGAATATTACGATGGTAAAAAAGGACGATTGATTGGTAAGCAAGCTAGGAAATATCAAACTTGGTCTATTGCTGGGTTCTTATTAGCAAAAGAACTGATAGCTAACCCCAGTTATTTACGATTAGTAAGTTTTGATGAATTATCCCCAGAAGCAGTTTCTAGAGCATGTGAGTTTGAAATTGGTAGTATAGATCCATACATGCCGCGATAGCAGCAAAGTTTTATTGCTACTAAAATAAACTGATTGTTCAGGATAAACAATATTTTAAAAGCCCCTTTGTAGCTATAGGGGCTTTTCTGTTTTCTAAATTGCTCTCTACGAGCACTTCAAGAATATGTCATCACAGAAAATGAAGTAAGTGAAAAAGTTGGCCTATCCTGAGAGAATGGACAATGAATTATAGCGCTGGAGAAAGTGTGGCAAAAGCTCAGTGACTATATATTTTTGTCTTTATTAATCGGCGAAAAAGCATTACATCAACAAAGAAAAATAAAAGTATCATTTACTGCCAAAATCCAAGAAAGATGGAGTGGTTCTCGTAATGGAAAGAGAGGAATTAGTAATATTTGATGAGATAGAGAAACAGGCATGGGAACTACTAGAAAAGTCGATTATTTACTATCAAGGTCGCCCTATAGGTACAATCGCCGCTAGCGAGCCATCAGAAGTAGCATTGAATTACGATCATTGCTTTGTCAGAGATTTTGTACCATCAGCCTTACTTTTTCTGATCAAAGGTAGATATGATATTGTCCGTAATTTCCTTGAAGAAACTTTAAAATTACAACCAACTGAAAATCTCTTAAATGCTTATACCCCTGGTCGAGGTTTGATACCAGCAAGCTTCAAAGTGGTATCAACGAATGAGCAAGAATATTTAGAAGCAGATTTTGGCGAACATGCGATCGCTAGAGTTACACCAGTTGATTCCTGCCTCTGGTGGATTATTATTTTATATGCATATGTCAAAGCCACAAAAGATATAAATTTCGCCTTGCAACCTGAGTTTCAGCAGGGAATCGTGTTAATCATGGAACTCTGCTTGGCGACTCGATTTGATATGTACCCAACGCTATTAGTTCCAGATGGCGCTTGTATGATTCAACGGCGTTTGGGTATTTACGGCTATCCTTTAGAAATTCAAGCTCTATTTTATGGGGCATTGCGTGCTGCTCGCAAGTTACTAATTTGTGCAGGCGATGAAGAGATTGTTATAGGTATTGATAATCGCTTACCTGTATTACGAGATCATATTCGGAATCATTATTGGATAGATATGCATCGCCTGAATGCAATTTATCGCTTTAAAGGTGAAGAATATGGTCATACAGCCGTCAATCAGTTCAATATATATGCAGATTCAATTGCTTATGCTAAGTTGGCTCTTTGGTTACCAAAACTCGGTGGTTATTTAGCTGGTAATGTTGGTCCCTCGCAGCTAGATACTCGCTTTTTTTCACTTGGAAATTTGATGGCGATTTTGACTTCTTTAGCTAGCGATCGCCAATCACAAGCAATTATGAATTTGATTGAAGAACAGTGGCAAGACTTAGTGGCAGAAATGCCGATGAAAATCTGTTTCCCTGCTATAGAAAAAGAAGAGTACAGAATTTTTACAGGATGTGACCCCAAAAATCCACCTTGGTCGTATCATAATGGTGGCAGTTGGCCAGTCTTATTGTGGTTGTTAACTGCTGCTGCTCAAAAAACAGGTAGAACAAGTCTTGCTCAACGCGCTATTGAAATTGCCCAAACCCGTCTTAGTGAAGATCAATGGCCGCAATATTACGATGGGACGAGGGGATTATTAATTGGTAAAGAAGCCAGGAGATATCAAACCTGGACAATTACCGGGTTTTTATTAGCAAAAGAATTGATGCGCAACTCTGATTATTTAGAATTAATGAGTTTTGCAGAATTTGATTTAAACAATGCTTCCCAAATTTGTGATTTATAAGTTTAAAGTTAGATAAAATCAGATAATTTGTATTGCTCTTATCTTATTTGCAAGCAAATAATTAATCATCCTGTAGGGCTGGCAATGCTTAGCCTAGATTACTTAATATTTTTTATAATTAATTGATGATTCCTGGAAATTTAATATTTAATAAATGAATCGCCAAGAACTCTAAGGAAGAGTGAGGTAATCATTAAGCGCAAGTTTATAGATAAGTACTATAAATATTGTCAGAATGTAAACATAGGATTCCTCATATATCCTGAAATCCATAATTTAAATATTTTCATGATAAACCCCCGTCACATAGCTTTTCTTGCCCTGCGAGATGTTCACAAAGGGGCTTATGCTGATGTTGCTCTAGACAAAGTGCTGCAAAAGGTTAAATTACAAGATATTGATCGCCGTTTAGTAACAGAATTAGTGTATGGCAGTGTCAGGCGACAACGCACCCTAGACACCTTGATTGACCAACTCGCCAAAAAGAAATCTCACCAACAACCAAAAGACCTCCGTACTATTCTGCATTTAGGTTTATACCAACTATGCTATCAAGAACGGATTCCCGCCTCTGCGGCTGTTAATACTACAGTCCAACTAGCTAAAGAAAATGGCTTTTCTGGACTTACGGGTTTTGTGAATGGTTTGTTGCGACAGTCCATTCGTGTTGCAGAGAATGATCGGGGAAATTCTTCTCATCTCCCCTTGCAACTCCCAGAAAATCCTGTGGAACGCTTGGGTATTTTACACAGCTTTCCTGACTGGATTATTCAAGTATGGTTAGAACAACTGAGTTTTGCTGAAACAGAACAGTTGTGTGAATGGATGAATCAATCACCAACAATTGACTTGCGAATCAACCCGCTTCGCACTTCTATAGATATAGTTGAAGCAGCGTTGCAATCGGCTGATGTGTTAGTGAAACGCCTTCCCAACTTGCCGCAAGCTTTAAGATTAATTAGCAACAGTGGCCCAATTCAAAATTTACCGGGTTTTAGTGAAGGTTGGTGGGTTGTACAGGATAGTAGCGCTCAGATGGTGAGCCATTTGCTTGACCCCCAACCAGGTGAGGTGGTGATTGATGCGTGCGCTGCACCAGGGGGAAAAACAACTCACATGGCTGAGTTGATGGGGGATAAGGGTAAGATTTGGGCTTGCGATCGCACTCCCTCTAGGCTGCGTAAACTCCAAGAAAATGCCCGACGGTTAAATTTACAATCTATTCAAATTTGTATTGGGGACAGTCGCCAATTCTTAGAATTTCAAAATACCGCCGATCGCGTTTTACTAGATGCTCCATGCTCTGGTTTGGGAACTTTGCATCGCCATGCTGATGCGCGTTGGCGACAAACACCAGAAACTGTCCAAGAACTTTCCCGGCTGCAAAAAGAATTACTTTCACATACCTCAACTTTTGTTAAACCAGGTGGAGTACTCGTCTACGCCACTTGTACGCTGCATCCAGCAGAAAATGAAGAGGTGATTTCAGAGTTTTTAACTCAATTCCCTAATTGGCAAATAGAGCCTCCTAGCGTTGATTCGCCTCTTGTTGGCTATTCCACTCCACAAGGTTGGTGCAAAGTTTGGCCCCATCGTCAGAATATGGATGGCTTTTTTATGGTTCGCTTAAGAAAAACTAATGATTCCGGGTGAATACTGGATTGGGATTGTACGATTTGATGGAGGTTTAAATCTCCCAGAGGATGCAGCATGGTTACTGATTCCAATGTGAAAAACTTAGTGAAAATCCTGATCGGTGCGGCGTGGATTGATGGTGTAATCCAGCCGGAAGAACGGCAATACCTCCGAGAAATAGCCCAAGCCAAAGGTGTAGCTACCGATCCAGAGATTAAGCCGTGGTTGTACGAATTGGTTCCTGTACAACCAAAAGAATGCTATGGCTGGGTGCAAGAATATTTAGGCGATCGCCCCAGCATTGAAGATTGTGTCAGCCTAATTGAAGCTATCAGTGGTTTAATTTACAGCGACGGCGACGTGGCGATAGAGGAAGCAAGACTCCTGACAAAATTACAGGAGATTACTAAGGCCAGTGAGTCAACCCAATCAGCCCACACTGCTTTGCTCAAACAAATTCAAAAGCTTTATCGGCGTTGGGTTGAAGTTCAAAACTAACAGAGATTTATGATTTGTGAGTTAATCAGACGCGGTTTATCGCGCCTGTTGATGATTTTAAAATTTGATAATTTAACTCAGCACTCATTACTGCTTATGACTTCGGTTCACCCACACCCGGAGTCTCTTCTTTTTCAACTTTGGGCACAAAGTCAGGACGCTCTTTGCTTTCCCAACCGGGGGGACGCTTAGAGTTGTACCAGGCGATCGAGCCAATGGTGACAGCAGCAATAAAACCAACAACATACACTAAGGTAAAGGCAAAAGGAAAATGCGGCGCATCTGCTGCTTGTGCTGCTGTTTGCATCAATAAAAGCATGAGTATATTCTCCTAATCTAGGTAACACTGCTTATCAGACTATAAAACGAGCGTAGCACCTAACATCCCCCCCTAGTTTGAACAGTTAAATATCAACAGTTGAATATCGGTTGATATTCAACTGTTTAGTTTCCTTAGCTACAGCTAAGGAAACTAAAAGATGCGCAAGCTAGCAACTTAAATAATTAGTCTCATTCCGAAGAGGATGGTTTAAGCCTGTCCCGCCAGGAAGGTTGACTTGAAGAGGAATTTGAGGAACCAGATGACCTATTACCTGAGGACGATGATGACCTCCGATATCTGCGAGGCGAGGAAGATTCAGAAGACTCTACCCGCCGACTGCGCCGTCTGGGACGAGATTCTGAAGAATCACTGTTGTTGCTCACTTCTTCGCTACGATACCGACGCCGTCTGCGAGATGAACCTGTTTCATCATCTTGCTGTTGATAATAACGTCTGCGGCGTCTTGGAGTTTCTTCTTGTTGCTGGTCTTGTTGATAATATCTACGTCTTCTAGATGGACGCTCCTCATTGCTAGAGTTATCCTCATCGTCATCACCAGAGGAAACAGCCTTATTCACAATTCGTTTAGGCTTCAGAGGTTGGGCCTTGATAGTGCCTTTACGACCGTCTAGTTTAGGACGTGCAGGAAACTTTTCTACTGGCATATCTTTTACGGCTTTTTCCATAAATTCATGCCAGGTATAAGCAGCACTACCGCTACTACCCCAAGTCGGGCGGTTATCATCATTACCTAGCCAAACTCCTGTCACCAGTTGGGGGATGTAGCCAATAAACCATAAATCGCGGGCTTCATCGGAGGTGCCAGTCTTCCCAGCTACAGGTCTATTATCTAATTGAGCAGCAGCACCAGTACCCGCTTCTACTACGTTACGTAGCATCCAGGTCATGATAGCCGTACTATCAGCGTCAAGGGCGCGCTTGGAAGCGAAATTAGCCGACCAAATTACTTGTCCTTGGCGGTTAAGGATACGGCGAATACCATGAACTTCTGTGTGTAAGCCTTGGGTAGCAAAGCTACCATAAGCGCTAGTCAACTCCAGTAGATTCACTTCATTCGAGCCAAGGGCTAAGGAATAGGTAGGCTTGAGTTCTGATTTAATTCCCATATCATGGGCAAGTTTAATTGTTGGCTCAAATCCCACATCAATTAATGTCTTCACCGCAATGATATTAATCGAACTGGTGAGGGCATCTCGCATACTCATCCAGCCCCGGAAGTTTTCACTGTAGTTTTTCGGTTCATAGCCATCTACGACAAAGGGAGCATCTAAGTAGCTGTCATAGGGACTCTTACCAGTAGCGATCGCGGTGGCATAGACAAATCCTTTAAATGTCGAGCCTGGCTGACGTTGGGCTTGAGTCACGCGATTAAACTGGTTTTTCCCAAAGTCTTTGCCCCCAACCATTGCCTGAATTTCACCATTACGGGGGTCAATGGCAACCATTGCTGCTTGTTTAAAATTTTCCCAGCGACCTTGATTTCTTAGCGTTTTCGCCACTGCTTCTTCTGCAAACTTCTGCCAAGTTGGGTTTAAGGTAGTTTCCACTACTAAACCCCCGCCTGCTAACACATCAGGAGAAACATACTTGGGCAATTCTTTTTGAACATAGGTAGTAAAGTAGGGTGAATCTACTTGCAGGCGCTTAGGTAAGCTACTGTTGAGGGTTACTGGTTCCCGAGTTGCTGCTTCTCTTTCAACGGCTGTAATTACGCCATCTTCTTGCATCCGCTGCAACACCAAATTCCGCCTGGCTTTAGCAGCTTCTGGATTTCTCTCTGGGGAGTAGAGACTGGGGGCTGGCGCTAATCCGGCGATGGTGGCCATTTCCGGTAAGGTCAGTTGATCCACTGATTTGCTGAAGTATACCCATGCAGCATCAGCTACACCATAAGCCCCAGATCCCAAATACACCAGATTTAAGTAACGCTCAAGAATCTGGTCTTTGGTCAATTCGTGCTCCATCTTTTGTGCCAGACGGACTTCTTTGAGCTTGCGCCAGACTGTCTTTTCTTGTTTGAGGAAGAGAATTCGCGCTAGCTGTTGAGTAATCGTGCTACCACCTTCAACAACATCTTGCGATCGCAAGTTATTCCAAACTGCTCTGACTATTCCTTGAGGATCAACTCCATTGTGTTGCTGAAATCTTCTATCTTCTGAGGCGATGAAAGCTTTTTTAAACTTTTCTGGTATTTGCTCCAGCTTTAGCTGTTCTCTTGCTGCTTCTCCTTGCTGTTGCAAGATAGTACCGTCAGCAGCTTTAATGGTTAATGTTTGCTCTCGGACAACGGCGTTCAATTCAGCTTTATCTGGCAATGTGCGGTCTATTGTCCCAATGCCGTAGTTAAAGGCGATAATTCCACCACCTAGACTTAAGCCTGCCCAGAACCAAAGGCGACGATAAAACGGTTTATCGCTACTGGATAGTTTGGCAATTACTCCAGATGAGACGTTTTGCATCTGGCTTAGTACCTGCCTTCCTTTGCCCAGCTTTGTTGGTGGTAAGTTCTCATTGACAGATTCTTCATTTTCGAGATGATTACCAGGCGACAATCGCGGTTTCTCCTTGTCAGATGCACTTAAATCACTTGATCCTTGCTTGAACCAGGAGGTTAGTTTCCCCACCTTAGTTCCTCGCTCAAATGTAGTTGTTACCTAACCACCAGTAGTTTCGGGGTTAGCTTACCACCTTTGTGTTAGTATAATATCCCATAAATAAACCAGAGAATTAAGTATCAAACAGTGATTTTTTGGAATTCTTTAAATTTGATCCCGTAAATATTAATACAGAATTTTATTAAAATTTCGCAGTCAAAATACTGCCTTCAGAAACTAAAACTATGCCGCAAGGTACAGGCACAAAGACGAGCAGCATGTTGAAAACTGGTGCGATCGCTAAAGGCGTTCGTGCTGCGATCGCGCTTGGTAGTAATATCGGAGATTCAAGGGAAATTTTAGAAGCAGCGATCGCAACTTTAGCCAAAACACCAGGTATTGTTCTAGAAGCCAAGTCTCATTGGTATAAAACTAAAGCCGTAGGTCCGCCACAGCCAGATTACTTAAACGGCTGCGTCATAGTGAGAATCTTTATGCTACCGCAGCTGTTATTAGAAACTTTATTAGCGATTGAACAAAAATTTGGGCGTGTTCGTCAAGAACGTTGGGGACCCCGCACCCTAGATTTAGATTTGCTCTTATATGATGACTTAATTGTAGATACACCAACCCTGCAAATTCCCCATCCCCGAATGCGGGAGCGGGCTTTTGTGTTGGTTCCCTTGACAGAAATTGCCCCAGATTGGGTAGAACCAGTTTCTGGATGTGTTATTAAAGATTTGGTTAAAGAGGTAAACTGTTCTGATGTACATTTATTGATGGGCAGTTAAAATTACCATCCATAAATGCAGAGAGCTTCTGAGTTGTACAACCAGCTTCAGTGTTTGCCTGTGTATCTAAAGACAATATAATTTTACTATGCCATTAGGTAGAGAATTACCACAGCTGCTGAAACAACGCTTGTTCTATAAAGGGCGCAAGTTTAATTTTGAAGTTAATCGCTTGCGGTTACCCAACAAAGCGGAGGGAGAATGGGAATGTATTCGTCATCCAGGTGGTGCTCTAGCTGTGCCCGTAACAGCAGAGGGTAAGCTGATATTGCTGCGCCAGTACCGTTTTGCAATTCAAGGCAGAATCATCGAATTTCCGGCGGGTACAGTAGAACCCGGTGAAGATCCCCTAGAAACGGTGCAGCGTGAACTTCAAGAAGAAACTGGTTATCGTGCCCAAAAGTGGGACAAGTTAGGAGAGTTTTTTTTAGCTCCTGGCTATTCGGATGAAATTCTCTACGCTTTTCTCGCGCGAGATGTAGAAGAGTTAGAGACACCACCAGCCAAAGAAGAGGATGAAGATATTGAAATCCTCTATTACACTCCGCAAGAACTGGAGAAAGCTTTTCTAGACGGTGAACCAGTAGATGCTAAAACGATTTCTAGCTTTTTGTTGGCTCGTCCTTTCTTAGTTTAAGGTCAATATGCTCATAGAATTAGCGATCGGTGATGCCTACGGAGCCGGCTTTGAATACGCTGACGAAATGAGCGTTTATAACGATTTGAGTCGATACGTCACACATCCTCGTCATCGACTCAATCCATGTAGCTATACAGACGACACGCAAATGAGCATTGCCATTGCCGAAGTGATTGTGTCGCAAGCACCTTGGACACCGCAAGTCTTAGCTGATAGTTTCGTTACCTGCTTTAAACGCGATCGCAGAGAAGGCTACGCTGGTGGTTTCTACGATTTTCTCGTAAATATTCAACATGGAAAAGAGTTTTTAGCAAAAATTCGCCCAGACAGTGACAAAAGCGGTGCTGCAATGCGTGCAGGGCCAATTGGCATTTATTCCACACCCGAAAAGGTGATAGAAGCCGCAACCATTCAAGCAGCAATTACCCACAACACACCCGATGGCATTAACGCCGCCATTGCAGCGGCGCTGATGTCCCATTATTTTATTTACCGACTAGGGCCAAAACAAAATTTAGGACAGTTTCTCGAAAGCTATGTATCTGGAGAATGGTCTAAAGCGTGGGAGGGTAAAGTTAAGTCTAAAGGATGGATGAGCGTTAGAGCAGCAATTACAGCGCTTATCCGAAATGACAGCATAAGCGAACTCTTGCAAGACTGTATTGCCTTTACCGGCGATGTGGATACAGTCGCAACAATTGCCCTAGCTGCTGGTTCATGCAGTGAAGAAATTAGACAGGACATTCCCATTCATCTAGTTACAAGTTTAGAAAATGGTGCCTACGGTAGAGATTATCTCATCGAATTGGATAAACAGTTGATGAGTTTAATCGGCAACAAGATTAATTAAATAGATTAAATATATTTTCCAAAATTATTAATAGCCATTTCTAATTTCCTGTAGGATAGCAAGCCTAAATCATTGGGAAAAATTAGTAATTCTGTAGGGTAGGCAATGCCCACCAAAATCCGAATATGCAGACAATGCCCAACCGGCAAAGGTTTTACAAATTAAATAAAAAGGCGATATAGGTATTTCGTAAGAACATAATAATGTTCCCTACGGTAGTTGTGGTAACCCTACTAACAGCGCATTTTCCCCAGACTACTCTAGCTAAATAGAGTGCTTTGCAATCTTTGGTATACCTTCAGAAGGCTTGTTTGGTAGGTGCAATTATGACATATTTGTATCTAGACATTATTACTTTAGTATTCCGAGCAAGTTACCGTATTTATATGCTCTACCTTGGTTTTAAAGATAGTTATGAAACAATATAAAGCTTTCAATAGTGCTGGTAAATTAACTGCACTATTAATATTGATAACTATATTTTTGACACCCTTTGTAATTGTTAACGCTGGTGAACGCGGCGTTTTAATGGAGTTTGGTAAAGTGCAAAATAGAATACTAGGAGAAGGTATTCACGTAATTATTCCTGTAGTCAACACAGTAAAAAAATTGAGCGTTCGCGTGCAAAATCAAGAAATTTCGGCTGAGGCATCCTCGAAAGATTTACAAGATGTTTTTACTGATGTAGCGCTCAATTGGCATATTATCCCTGAGGAAGCAAATGCCATTTTTCAACAGATTGGAGATGAGAAAGACGTAGTTAAAAGTATTATTCATCCAGCAGTAGAAGAAGTTTTAAAAGCAATCATTGCTAAGTATACGGCTGAAGAAATTATTACTAAACGAGGGGAAGTTAAAGGCAGTGTAGATAATGCATTGAGTACACGACTGGGTAATTATCACATTGCTGTTGACGATATTTCTTTAGTTCATGTTCATTTTTCAGAACGATTTGGCGAAGCAGTAGAGGCAAAACAAGTTGCTGAGCAAGAAGCAAAGCGAGCAGAATTTATAGCGATTAGAGCAGCAAAAGAAGCTGAGGCTAAAGTGAATTTGGCAAAAGGAGAAGCTGAGGTACAAAGGTTACTGCGAGACGGTTTGACCACAGAAATACTGCAAAGACAAGCAATAGAAAAGTGGAATGGCAAACTACCATTAATTGTTGGTAAGGAAACGCCCAAATTTTGGAATTTGAGCGAACTTTTTAAAGATTACGAAAATTAATCTTGCTTTTTCTAGATAAAGCGATCGCTAACCATTAGAGAACAAAACTGGAGTATCAAGTATTTTTAACTGTATCAATACCATAATTACAAGAGTATAAACAGTTGAAGAAACTAAACCTGTCAATAGCTCTTTTTTCAAATTACGCTCTTTGGCTTCGTTTTGAAAAACATCCGCAGACCCAAATTGCATTAAAAGAATACCTACGATGTTAGATAGCCAATATCCTATAATTGAACAAGGTAGAAGTAATTTGGGTGATAGTAAACTACACATATACCCAAAAAAGTAAGCAATCGGTAAATTAAATAACAGGTCATTCCACCAACACAGCGGTGAGAGTAAATATCCAAGTACCAGGAAGAAACCACCTCTAAGCTTTTTTAAAATACCTTTTTTTAACTCCTGGGGTGCAGCCTGTTGTAATTGCTCCGGCTGTTTTTCCCCTGCTAAGCTCAACTCTTGACTAACTTCTTGGACGCTTTCCATAAAAACACACTAATCCTACCAGTCTAGTGTAGTTTAATCTAGAAGCCGAAAAAAAGTCTAGTACAGTACTGATACCATTTGAAATTTTGACTATTTTAATTAGTAAATTGCTTTAATTTATAGTGTAAAAATATACTAGTATTTACATTTATATCAGTACTGGTGCTAAAAAGTACGATATAAACTATGAGCAAGTTACTGAATACAGTAGGCTGAACCAGATTTTTGGGTTGGGTGAAAAATTTTATAATCGCTATAATCAAAATTATGAATGTTTAAAAGAGTATGACAAATTTTCCTTCAACTAACGTCTTTCTAATTGTGGGAATTGTTTTCCTTTTGATTGCTGTTTTGGGGCAAACTAAACTGGGTTTTGCTGAAATTAATCCAGGTTGTTTCGGCAGAACTTTAGCTTTATTGATTGGTTTGTTAAGTTTAGCGGTTGCTCTTTTATCAGGAACTACTTCTGTAGAGACCCTGGATTTATTAAGAACCTATCTAACAAATCTAATTCAACAAAGTACAGGATTTGTTAATGACTATTTATTTGGCTCTTAAGCGAATTGCAAAATTTTACTGTAGTAATATATGAATAAATCTCTGATATAACCAAATGAATGTTTTTATATAAATGAAGCTTAAGTTTAGGGTGGACAGTACCTACCCTACTTATACTTCAAAACTCAAGGATGAATTCTGCACGTGACTGCTAACTTTAACAATATTAGTAATAGGCTCCCACAAGGCTATAAGTTAAACTAGCCAATACTATCAAAGTCACAACAATGTAGATAAACTCTCGTCGCCATATAAAAGCCAATAAAGAAATTACCACACGCAAAACAGGGGTAGCGATTAATAATAGCAGTCCAAGTTGGATAATGCCGCGTCGGCTACCTGATAAAACTGCATTTATGACGCCTACTGGTGAGCGAAATTCTGATGGCTCTCCTTGAAAAAACTGATAGGTAACAGGCTCAGAACCGTGGCGTATTAAGTATAGTATTCCCCCTATTAATACCACAGTACTAGCAAGCAAAACCCCATATTTTAGGAGGTTGCTAAGTAAAGTTTCTAGCTGTTGCTCGCTTAATGTTTTTGTTAAATTCTTTTTATTGGCTTGTTGTTCTTGCAATTGTTTGATATCAGAACCTAAATCTTGTTGTGGTAAAGCTATTGCGACTATTTCACTTTCTGCCCGTGTTGATGAGAGTGACTGAAAAACCGAATTGAATTTATACATTTTACAGCCCTCCTATGACACTGTTGTAGACCATCTTCAAAGCCATTACTACCAGTACAAGACTAAAAATTATTCTCAAAGTTTGGGTTTTGGCTCCTAAAAGGACTCTAGCACCTAAAAAAGCACCAGGTAGTACTCCCAACATTACTGGCATTGACAAACCCGGATCGATGTAACCCCGTGCTAGGTAAACTCCTGCTGATGCGGCGGCTGTAACACCAATCATAAAATTGCTAGTAGTGGTAGAAACTTTGAAGGGTAAACGCATGGCTTGATCCATAGCTAATACTTTAAACCCCCCTGAACCAATACCAAGCAAACCAGAAAGCACGCCTGCTATTACCATCACGCTAAATCCTGCTGGAACAGCATGAACTTGGTAAGATATCAGTCCATCAGCAGTTGGATAAGTTCCATTGAGTTTGAGATAGTTTGCTAAAGGATCGGCTGGTTCATCTTCAATATGTTCGATTCTAGGTCTTTGAGAAAGGTATGCTGAATAAATGAGGACGATCGCTAGCACAATAGTCAGTGCTTTAACAGAGACAACAGTTGCTAATAAAGCACCAACTATAGCTCCTAAAGTTGTGGCTACTTCCAAAAACATTCCCAGCCTTAAATTGGTGTAGCCTTTTTTAATATAGGTAGACGCAGCACCTAAGGAAGTAGCAATTACAGATACTAGAGAAGCACCAACAGCGTATCGAATATCAACACCAAATACCGAAGTTAATAAGGGAACGATTACAACTCCGCCGCCTAAACCAGTTAATGCACCTAAAAAGCCAGCAGTAAATGAACCTGTCCAAACTAGTAAAGAAAATTCTAGGATATTCAAATTTCATACCTCTGTCTTAGATATATATGAATGTGTGATGAGATTTTTAATATAGATGATAAATAAATAATTACTCTCTGGCAGGCGGATGAAAGCTAAATATGATGCTTAGATAACATTTCATTTTTTTGATACTTCCAGCGCCAGCCGATGATTTTTGTTGCTTGGAATTATAAGGGAGGTAAGAACAATTCGCCCTTTAATAGATTTACGAGAGTCAAAGACCCACTTTCTAACAAAATAAAAGCTCCTAATCCCATCAAAACAAAAGGCATAATATTATTACCGTAGCGAGCCATAACATCTGCGATCGCTCTGTTATGGGTTAATTTATATGCTGCGTAGCACAAGCATCCAACTAACAGAAAAAATACCGTTAAAATTATCAGTAAGCTCTCCCCAGTACTACTAGCAAATAAAGGAACATAGATGCTGATGTTATCTGTACCATTGGCAAAGGTCACAGCAGCCACACTGTAAGTTTGGATATTGAGAAATTTGGTTAAAACTGAGTGATGAGACTGCTTTATTTCTGTCTCGTCTGCCTCCGAATTGTCTTCTTCCTGTTTAAGTAAAGAACGGATTCCTATAACTATTGGCACTATACCAAATAGACCAATCCAAGGACGTGGGATAATCAAGCCGCCAAAGAAACCGGGAAGACTAGCGACTATTAGTGCTGTAAAACCTAGATACTGACCAGCAATAATATGCCAACGGCGAAACTTAGCATTTACTTGTGAGAAAAACAGCGTCAGCAGCACCATATCATCAATGTTGGTAGCGCTGAAAGCTGCGATCCCAGTGTTAATTGCAGTGACTAAACCACTCATATCAATTTTAGATTTTTAAATTTGGAGAAAGGAAACAAAAATTAAGGAATTTTTCTGTCGCTGAATCTAGCGTGAATTTCTTCAATTCCTTGGCGCATACCTGCAACTAGGTTGGGAGAACGAAGCCTTTTAATGTTGAACCATCCACAAGTGACAACTAGATAGAACAAGAATAGGTAGGGAAACAGATCGTAAGGAGCTTCGGGAACTGGAAAGAGTTTACTACCAGGAATTCCAATACTTCCTAGAACTGGGATGATCATGAATCCAACTGCCAAAACTGAGAACAATACATCTCGCAAACGAAGTTGTCTAATGTTGTATAGGTAAACTGGTGCGGCAACGGATATCAAAATGTACACTGTTAAAAATCCATAGCTACAGATTGCACCTAAATAACCCATACTCTCAAACAATTTGATATGACATAGAGACATGAAAGCAGGCACAAGAAATGTAATTAACGAACACATTGTGACTGCAACATGAGGGGTTTTGTTGGATGAATGTGCTGTACCTAAAGAGGAATGAAAAAGACCATGACGCGCCATCAAAAAGAACACTCTAGCAGCAGGATTAATACTGCCAAGGATGCAAGCAAAGAAGCTAAGTAAGGCACCTAAAGCAACTAATTCTCCTAAAAAACCAACTCCGGCTTGTTGTGATAAAAAACCCAGTGGTTCTTCAGTTTTGGTAATTGAAACTCCTGTACCGCTAAACCCCAATACCTCTATATAAGTAGTTGCAATGTAGAACAAACCCGCCAGGATTACGCTACCCTTTACAGCTTTAGGGATGGTTTGCAAAGGGTGTTTTGCTTCATCACCTAGGGATGTTGCACTTTCAAAGCCAGAAAAAGCAAACATTACTAAGACAAGACCTGTTGCCACGCTACCTGGTGTTGTACTAGATAAAGTCAATTGGGAAATATCTAGCACAAAACCTTTGTGTGCCCAAATGATGATGCACAAAATAGCGATCAAAAAAATGGATACTCCCTCCATTAATAGCATCGCTACTGCGGAAATTTGAATATCTTTATAAGCTGCATACCAGGAAATTCCAGCACCGATTGCTAACAGCGTAATACTAGACGGATGGATACCTAAATGACCGAAGAACATGCCGCTGAAGTTTGCAAAACCGCAGAGTACTGACATCCCAGTTAATAAATAAGCTAAGACCAAACTCCAGCCGCAAATTACACCAGCCATCGGACCGAGTCCTTTACTGATGTAAGAATAGAGTGAACCGGGAGAGGCGGAACGGCTAGCAAATTGGTTGATATTAATGCTGACAAATAATAACCCGATCAGGCCTATTAAAAAACTCAACCAAGTTCCATTCCCTGAAAGCGCAACTATCAAGCCAATGTTAGATGCGGGTATTGTTGTGGGTGCAATTACAGCAAAAGATTGCGCTAAAACTTCTGTGAAGGAAAGACATTCTGGCTTTAAGCCATGAACACTGCGATGCGATGAGATTTCCTTGTTCATGTTGCTGCTTTTGCGGAGGAATAGTACATATATCGAGGGGATTATGGGTGTTTACGATATTGCTTTAAAGCACAATATCCCTTTTCAGCTATCCCTAAATTTTGAGCATATTCGATATATATCTCAATTAGACAACCTCTATCATTGGTTGTATTTCTCACGATAGAGGTCATACTACCTCATGTATTTTCTACAATCAAGTATTAGTAAAAAATAATTTTTAAAATTTTTCTAAAGATAGATTATTCACACTAAGTATATCGGAATAGTGTAAATTTATTATTGAGAAATAACATTGATAGTTGTTACCTTGAATAAGGAGATAAAAATAATACCCGATAAGCTCATGGGGATTAGAGCCATTTAATTTAATTACATGATGGGATCAAATATAGGTAGGGCTGAAGCTGATATACAGCACAATATCCACTTAAAGGCAAAAAGTATAAAACTCAATTAAAAAACGAATGTTGCCAATTCTGAGTTAAAATGGTAGGTTAAAATTAATAGTTATTCTGAAAAATCCGAAGTATTAGAAAATAATTTTTTAAAATAATAAAATTTTAGTTTTTGTTATAAAATTGACAATTTATGTAGTTAAATATAAACTGCAATTTGTAAAAAGTAGGACATATAATATGAAAACCTGCAAATACATTTTGATGGCAGTGCTATTACTAGTCAATCTAGTTTTTGCGCAACCTTCATTTGCCGATCGCCCGAAATTTACGAAAAACCCTGATTATATAGCTTTAACTGAAGAGATTAATAAACTGCAAGCCGCTAAAGACACGCAGGCTCAATTAGAGGGCTATAAACCAGAGCAAATTGAGCAAGCAATCAATGAGTTAGAGTTGCAAAAATATGCTTTTGAGTCGGGGATTGACTGGGGGCAGTGTACTAATCAAACAGGTAAGACTTTAGCTGTCTATGGGCCAGAACCAAATCTAGATGATGATGACTACTCCCAAGGAGCTGCACTGTATTTTTTGGGTAATGGTCAGACAACTCGAGATAGATGGAATTGTAAGGGTATTTATCTGCCGAGTGATGTGACAGCTGCGGCTTTGAACCAAGATGGACAAAGCGCAGAAGTGGCAGGTGGTGTTGTGATTAAGGTTCCAAACGGAACTAACTTAGCCCTGAAGGCAAATCCAGATACCGGGACAATTGAATTTAATCAAGCTGGTACTAAAATTCTCAAATCTGGTGATGTGGACTGGTTTATCCCTAATGTGTCGCAGGCAATTGTGGATGCACGAGTAACTAATGCGCCTACCAAAAAGGCTTAAATCTAGATAAATTAAGAACCACAGATGCACACAGATAAACACAGATAAGTATCGGTGTTCATCTGTGTTTATCTGTGGTTTAATATCCATAACACCTGTACTGTGTTCACAACAGGTAGAGGATAGGTTTAATCTTTTGCTAAAAGCTGTTTTTCTTCTGGTAATAAAGAAGTTTCATCTACAGTTTTATCGGCAATTATCGGGTTGGCTAAATTCAAATGGGGTTTGATAATTAGACTCACTCCAATGGCCCAGGCGATCGCAACCATCCAGCCTGCCAGAATATCGCTAGGGAAGTGAACTCCCAAGTACAGCCTTGTCCAGGCAATAGCCAAGAGATATAAACTACCGAAAAGAAGAATCAACCAACGCCAAGGATAACCTCTGCTCAAAATTAGCAGAACTATTACTAGCGTCATACTTGTCATTGCATGACCGCTGGGAAATGCATAATCAAATTCAGGCGCACCAGACACCCACAGTTGCGGACGCACTCGATGCATGAGTTCCTTGGCGGTGCGGTTGATGATCACACTTCCCAATGTTGTGGTGAGCAAATAAGTTAGCGATCGCCACCACCGTTTTTGCCATAATATGATGGCGATCGCCGTAAAAATCGGTAACGCAGTCCAAAACGAGCCAAACTTCGTCAGAATCACCGCCACTACATCTAATTGTGGCAGTGCTTGAGAGTGGATTGACAGCAGAATCGGTACATCCCAAGGAAAGCCACCTGCATTCTGCCAGACTTTCACTGCCAAAATTTCAAAGAACTGAAAAGGTAAATAAACTCCTATTAATAGGATCAATAAAGAACGCCAATGGGCAATAAGTAGGTTTTTGAGAAAACTCAGCGGCGAACGGCGCTCATTAGTCGCTTGTTTCACAGTTTCCATGATTTTTTGTTGGTTCAATTCCACAATAAATATTAATCTCAGATAAGTCCTCTAATTAAGGACTGAATTTTATAAATAAAACTATGAATAATAATTGGTTTCAAACAGCGCGGTTGGGGATGTTTATTCATTGGGGACATAGTTCTCAACAAGGCTGGGAGTTATCCTGGCCAATGGTTGGAGGTGTGTTTAGCCTTCCTTTTTGCCAAAATATTTTGATTGAAGAGTATTACAGTACAGCTGATACTTTTAATCCCCAGCAGTACAATCCCCAAGAATGGGCAGATTTAGCCAAAAGTTTAGGAGTTCAGTACGTTATTTTAACGACCAAACATCATGATGGTTTTGCTTTATTTCATACTCAGCAATCAGATTTTTCAATTGCAAACACACCTTATCAAGGGGACATTGTGGATGAATTTGTCACAGCTATGCGCGCTCAAGGATTGCGTATTGGTCTTTATTTTTCTTTGAGTGACTGGCATCATCCTGACTACCCTGCTTTTACGGAAGCTGATAAACCTTACCGTTTTGATAAACTGCCTCAACCCACACAGCAACAGTGGGAACGATATCGCCAGTTTATGTTCAATCAGGTAAAAGAATTGTTGACCAACTATGGTCAAATTGACATCATTTGGTTTGATGGTAGTTGGGAACGAACTCCAGAGCAATGGCAAGCTGAAGAGTTGGCAAAAATGATTCGTGAGTTACAACCCAATATTCTCATCAGCGATCGCTTACCAAATTGTGGAGACTTTGAAACTCCTGAGCAGTTTATTCCCCATCAACCGCCTGCTCATCCTTGGGAAACTTGTTTGACTATCAATGAAAGTTGGGGATATAACTCAAGCGATTGTAACTTCAAATCCTCTCGTCAGCTAATTCATACGCTGTGTGAAGTTGCTGGTAAAAGCGGTAACCTGCTGCTGAATATTAGTCCAATGGGTGATGGGCAAATTCCACCTGAACAGCTAGAACGTTTAGAGGACATAGCCAGTTGGATGTCTCGCCACGCTGAAAGTATCCTGGGTACAACACCAGGACTAGAACCCTGGCAATTTTATGGCCCTTCAACTCGAAAAGGCAATCGGATCTATCTGCACCTGTTGATGAAGCCTTATGAAACTATCTCTGTGAGGGGTTTACCAATTAAACAAGTGCAGTCGGTATCGCTACTAGCCGATGGTACACAACTAGCCTACACAAGTCGTTGTGCAATTATGGATTCTATATTAAATCCCGATCCCTTAGGTGAGTTAACTATTTCTGTTCCCAAATCAGCCATCGATCCCTACGCCACAGTCATTTGTATCGATATTGGCTCAATTAATTAACAAAATCATAGCAGGCGATCGCTCTTGTACGTCTTAGCACCACCCAAATTTCTGGGAACTGGCAAGGCACGCACTGAGGTGGGTAACTTTTATAGCAGCAATAACCAGAGAATCCCTTTTAATGGCATGTATTATCCAAAATTTTTGTGATTTATAACACGAGTACCCTAGACTTTAAATCAACTTTACGATTAAAATACGGTAAGCCAGTCGGTTTTCCGTGTTTACATGTAAAACTACAAAAAATCAATCGGCAGTTAAACCTAGCAGGACAAGCGATCGATAAGCAGTTATCACGGTTTGCTTAATAGCGATGCCAGCATCCATGCTCAAACAACTCCTAAATGTTTTTTGTGGACTGGAGATTAACTCGACCAAAGCTTGAGTTTGGATAACCTTTGTGTTACCTATCCCTTGAGCAGTACCATAACTGACCGAGCTTAGTCTACCACTAGGCTAAATTTCGCCTGCTTAAGTCCTAGCTGACTTCATTACACTTGAAACCTCGTTTCTGGATAGGAGTATGCACTATTTATTACTACCAGTCTTTAGCTTCTTTGTTGGCATCATTGTTGGGTTAACAGGAATTGGTGGAGCCTCCCTGATCACTCCCATGTTGATTTTTGTCTTCCAGGTTCCCCCTTCCATTGCTGTAAGTTCTGATGTGGTAGCTGCAACATTGATGAAGGTTGTTGGTAGTGCCAAACACTGGCAGCAGAAAACCCTTGATGTGGAAGTTGTAAAATGGCTGGCGCTGGGAAGCGTTCCTGGTTCGCTGTTTGGGGTAGGAATTTTGCACTTTCTCCGGCGCACAGGCGAGTATCATCTAGATAACATGATGCTGCGAATGCTAGGAGTGATGATTCTCCTAGTGACAGTGTTAGCACTAGTACAATTGCTGCTGTTGACTTTTTTCCCCAAGTTCAATTTACCCGAATTGCCAAAGTTAGATTTAAAAACCAACTTGGGTCGTTTTCTAACAATCCTCATAGGCGCAGTTTTGGGCTGCTTGGTAGGACTGACTAGCGTTTCATCAGGCTCAATGTTTGCCTTAGTAATGATTGCCTTTTTCCGTCTTGATGCACGTAAATTAGTGGGTACAGATATTTCCCAGGCAGCGATTTTATTGCTATTTACTTCTCTAGGACATCTCACCCTAGGAACAGTTAATTGGAGCCTGGTATTGCCAATATGGATAGGCTCAATTCCAGGTGTTTTACTAGGTGCAAAAATCTGCCAAATTGCGCCTCAACGTCCACTAAGGTTTATTGTTTACGCAATTTTGATGATGGTAAGTTGGAAGTTAGTTTATCAGGTGTAAGTAGGTTGTCATTTGTCATTTGTCATTTGTAAGTGTTTCAGGTGTGGTTACATATCTACTTAATGTCAATATTATGATCTCACCCACGGTAGTAAGTTGAATGTACCTCTTTCATACATGATCAACAAACCCAAGCCAATCAATACAAAAGGTACTATATGGTGACCGTAGCGATTTAAAACAGAAGCAATGGTAGCGTGACGACTTAAATAATAAGCGATCGCACACCAAATCCCGACCATAACAAAAAATACCATTAAAATTACCCCAAAGCTGGCAAGGTTATGTCCAGCAAATAAGGGGATATATATACTAATATTGTCGCCACCATTAGCAATTGTTACTGCTGCCACTTTATAGGTTTGGGGATGCAGAACACTCAAAAGAAAAGACAGGATAAAGTTACTAGGTGATGTCTGTGCAAAATTAGTAGATACTGTCTGCACTTCTGTAGTTTCTTGTTGCCAAGATAGTAATTGCTTAAGACCAATTGCAATTGGTAGTATTCCCAATAATCCAATCCATTCTCGTCGTACCACCAAGCCACCAAAGAATCCTGGTAAGCTAGCAAGGATAATTGCTACAAAACCTAGGTACTGACCAATTATGATATGCCGCCGTCTAAAGTTAGTATCTACTTGGGTAAAAAATAACAGTAGGATAAGTATGTCATCAAGATTAGTAGCAACAAAGGCGATAATTCCTTCAGTGAAAGCTGCCCCAAGCTGGCTCATGGTGGATGGTTAGAATGTACAATTTACCACCATACCAAATTAACAAATTCAAAATTCAAAATTGCAGAGTATGTAGAGTGGGCATTGCCCAATAGAACTTAGATATGGTGGGCATTGCCTACCCTACTAAAATCCTTTCTCCCAACTTGATTTCTCTGAATATATGAACGAGTTCATCACTGCAATTAGCACAGGAGTAGCCGCATTCAGTGCTACAAACATTGATGATATTGTTATTTTGCTACTGTTCTTTTCTCAGATTAATGCTACCTTCCGCCCTTGGCACATCTTTGCTGGCCAATATTTAGGTTTCACTGCATTGTTAATACTGAGCCTTCCCGGTTTTTTTGGTGGATTAGTTGTACCGCAAAACTGGATTGGATTACTTGGTTTGATTCCTCTGGCAATTGGTCTTAGTAGCCTAGTCAATTGGGAAGCCAATTCATCAGCAGAATTAGTACCAGAAATGGAACAAGTTGAAAGCTCAGCTGTTGCTAGTTTTATTTCTCCACAAATTTATACTGTGGCATCACTGACAGTAGCTAATGGTAGCGATAACATTAGCGTGTATGTGCCTTTATTTGCTAACAATAATTTAGAGAGTTTTGTTGTTATTATCGCTTTATTTTTTTTGCTTTTAGGAGTATGGTGCTACGCAACATATCAGCTAACCCATCAGAAAACAATAGCTAATTTCTTAACTCGCTACGGCAACAATATTGTGCCTTTCGTACTGATGGGTTTAGGTGCTTTTATTGTATTGAAAAGCGAAGCTTTAAGTTTAATAAAGCTTGCTGGTAGTTGTCTTTGTTTGACAATTCTGTTAAAAAATGATGATGAAAATGTCAAAGAAATGAAAAAAAACTAGGCATCAAACCTTACTTAACCATTCACTTTCCTCTGGATCTCTAAACAACGAGGTACTGAGATAGCGTTCGCCAAAGCTAGGTTGCACCATGACAATCAGGCGACCTTCATTTTCTGGTCGCTGTGCTACTACAAGTGCTGCATATAAAGCCGCACCAGCAGAAATACCTGAAAGTAATCCTTCTTCTTTTGCTAAACGACGGCTGTAGGAAATCGCCTGCTCATCTGTAACTTCAATGACCTCATCTACCAAATCTGGGCGGTAAATTGCTGGAACAAATCCGGGGCCTATCCCTTGAATTTTATGAGGGCCTGGTTTACCACCTGCTAATACAGGACTGTTGGTAGGTTCAACTGCGATCGCTTGGAAACTTGGCTTGCGTTGTTTAATGACTTCTGACACGCCTGTAATTGTCCCGCCAGTACCGACTCCGGCGATAAGGATATCCACTTGTCCATCTGTGTCAGCCCAAATTTCTTCAGCCGTAGTTGAGGCGTGAACTTTGGGATTTGCAGGGTTGCGGAACTGTTGCAACATATAAGCATTGGGCGTTTTGGCGACAATTTCCTCCGCACGCGCGATCGCTCCGCGCATCCCTTCTACTCCAGGCGTTAACTCTAATTGCGCGCCATAAGCTTTCAACATTGCTCGCCGTTCTTGGCTCATCGTATCAGGCATCGCTAGAATAAGATGGTAGCCCTTAGCGGCCGCCACCATTGCCAGAGCAATACCTGTATTACCGGAGGTTGGCTCTACTAAAATGGTTTTTCCCGGCTGAATCCAACCCCCTTTTTCTGCGGCTTCCACCATGCTGACACCAATTCTGTCTTTGACAGAAGAAGCTGGGTTCATGCTTTCTAGCTTCACCACAATCTGAGCAACTGCGCCCGCAGCTTGGGGAATCTTGTTTAATTGAACTAAAGGCGTCCGTCCGACTAACTCTGTGATGTCTTTTGCTATCCGCATCAGGGGTACTCCTGCGTAACTAAATGTAATACATTGGACTCTGCTGTGCGCGAGCCTCTCTTTGCTGGCATAAGTCTTGGAGTGTATAGCTATTTAACACCTCAATCGAGGCTGCATTAGCCTGCTCCCAAACTTCATGCACCAGACTCTTCTCTAAAGTGCGAGCTTCAGAGCTGTCTTTCTCTTTGCGTTCACCTTCCACCACAGTAACAATTTCTAGTAAGGTAATCTGCCACGGCTCACGCACTAAAATGAAACCTCCTTTAGAGCCGCGTTGACTCTGCACCACACCAGCACGCCGCAGGTTGGTCAAAATTTGTTCCAGATAGCGTTCGGGTATGGGTTGCTTGGCAGTAATCTCACTCATAGTCAGAGGAACTTTTTTGCTGTGGTTGCTTGCCAACTCTAAAAGTGCCAGCAGTGCGTATTCGACTTTGGAAGACAGATCCAGGAGAGCGTATGTTTGGCTATTCAAGTCTCTACTCAATATACTACGGTGGGTCGATTGATTTATCGTTATTTATGCGGTTAAAAGTGGAACATGCGATCGCATCTTCACTTATTGCACAAATCTCCGTATACCTATCGACTTACCGTAGATTATCTTATAAAATTCTCATAAATAGTTTGAATCTTTTGTAGAAATTATCGGACTCCTGCGTTCCTCAACATCCAGAGCCTCGCCCATCAACGACAATCTCAATCAACAGATGTATGTTACTAACTGATTTGCGAACAATTTACGAGCGCGACCCAGCAGCTCGTAACTGGCTAGAGGTATTGTTTTGTTATCCTGGGCTGCAAGCCTTGCTGTTTCATCGATTAGCACACAGGCTGCATAAAGCGGGAATTCCTTTTCTACCGAGATTTATTTCCCATCTGAGTCGGTTTTTCACTGGAATTGAAATTCACCCTGGTGCAGTGATTGGTAAGGGTGTGTTTATCGACCACGGAATGGGAGTAGTAATTGGCGAGACGGCGATTGTGGGTGACTATGCCTTAATTTATCAAGGTGTTACCCTTGGTGGTACTGGGAAAGAAAGCGGTAAGCGCCATCCCACATTAGGTAGCCATGTAGTTGTGGGAGCAGGTGCAAAGGTTTTGGGAAATATTCAAATTGGCGATCGCGTGCGTGTCGGCGCAGGTTCGGTAGTGCTGCGAGATGTACCAAGCGATACTACTGTTGTTGGGATTCCCGGACGGATAACTCGTCAAAACAACATAAATGGCGATGTTCTAGCTCATGGTAAAGTCCGGGACGTGGAAGCTGAAGCAATTCGCGCTTTGTTTGAACGGGTTAAGGCTTTAGAGAAACACCTAGAACAGTTACACGCTGAGTCAAGTTTGTCGTCAATCCAACAAGACAATGGAGTAATAGAAAGTAGTACCTGTGATAGCGATCGCGTAATTGCAGACTTTCTTGATGGTGCGGGAATTTAACGAAGTAGCCAGTATGAATTACGTATACCAGCACGTACAGCAGAATTTAGGAGTTAGAATTCAGAATTCAGAAGTAAAACAGTCTTTATGCTTGGGTTTGAGCCTGAGGATCTGTACTTCACTAACTTGAAATTCGCTGTATAAAAACCTTTTTTCTTTGTGTCTTAGTGTCTTAGTGGTTCAATATTACTTAAAATACCAAGGCACAAAGTATTTTCAAGCAAGACTAATTTCTTCCTGCTGTTCTACATTTCTCTCTGTGTTAGATATTGTGGAACAAAGCAGGACTATAGGAATGTTGCTAAAAGTTTCTCTGGAATCTCCGGTATTTATTTTATTAATAATTATTAGTTTTTTATTGGTAACTTTAACAGCTTGGTTATCGCAACGACCTTTGGAGTTAAAACCCTTTGGGTTAGATGATATTATGCAGTTACTTACGTTACCGTTTTTTATTTCACTTTTATTAGAGCGTTCCTTAGAAGTTTTTATAACTACTTGGCGAGGTCCTACTACAGAACAGCTAGAAATTAGTATTCAACAGCAAACCGCTCTAATTTCTGAAAAGCGAAAATTTATCGAAGAACAACAAAGTCAAAATCAAGTCTCTTCTTTAGAAGCAAGTCCTATCAAAGTTAATCAGTCAGGTGGAACCACTTTAGAACAGCAACTCATCCAAGATTCTAACCAAATTCCTACACAAGCATTTCAGCAATTACAACCGCATATTAATGATTTAAATACCAGAATTAAGAATTTGAATGAAATAGAACGGCAGCGAGTAAATTATAAGTCTGATACTAGAATAATTGCTTTATGGACATCTCTTTTATGCGGTTTATTAATTAGTGCGATCGGTATTCGCTCTATTGAACCACTAATTGTACTTGATGCTAATAATCCCATTCAAATAATTATTTTTCGCTGTTTAGATGCATTATTAACAGGTGGTTTAATTGCTGGCGGTAGCGAGGGAATACATAAGTTCACCCAAGTATTTACTGATTTTTTAGAAGCTACTTCTAGGCAAGCCAAAGATAGAAAATTATCTTGAGAAAGCAAAGTAATACAATCGTGGAATCTACAAAAAGAAAACAGATTCAGGATTGAAATTCTTATTTTTTCAAATTCATGCTAAAGTCAAAACTCCTGATGGCATATCTGCAACTAAGCGCATAGTTTTTAACCATTGGCTACCTAGTAAAATTTCTGTAATTTCTTCGCCAGTATAGACAGGAACTTCAAACTCTTGCCTATCTAAGCGGACTTTTCCTAAATAAATTCTAAAAATTGTTATTCACTGTGCTGTTCGTAACTGTCGTTCTCGCAAAAAGCTCCAACCTAGCCCTTCTACATCCTGGGAATTAACAGCAAGTAACTCTGTAAATCCAGTATCCAGCATAGCAGTTACTGGTAATTCTAATCCATCAGCAGCAATCAACTCAATTTCAAAAAAAAGCTCACCATCACTGCCAAAATTCCCTTCGATCATATTCTCCCAGCTACCCCTGTTTCGTTGATCACAAAAATGAAAGGGATAGCATTTGGATATTTTTGAAGGCACATTTGGGTAACTATTTCTTCATTTTGATCAATAAAATAATCCCCACTCTCTGCTTCTACTGCCATAAACCATTTATAGTGGGTTTTTAGCAACTCTGGCTGAAGGCGCTCAAAAATGATTTTGCAGCGTTGGTAATGTTCTTCTAGTGTCCTTCTCCATTGTGTTTTTTGTTCTTCTGTCCATTGTATTTCAGGAAATAATCTTCCCTGACGTACTATGTGATTATGCTTGGTTTCAGTCATGGCTTTGTATTCTCTATCAGTTCAGGAATAGTGAGTAAAAGCTAACTTAAAATATACTCATAGTTTGTAGTGAGTGCTAAAGCACTCAGAGTAAGATTTTAAGAAGGGCTAGAGCCTCGGACTACAAACTTAAGTTTATCTTTATCCCAGCACTTGTTTTTGCTCTTGATAACGCTGCTTAAATTGCTGTTGCTGAATTTTATGCTCGACAATGGGGTCAGGATAGCCAACAGCGCGACGTTCCAAAGGTGTGATTTTACCAGTTACTAAATATTCAGTATCTATCGACCGCAATTCTGGCAACCATTGGCGGATGTATTCGGCATCTGGATCGAATTTTTGTGCTTGGCTGGCTGGGTTGAAAATCCGCACTGGTTTGGGGTCCATGCCACTGGAAGCACTCCACTGCCAACCACCATTATTGGCAGATAAATCAGCATCAATCAATCTCTGCATAAAGTATTTTTCTCCTCGTTGAGGACTAATTAATAAGTCTTTAGTGAGGAAGCTGGCAACAATCATTCGGCAACGATTATGCATCCAGCCGCTTTCATTCATTTGACGCATGGCTGCATCGACAATGGGATAACCTGTTCTGCCTTCACACCATGCTTGGAAATGTTCTTCGTTGTTTTCCCAAGGAAAGGTTTTGAAAGTATCGCGGTAAGCACCTTCAGCCAATTCCGGAAAGTTATACATTGCGTGTTGATAAAATTCCCGCCATGCTAATTCCTGTTGCCATGTGCGGATATTGGCGGCTGTTTCTTCACTGCGGCTATTTTCTTCGGCTTCTAGGGTGGCTTGCCAAACGGTGCGAATGCCAATGACGCCAAATTTTAAAGCTGCACTTAGTTGGGATGTACCATCAACTGCGGGAAAGTTGCGCTGTTCCCGATATTCATTAATGGAAGTTGCGCTAAATCCCTCTAGTCGTTCTTGTGCTGCGGCTTCTCCTGGGGAAAGAATCAAGTCTCCATCCCAGATAAATCCTAAATCTTTGGCTGTTGGTAATGAGATTGCTCCTGTTTGCTTGGCAATTTCCTGTTCATCTGGTGTCAATCCCTCAACATCGTGGAGAGTTTCTACTGGTTTAGCCTTGGTTCTGCTACTCCAATTTTTCCAGAAGGGAGTGTAAACAGTATAAGGGCCATTGCCACCTGTGCGAATTTGTTCTGGTGCGTGCAGGATTTGATCCCAGTTGTGGTCTAGAAACGCAATACCTTTTTCTTTGAGGGCATTAATTATAGTGCGATCGCGTTCTTGGGAGTAAGGTTCTACATCCCAGTTCCAAAAAACAGCTTTGGCATTCAAAGCCGCTGCTAACGCGGGAATTGCTTGTACAGGATTGGCGTGGAGGATTAACAGTTGGCTACCAGCTTGAGCATATCGCTCTTGTAGTGCCTGTAAACAGCCAATCATGTAAGTTGCTCTGACTGGAGCAACATCATCCCGTTCGAGAATATTAGGATCGAGGCAAAATACTCCCACTACTTTGGGACTTTGTTTGCGTGCCGCAGCCAGTCCTGTATTATCAGCAATACGCAAATCACGGCGATGCCAAAATAAAATTAAGTCAGACATTCCATACTCATAATAGTTCGCCCGTACTAGTTTAAAGTCTTATGTACCTGTAAGCATCACTCTAGCGATAAATTTCTGGGCAAAAATCCAAAATCAAGGTTTTTGAATTATATTTTGAGCGCTATTAGTCAGAGACTCTAGCCTTTTCAATAGCACCAAACAGCGTACTACACAAACATAATTGCCGTGTCAGCGAACGAGAATATACAACTCCGGTTTACCTATCGGCATAGTGGCTAATTAATTAAAATTTAAGTATACTTTTGTTAATGGTTAATTAGTGTTTCTGTTATGGCTACTCTATTGCTTGACGACGGTACAATCGAGAGTGATTTAGGCGATATAGTGCGTGAATTGGCTCCTCTTGGCATTCACCTGAAACACTACGATCCAGGAACATCGCTGCTTTTTCCCCACTTAGTAGAGCAAGACGTTGTTACAGAATCTGAGAAGCGCTACATTTTAGAACTCCACAATGGTGTCTTTGAATTTCTCCAGCAAGAAACAGGCTATCTCTGGTGTGACTTGCTAAATGTGCATCCTGGTTCCCCGCATATCGAGACGCTAATTGCCACTTACAGCCGTTATCATACTCACACTGCTGCTGAACCCATCTACGTTTTGGCAGGAGAGATGATATTTGGCTTTGTGAAACCCGATGGTAGTCAGATACAGCTTTTAATTCAAGCTCAAGATTATCTCGTTATTCCGGCGGGAGTTGAGCATTGGTCTAGTCCTAATGCATCTTTGAATTTTAAAGCAGTTCGCTATTTCATTACCGCAGAAGGTTGGTTGCCTAATTACACAGGAACTCAGTTAAGTGATTCTCTCAATAAACCGCGCTAATATAACAGTGCTAAATCATACGTGAAAAACAAGATTCCCGACTTTTTAAAAAAGTCGGGAATCTTTGTTCTAACGATTGGTAAATAGTAGTAAAAAACAAGTGCCATTTAATAAAGCCGTAATTACTGCACCAATAATTACCCCTTTCATCATTGCTAGGCGCTGTTGCCGTCTTAGCCAAATACAAAGGGGAATTACATATAACATTTGCCAAATAAAAAATCCCCAAGCACCAATAATCCAAATACCTAAATAATTGTAACTACTATAACCAAATATTTGACCATAAATCCAGCCCAACAAAAAGATTATAGCTATTGCTATTATATGCAGTCCAAATAAAAGAAATATCCCTAAAAAAACATTTAAAATTTCATTTCTTTGAGACATTAATTTAGCCCTGTAGATGATACTGATAAATTTATTTTAAACAGGACGGTTATTCACTAGGTGATATCCAGCACTGCCTTCGCGGTAAAACATATTAAAGGTATCAAATGGGATAATCCTACCATCTGGATGCACAATATGAATGCAAGAACGCTTGACTGAACGGACATCAAAGTTAAAAGGGTCGAGAAACTGAACAATCATCACTCGAAATATATTAGAGTAGTTAATTCCTTCTGGTACGGCTATCATTGGTAAACAACACAAAAGCTGCTTGAGTGATAAAGCCGCAGAATTTGGTGAATGACTGGTAGAAAATAATTGGAAAATTTGCTGCTTCAGTTCTTCATTTTGCTCATAAAGTACACTGTTAGGCATAATTTTCACAAAAACATCTGGATTAATTAAGCCAGTCAAAGGTATTACTTCGCCATTTATTTTCAATGCATAAGCCATCGCTAAAGAATCGGGATGGCAGGGAACTGGGAGAATATCTTCAGGTTTAAAATAAGGACTTTGTTCTAAAATTGAGCGACGAACTTCTGTTAAAGTGTATCTGTCTCGCTTGGGGTCAAATCCTGCTAACCTTCCGGCTGCTTGTATCGGTTGAAAAGTCACGCCTCGGATACATTTCTGTTGCAAAGCATACTCAATAATTTTCCCAATTTCGTGGTCATTTAATCCTTTTTTGAGTGTGACAACCAAAGTAGTTGAGATATTATACTCGTTGAGATTGGCAATTGCTTTTTCGCGGACAGTCCGTAAATCTGCACCGCGTAACTCTTTTAAAGCGTCGGCTTCAAAGCTATCAAATTGCAAATATATTTCAATCCCTGGCATATATTGGCTCAAGCGCTCGCAGAATGATTTATCCTTAGCAATCATCACGCCATTGGTATTGATCATTAAATGCTTAATCGGCTTACTTTTGACAATCTCCAAGATTTGAAAAAACTCAGGATGAATAGTTGGTTCACCACCACTTAATTGAACTATCTGCGGTTCTCCTTCATTTGCTACTACCGCATCAATCATCTGTTCAATTTGCGCTAAACTGCGATGCAGTCGTGGTTGCTGGGATAATTGGGAAACTTCTTCTGCACCAGAATCGGCGTAACAAATTGGACAGGAAAGATTGCACCGATCTGTAACTTCGATTAATGTTAAACAACTATGTTGTTCATGATCGGGACAAAGCCCACAATCATAAGGACAGCCATATTTTATCGGAGTATTAAACTTGAGAGGCATATCCCCCGGTTTAATAAATTCTAGAGACTTTTTATAATATTCAATATCATCAGCTATTAAAACTTCTTCTCGTCCATGAGTGGGACAATGCTTAACTAAGTAAACACAATCATCTTGAAAAATGATTTTGGCTTCTACCTTAATTAAACATTTTGAACAAACACTATTAGTTAAGGCGTAAAATAGATAATTACGAGTAGGCATAGTATTAGATAAGGCAGAGGGCAGAGGGCAGAAGGCAGAAGGGGATTTAGAAGGGGAGCATCCCAATTTTGCCAACAGAAAATTTGTAGTGGGAGCATCTTGCTCTCTAAGCAGGAGGCAGAAGGAAAGTCTAAAAAAGTTTTTGTAGGATGGGCAGTGCCCACCTTACGATTATTGAAAATAATGCATAATATGCAATTAATGTTTGAATTGAAAAATCTGGCGAATGCTGTGACGATAATACAAAATAGTTAATAGGCAAGCAACTTGAATAGCACTCAACCCTAAAAAAGGATGAAAATCCGGTTTAATGAAATCTACCAGAAAACGAAACCCGAAATAGGAAACTAAATAAAATTTAAATAAATCACCATTTTGATATTTATAGCGGCTGCGAAAGTGCAAAAATAGTATTAGTAATCCTAAAAATAAGATTTCATATAATTGTGTGGGATGGCGGTGAATACCATCGCCAAAATCTATTCCCCAAGGTAATTTTGTGGCAATTCCGTAAGTGCGATCGCTCAAGCCTGTAAGAAAGCAACCAATCCTGCCAATTGCGGTGCCTACAATTAAAGGATATACAAATACATCGCCAGTAGACTGATGAATACCAATAATTTTTTTGGTAGTTTCTACACCAATCAGTCCACCTAAAAGTGCGCCTACTACTGTTTTTCCTTGCAATAATAGTAATAATAATTGCTGTTGATTTTGCCAGATTAAATCAAGATGTTGCAGCCAAACCAAAATTTTGGCACCAATTAAAGCACCTATCATACCACCAACTATTACAGAACTGCGTTGGCTAGGTGCAATAGAATCTTTGCGGACATGACGTAACAATAAACGAAAGGCAGCGGCATAAGCCAAAGACTCAAACAAAAGATGAGGGTGAATTCGCCACGAACCTAGCCAAATATAAACAGGGAAAGTCACAGAATGCTTGACTCCAGTTGTGAGTGTTGGTTAAAAAAAGTCGAACTTTATTCTAGAGAATGCAGAGTTAAAAGTATTGTTATGTACGTTTAATTAAATTAAATAAAAAACTTAATATAAGATTCATATCTAGTTTTTGAAATACATATAAGGTGGGCATTGCCCACCCTACATTTCAGACTTCAGATAGGTGATTTTCTCAAAAATTAAAACCAGATTCCTATACAAATTTCTATTACTGTCGTCATAATATCACTCAATTTCCTCACAGCGAATTAATAATGTTTCCATCGCCTCGGCTAGGGAAATTAAGTCTATCCAAGAGGAACCACTAACTAAATTTTGCGCGTGCGCCAATCGGTTGCGTAGCTGTTCAGCAGACTTGAGAAAACGCTCTCCAAATCGCTTCGATTTCAGTCCAAGTTGCTCAAGAAGTTCTGGCTGATTTAAGACTAACTCTCGTTTATCGCAAAATTGGAGATAATCTAACAAATCTGTGGCTTCGTTTCTTTCTTGGCTTTCTTGCCATAGTCGTTGAGCAACTCGTAAACGTTCTGGTTTGAGAACTTTTTGCCAGGAATCTTGAGGATAGTAAAGCCGCACCAGCCGCAGCAAATTCATCTCTAGCAAAGTTACTAACCCAAATAGCAGCATTCGTGCAGGTGCTTTTTGCAAATCGCCACAGGTAATAATTCCTGTTACTTGATTGCAGTCAAGCACAAATAATCGGGGAGTTTGTTGCAGAATTGGTAGCAATTTCATCAGTGGAGTGGAGATAGCGATAAGTTCTTTAGGATGAAACACTCGCTGATAATCACTGCACTTACCTGATGTGGCTTTTATCAAGCTGATGCGTTCTACATAACCGCTAATAGTATCTTCCGACTCCACACCAACCACATCAAAATCTCGTGCTTGCATCCAATGCAGCACCTCTGTTACTTCTGCTTCACCTGAAACTGCTTTGAGGGGTTCTGCTACGTATTCAATCGTGATGTTGTTCTCAAACAAACTCCGCAAATCTTGAGAACGCGATTTAAGGTGTTTCATCTGCGTTTATTTGTAAGTCATCCGCAGCACAAGTATTTCATGACAACCTACATCGTATCAGTTGCTCTCAGGCTAAAAGCCTAAAGCTAAATAAACTAAGCCAGCCTGTGCAGACTGTTTAGCTAAAAAATGTTTTTGTTAGGTTGGGATTTTTTGTTTTAACCTGTTGCTTCCAAAATAAGATGTACCCCATAACCATAAATATACTTCAAGCGCCCAGACTTTTTGAGCCTGAGCGCTTGAATATTAGGTTGCAGAGAAACTTCTGCTGGTTATTGAAGTTAAGCAGGCATCATTTGCATAGAACGGCAAGATTCTGCACACTTACGGCAAGCTGCGGCGCATTCCATCATTTTAGAATCGTCGCTCATTTGTTCACAAGACATTGCACAGCGATCGCACATTTCTGCACATAGCATACAAGTGCGTCCCATGAATTCGGAACCACTCATCATCATGTTCATGCACATCATGCACATTTCAGCGCAGTCGCGCATCATGCCCATCATGCTCATCATGTTCATGTCCATCTGTTTGCCTTTAGACATAGACATACAGTGAGTCATGGTTTCCATGCACATTTTATGACATTCCATGCAAGCGTCCATGCAAGTTTGCATTTCAGTTGTCATGGATTCGTTCATCATCATCATCATCATAGGAAAACCTCCTAACTTGCTGATGCATTGTGAGTCGTCCTTGGGAGGACTTAATTATCACGTTAGACTTATATTTTTTAAGAGTCAATAGGGTTTGTAGGTGGGTATTTATAAGTTACCTATCCCGATATGTTTACCGCTAATTTCTATTAATTCCACATAAACTAGTGATATTTATAGTGAGATGTTGCTGAGAATTATTGTAGATAAAGGAATGGAAACTCCCATAAAAAAGTGGTGTTTAGTCAAAGAAGTAAATTTCTAAATGTAGAATCAACAATTAGGGTTACTTTGGTGAGAGATTAATGTCAGTTTTTTTTAACAAATGGCTATATAAATATTTGTAAATTTATTGAGGTAATGCTTACCAAAAGCCGGATACGGTAGGCAATGCCCACTCTACTGAGGACTAATATGATGTCCGTTCAAATGCCCGTCATTGCGTTCGCCCTTGGCGTTCCCGAAGGGTACGAAGTGAAGCAATCGCAGAGTCCTTGTGATTGCTACTCTGCGAGAACGCCTTCGGCGAACGCTCCACTTCGTTCCGCTCGCAATGACATATTAAGGGTAATTTGCCGGACATCATATAACCTTCAATTCCCAATCGCTCTTTTCCCTAAGCGTGGCTGAGTCATTTGTATAATCACTGGAATGGGCAGTAGTAGCAAGCTGATTCGGGTGATTTTTCATGAAACTGGATTTAAAGAAGTTTTTTCAGGCGTCCAACCCCAGCAAGACTTTGGTTGTCAGCAAAGCAGAGGATCGGCAGTATTATATTGATTTTTCTAAAGTGCGGGGTGCGAAGATTATTGAGGAATTAGGGCGAACTATCACCCGCCTTTCACCAGAGGAGCCAACCTGCCAATTATTTACGGGACATATCGGTTGTGGCAAGTCTACCGAATTACTGCGATTAAAGGCAGAGTTAGAACAGCAGGGATTTCATGTAGTTTATTTTGAGTCTAGCCAAAGCCTGGATATGGCAGATGTTGATGTTACAGATATTTTATTAGCTATAGCTCGTGAGGTAAGTCAAAGTCTAGAAGCAATAAAAATTAACATCAAACCGGGATATTTTCAAAATTTATTTAAGGAAATCACCGATTTATTACTTACACCGATGGAACTTTCTCAAGTTGAACTATCGGCGGGTATTGCTAAGATTACTGCTAAAACTAAAGATAGCCCAAAGCTTCGTAGTCAGTTGCGCCAATATCTAGAACCGCGCACCAATGGAATTTTAGAAGCAATTAATAAAGAATTACTCCAGCCTGGTAGAGACAAGCTGAAAGAGAAAGGTAAAGCCGGATTGGTGGTAATTGTGGATAATCTTGACCGAGTTGATAATTCCTTAAAGCCATCGGGTTATTACCAGCCTGAATATTTGTTTGTGGAACGCGGTGAACAGTTAAACCAGCTAAATTGTCATGTTATTTATACAATTCCCCTAGTTTTAGTATTTTCTAACGCTTTGGGCAGGTTAACCAATCGCTTTGGCGTAGACCCGAAAGTTTTACCGATGGTTCCGGTGCAGTTACGAGATAGTTCTGATTCTCAACAGGGAATTACGTTATTGCAAAAGATGATTATGGTTAGGGCTTTTCCTGGGGTAAGTTGGGAACAAAGCCAAAATCTAATTACTCAGGTTTTTGACAGTCCAGATACATTAGAACGAATTTGCCGAGTTAGCGGTGGACATCTGCGTAACTTGTTGATGCTGTTGTTTCGTTGTTTGCAAAGAGAAGATCCACCGCTTTCGCGTGATTGCGTAGAAAGCGTAATTAAACAACGCCGCAATGAGCTAACTTTAGGGATTACACCTGATGAATGGCAATCATTGCGTGAGGTAGTGCAAGATAAAAGCTTTAGAGGACATGAAAAATACGAACTTTTGCTTCGCAGTATGTTTGTATTTGAATATCGGGATGAGGATGGTTCTTGGTTTGATATCAATCCAATTTTGATAGAGGCAAAAGAATTTCGGTTATGAATGATGCATCACAAACTCTGCTGCTTAGATCCCCGACTTCTTCAAGAAGTCGAGGATCTAAATCACAAATGTAGGCAATGCCCATCCTACTAAATAAATCATTATGTTATGAGTCATGAAGAAATAGAAAATTTAGACGTTGATAACGAAAGCTCATTAAAAACTCTGGTAAGAGCGATTACCTTTTCGCAAGGTGAATTCTCGCTGATTTTACTGCGCTGTAATTATGATGATTTGCGTCAGCGCATAGTGCAACGCCTCCACCAATTATCTCCGGTGAAAATCCGCGAAATTACTTTACCTGCATCGGTGAGAACGCTTTACACAGCGATTAAAGAACAACTGGGAGATGAACAACCACCAGCATTAATGGTTTTTGGTTTGGAGTCGGTTAAAGATATTGATACGGTTCTGACTGCGGCAAATCAGGTTAGGGAAGAGTTTAGAAAAAACTTTCCTTTTCCTATATTGTTGTGGATTAATGACCAAGTTCTGCAAAAGATGATTCGCTTGGCAGCAGATTTGGATAATTGGGCGACGACAATTGCTTTTAATAATACTACTAATAATTTAATTCAGTTTCTGCGGCAAAAAACTGATGAGATATTTGCTGGTGATGTTATCCCCAATCCGCAAATTTGTTGGGAACTAACAACTGCTCAACAAGATTTACAAAGTCGCCAGCAAGTTTTAGACTCAGCAATTCAAGCAAGTCTCGAATTTGTACTTGGTTTGCATGATTATTTACACGATCGGATTGATTCGGCTTTAGCACAGTATCAGCAAAGCTTGGGTTTTTGGCGACAAAGTAATCATTTAGAACGGCAAGGTATATTATTAGCGCATATCGCTTTAGCATATCAACGCCAAGCTAGTATTAATTCGGTGGAAAATCAAGGCGATTGGCAAGAAGCAAGAAATTATTTTCAGCAAGCTATTGAGATTTTTGAAGACGCACAAAAGCCAGATTTAATTGCTCAATATATTAGTAAATTGGATGAAGTTCTGCGCAGCTTACAAGCATGGAGCGATCTACAAAGCCTTGCGGAACAATCTTTAATACTGCATCAAGATTATGGTACACCGCGACAGATAGCTGAAGATTACGGTTTTTTGGCAGAGGTGGCGTTACAGCGATCGCACTGGGAAGAGGCGCAGCAATTTGCTGAACAAGCGCTGGAAGTATTAAATATAGCGATTTCCGTGGGGATGCAGTACGCTTTTACCCCACCCCGACAAAGCGCCGCTTTGGCGGGGTGGGGTTCATCGGGTTTAGTAAGTAATCAACCGGACATGATATTACAAACCCATGAGCGTAGTTTTTATCGGGTTTTGTTGGCTCGTGCGCAACGGGGTTTAGGACAAGTAGAAGCAGAAATCAGTAGCTTGGAACTCGCAAAATCAGAAAGTAATCCCCAGTACAATCCGCAATTATATATATCGATTTTGGAAAGATTGCGCGAACTTTACTTTGAGCAAGCTAGATATTTAGATGCATTTCATCTCAAGCAAGAACGATTACAAATTGAACAGCAATATGGTTTTCGTGCTTTTATAGGTGCATCTTATCTTAACCCGCAGCGACAGGCAATTAACCCGGCACAGATACAAGTAGAAAATACAGAAACAATTGCTCAAGAAATTGCAGTTTCTAGCCGAGTACAAGATGTTAAACGCTTACGCGAAAGAATTAGCGGGACTGAATATAAGTTGACTGTAATTCATGGACAGTCGGGAGTGGGGAAAAGTTCAATTTTGCAGGGGGGATTAATACCAGCGTTGCAACAACAACCAATTGGTGAGCGAGAAGCTTTACCAATTTTGTTGCGAAGTTATACAGATTGGGTGGGGATGTTAGGACGCAAGTTACTAGAAAGTGTCCAGAGGTTGCAGGGAATATCTCTAAATTCTGCGGCAGATATATTAGAGCAGTTGCGTAACAATGAAAGACGGAATTTATTAACAGTTTTAATTTTTGACCAGTTTGAAGAGTTTTTCTTTGTTTATAAAGACCAAGCTCAAAGGCGACCGTTTTATGAATTTCTGCGCGTCTGTTTAGATATCCCTTTTGTGAAGGTGATTTTGTCTTTGCGGGAAGATTATTTACATTATTTATTAGAATTAGACCGGATATTTGATTTAACAGTTATTAATAATAATATTCTCGATAAAAATATTCGTTATTACTTGGGTAATTTTTCACCCACAGATGCAAAGGCTGTTATCCAAAGTTTGACAGAGAAGACACACTTTTATTTAGAGCCTAACCTGATTGATGAATTGGTAAAAGATTTGGCGGGTGATATTGGGGAGGTACGCCCGATTGAGATGCAAATTGTAGGGGCGCAATTGCAAACTGAGAAAATTACGACTTTAGCAAAGTATCGTCAGGCGGGAACTAAGGAAAAATTAGTTGAGCGATTTTTAGAGGAAGTTATTAAAGATTGTGGTGCAGTTAATGAACGCACTGCCAGATTAGTTTTATATTTATTAACTGATGAAAACGGTACACGCCCGCTAAAAACTAAAGCTGAGTTAGCCGCAGATTTGGGAGCAGCAGCCGAGGAATTAGATTTAATATTGGAGATTTTTGTTAAATCTGGTTTGGTATTGCTGTTACAAGAATCGCCAGCAGAACGTTATCAATTGGTGCATGATTATTTAGTTGATTTGATTCGTCAGCAACAGGGAGATGAGTTATTAAAAGAATTGGCGAGGGAACGTGAGCAACGTTTGCAAGCAGAAGCCAATTTACAACGCGAACAAAAAGCCAAAAACATATTAGCCGATGCTAATCGGGAAGCTGAACATAAAATTAATCAAGGTCGTAATAGATTAGCTTTGAGTTCTGGTTTGGCAATAATTTTATTGCTGGCTGCGGGTTTATCTGCTTTGTATGCAGTTAATAAAATTAGGGAAGCAAATATTGCAAATGCAGGAAAGCAAGACTCACTTGCAAAAATGGCAGAAGCGAATACCAATCTAGAAAATGTAAATTTACAAAAGCGACAAACAGAAAAGCGGCTGGGAGAAATTCAGAAAAAAGCTCAAGACTTAGAAAATAAAAAGAAAGGTTTAGAAACAAACTATCAAGAAGCACTAAAAAATAAAAAAGTCGCAGAAGATAAATCAAAATTAGCAGAACAGGCGACGCAACAGGCAAAGAAAAACTTATTAACTGCTCAAACAGATTTAGATAAGGTAAACCAGCAAGCAGCAACATTACAACAGAGAAACGCCCAAGCAGAAGAGAGAATTAAAACGGCTAATGCAAATGTAAAAGCTGCTGAAGATCAAGTAAAACTGGCAGAAAGACAACAAAAAGAAGCAGAATTAAAAGCTAGACAAGCTGATGAAACTTTGAAGCAAGCACAAGCAAGCCTGACACAAGCACAAAGCGCAAAAATTGCCGCAGAAGCAGCACGAAAAGAAGCATTGCAAGGAACAAACTTAGAAAGGGCGGGGGCTAATGCCTTAAGACAATTTGAATATGCCGCGTTAGAATCGCTGGTGTCGGCAATACATAGTGGTAAGGAGTTGAAAAATCTGGTTAAAAATGGTCGCCCACTAGAAGAAGACCCAGCTTTTAGCCCGATTTACGCTTTGCATACCATTCTTGACAATATTAAAGAACGTAACCAGTTTCAAGGGTATCAGTCCAGCGTCTTAGGTATAAGTTTTAGTCCCGACGGCAAAACTATCGCCACCGCCTCTTCGGACAATACAGCGCGGTTGTGGAACCTGCAAGGGCAACTTTTACAAGAATTCAAAGGGCATCAGTTCAGTGTCAATAATGTGAGTTTCAGCCCCGACGGCAAAACCATCGTTACCGCATCTTGGGACAAAACAGCACGATTGTGGAACCTGCAAGGTAAACTTTTACAAGAATTCAAAGGGCATCAGAGCTATGTCTTAGGTATAAGTTTTAGCCCCGACGGCAAAACCATCGCCACTGCCTCAGCTGACAAAACAGCGCGGTTGTGGAATCTGCAAGGGCAACTTTTACAAGAATTCAAAGGGCATCAGGACAGCGTTAATAGTGTAAGTTTCAGCCCGGACGGCAAAACCATCGCTACGGCCTCATCGGACAAAACAGCACGATTGTGGAACTTGCAAGGACAGCTTCTACAAGAATTTCAAGGACATCAGTCCAGTGTCAATAGTGTAAGTTTTAGCCCGGACGGCAAAACCATTGCCACCGCATCTTGGGACAAAACAGCGCGGTTGTGGAACCTGCAAGGACAACTTTTACAAGACTTCAAAGGGCATCAGAGCTACGTCTTAGGTGTAAGTTTTAGCCCCGATGGCAAAACCATTGCCACCGCCTCTGATGACAAAACAGCCTGCTTGTGGAACCTGCAAGGACAACTTTTACAAGAATTCAAAGGGCATCAGGACAGGGTCTGGGGTGTAAGTTTTAGCCCTGACGGCAAAACTATCGCCACTGCCTCTTGGGACAAAACAGCGCGGTTGTGGAATCTGCAAAGGCATATGCTACAGGTATTTCAAGGACATCAGTCCAGCGTTAATAGTGTAAGTTTCAGCCCCGACGGCAAAAACATCGCCACCGCATCTTGGGACAATACAGCGCGGTTGTGGAACCTGCAAGGACAGCTTTTACAAGAATTCAAAGGGCATCAAAACCGTGTCAATAGTGTAAGTTTCAGCCCCGACGGCAAAACTATCGCCACCGCCTCTGATGACAAAACAACGTGGTTGTGGAACCTGCAAGGACAACTTTTACAAGAATTCAAAGGGCATCAGGACAGTGTCAATAATGTGAGTTTTAGTCCCGACGGCAAAACCATCGCCACCGCCTCATCGGACAAAACAGCGCGGTTGTGGAACTTGCA
>NZ_MTAV01000083.1 GCF_002154695.1 Nostoc sp. T09
CACAACTTTAGGCTTGCCACGCCACTACGATTTAAGGTTTACTTTATAAATAACCTCTAAATGCTGATTTTTTCGTAAATTAATGCTCGAGTTCAGTAATTCGTTGAAAAAGATAGCCAGTACCTCTGGCTGTCAAAATTAATTCTGGATTGTCGGGGTCATCTTCTAACTTTCCCCGCAATCGTGAGATATGCACATCCACCACACGAGTATCTGCATGTTGTTCCGCCGTGTAACCCCACACTTGCTGTAAAATTTCTCCACGGGAAAAGGACTTACCTGAATATTTCACTAGTAACTCCAGCAAGCTGAATTCGACACCAGTCAACCGAATTCGCTCATCACCTTTGTAGATTTGTCGCTTATTTGTATCGATTTTGAGATTGCCTACTTGAATCACTCCCAAACTTACAACACCAGCAGCGCTTGTTCTATTACTTCTGCGACGCAGCACTGAGCGAATTCTTGACTCTAACTCCTTGGGAGAAAAAGGCTTCACCATATAATCATCTGCACCTAATTCCAGCCCAGCGATCCGATCTGCTACATCTGCCAAGGCTGTGAGCATAATAATTGGCACATCCGATTCTTTACGTAATTCTTGACACACACCATAGCCATCTAGCTTTGGCATCATCACATCTAAAACTACTAAATCCGGGGCAGATAAGCGAAAAGTTTTCAATGCCTCTTCGCCATCGCTAGCCGTGACGACATCATAACCAATCATGGAAAGGCGCGTCTCTAAAATCCGGCGAATACTTGCTTCGTCGTCTACCACCAGGATTTTTTCTTTATGGCTTTCCAAGTTACTCAATGCCTCTTCACCATGAGAATTTTTAATTATCACTATCATGTTCGAGCCAGTAAATCTTAAAACTCTTTTTGACACATATCTTATTGAGACTTTCACTGGCTGGCGACTGAAGCCGCTATTAAAAAAATAAACTCTGTTGTTTGTTGCCTTCTAATTTAGTTTACAAATCTCAGCATTCACTAAAAAATTATGGCTCTAAAATTTGAGCAATTTGTTCTAGTTCTTGTAGCATTTTGGTGCGATCGCCCAAACCCTTGACACTCCCAGGATGATTGAAAGCTTGGCTGATGTGGGCTAGTGGAGTGATACACTCTCCAGTTTTTTAGCTAATCTCTCTATATTGGCAGCAAAAAAAATGCCCCTTCCAGCTTCGGGTAAGAGCACTTGACTTTATCTAGAAGTAGTTTGAGTAATTTCGTGTAAGGTTGTGTCAGTTACCTGTGTAGTTATATTGGGTATATGCAGATAGCGCTCGCCTCATCTGAGGAGACTGTGGCAAACTACCAGAACCATTACTTTGGCACATTTAACCTATATTACTGATTCTGGCTCAGACTCAAACCACTCAATAAACTAATAATCTGGGTGCTTAGCGATAATTGAAAACTGTATTAATATCTAGTGCAACTTAAAACACTTAGAGCCTGTAGTCAGAAATAAAACGTTGCCTAATTTGATAATCTTTTAAGGCTCCTTGAGGAACAACAGTTCTTCCATCTCTTCTAACAATAGAGATTTGTCCTTTTTGCACAGCCACATACAAATCGCTCTGACTCATGCCTAGACGTTTTGCTGCTTCTGCCAGTGAAATACCTTGCTTAAGCATTAGGGTTACTTTCCTTGCAATCTTAATTAGATTGCTATCTAAGCCAATCCTAACAGGATATTAAGAATTATTAACACATGTAACATGAAGGCTGCTTATATCTATAATAACTATCTGTTATATAGCAGTCCTAAATCATTTGTGAACTTCTTTCCTCCTTTTCTGGGCGAGGGACACTTTCAGGCATCTGTAATGACAGAGTTTAAGGTCTTATCTTCAAAAGTAGCTCTGACTACACACAGCCAAATGTTAATCTCACTAAGAAATTAGTTTTCTTTGAAGTTTTTTACAACGATTGTCATACTCAGCGATACCCCCTTAAGGTTGACATCGAGTATTTTTCATCATTAAGCGTTTCTTTAGGGTAATGCCGGATAAAACTTTTACCCATCATTCGCCTTTCAGTATTGCTCCGAATGTCACGAAGATAAACTCTTGAGGCTGGAGAGGAAAAGAGGAATTTTTGGTAACTCTTAGTACTTTAATAACCTTGATTACGCTTATTTCTTTGCCTCCCCCAGCCCGACTGAGGCAGTGCTGGATAGGTTTATTGGTAAGCTGAGGTTGTAGCAATCTCCGATAACAAGCATTAGTTGCGATCGCTACTCCCACAGTTCAACAGGCAAAATATAGTATAGGGCGGTAATGCAAAAACTCCTTTTTAATGGCAGAGATAGCTTTAGAGCGCAGGCCCTATTTCTTGGTAAGGAGATTAGCCTACACACATTGAAGAATTACGTTCGCTTGGCGACTATGCCGCTAATGGTTACAGTAGGTGAACATGGCTGTGCGGTGCTGCTAGGCTATGGTGCAGTTGTCCTGTTTAACCTTGAGCCTGTGGAAAAGGTAGCCTTCTTGAGTGAACTATCCTCTCAAGTTAGCGAATCTTTTGCTAACCCAGAGACGGAAGAAGTGGAAGTTCAACTCAACATGGCACAGAGTGAGCGAGTCAAGGAAGGAACAATTTTCTTACATGAATTTAGTATTGAACGCTTGCAGATAGTGGCTGATATTCTCGCTAAGAGTGCTGTGCTGTCTCATTATGAAACTAGCTTAGCCACTATATTTGATCAAATTGAACCGTTTGCAGCTAGTCTCCAGGGCGAAAATAGGAGTGAACGCCAAAGTCGGGAATTACTGCGTCAACTTGGGACTACTCTATTAGTTCAACATAAGATAGTGGGTCGAGTAGAGATCATCGATAAGCCGGAGTTGCTCTGGGAATCCCCACAGCTAGAAAATTTATATCTGCGCTTGGAGGATGAATACGAAATCCGTGAGCGTCACAATGCCCTAGAACGCAAACTAGAGCTAATTTCCCAAACCGCACAAACGGTGCTGGAGTTCATGCAGCATAGGAGTAGCCAGCGAGTAGAGTGGTATGTGGTGATTCTGATTGTGGTAGAGATTCTGCTGTCATTGTACGACATCATTTTCAAACGCTAACGGTAAGCAAGTTGGGCAGCTTGCAGTCTAGCAATGGGATAAAATTGTAAAAAAATATTAAGGCTTTCTTTCAATGAGTTGGTTTTTTTCTGGGCTAGGAGTTTTCCTTGCACTACTGGCGGTGGGTATCGCCTTGTATCTAATCAGTGCGAGGCGTTATCAATCATCTAACTCTGTAGCCAATTCCTATGATGAATGGACTGAAGACGGTATTTTAGAGTTTTACTGGGGCGAACATATCCACTTAGGTCATTATGGTTCGCCGCCGCAAAGGAAGGATTTTCTAGCTGCTAAATCTGACTTTGTGCATGAAATGGTGCGTTGGGGTGGTTTAGATAAATTACCCCCTGGTACCACCATCTTAGATGTTGGCTGTGGAATTGGAGGTAGCAGTCGCATTCTGGCGCGGGATTACAGGTTTGCAGTCACAGGTATTACCATCAGTCCCCAACAAGTTCAACGCGCGCAGCAGTTAACTTCTGAGGAACTTGATGTGCAGTTTCTGGTGGATGATGCTATGGCACTTTCTTTTCCAGATGCTAGTTTTGATGTAGTTTGGTCGATTGAAGCCGGACCACATATGCCAGATAAAGCCATTTTTGCCAAAGAGTTAATGCGGGTGTTAAAGCCGGGTGGAGTAATGGTTTTAGCTGACTGGAATCAGAGGGACGATCGCCAAAACCCGCTGAATTTTTGGGAAAAACCGGTAATGCGGCAACTACTAGATCAGTGGTCTCATCCTGCTTTTTCTAGCATTGAAGGCTTTTCCGAGCTTTTGGTAGCGACGGGATTAGTCGAGGGGGAAGTGATGACAGCAGACTGGACGGAACAAACACTTCCTTCTTGGCTAGATTCCATCTGGCAGGGAGTGGCGCGACCAGAGGGATTGGTGCGTTTTGGTCTATCTGGTTTCATTAAATCTCTGCGAGAAGTACCTACCCTGCTACTGATGCGGCTAGCATTCGGCACGGGCCTGTGTCGATTCGGGATGTTCCGTGCCATAAGAGCTAACTCGTGACCCCCGACAAGTCCGCGACTTGAACGATGAAGCATGGGTACTCAAACTGGCTTTGGGTCGCATAGCAGAGAACATCGATATTTTGGGAGTAACCGAAAAAAAGGATTGGCTAAAGATTCAACAAAGTGTTTACCACCTAACTAATGATGCGATCGCTAGCTAAGACTTTCAGCTTTCTGAGGGTGAGTAGTACTGAATATCAGGAGAGGGAGTCACTTTATCTACAATCAAGTTGATTTTCATTCCAGAGGTATAGGTTGCTCCAGAACGGGTAGTCTGTTCAATCAGAATTTCATACTGAACAGGTTGTCCTGCTTGCAGCCAAGAATCGAAGCGATCGCAAATTCCGCATTTTATAGATAGTGATTGAATACTCAACATGGCAGCGAGCAAATTCAATCACTTATTAAAAAGACCAACCTACCGAGCGCTCTGGCAAGCTTGGACTGCTGCTGTTTCGCTTACATCAGTTCTTACATCCTGCATTTCCCATCCTCCAAAACCTTCACTGGGAAAATGACTGCACCTGTTACGAGTGCACACTAATTTTTGCTCGTACATTAGACGCTTCATACAATCAGTTATAGCCTTTGGTGAACCTCCAGCAATGGGATTTTGATTTGCGCCAGGATTCACATTTATATTGATTGTGTTGCTTCCAGGTGCAGGATTATTAAAATTGCTGTTAGGTGTGTTACGACTTAACGCACAAGCATTAATTGCAGTATCTTCACTGATTTCAGTACGTCTAGGGCCAGAAAAACTGGTGTTTCTATAAAGTAATGATTCGACACAGTTTTTAACTGAATTAGCTTGTTCGTTAGTGTTCACACCTGTACAAATGCTTACAGCCATTTGCTCACTTAATTCTGTTCTTTTTAAACCATCAAAACTAGTATTTCTGTAGAGTAAGGATTGAATGCAATTACTTGCTGGTGTATTTGCTAGTGCAGTTTGAACATTGATTATTGATGTGCATGGATAAATAATTGCACAGGATACTAAAAATATTTTTAAGTTTCTCATTGTTAATTTCACTATGTATGCAAGCAAAACAAGTTTATGCCCAAAATAATTGGGTATTGGAAAATGCGATATTCATAGATAATTTACTGGTAGATATCGCATTGAATTATCGGGCTATAGGAAAGGCAGATAGCTCAAAATCGTAGTAACTACTACCATGAAAAAATGCGTTTTCGTATTGAATTAATTAAAAATCATCTCTTACTTTACTAGGATTTCCAAATGTAAATCGGAAGCCACCACCATTAGACGGAACCGCGATCTCAATCCCTCGATAAAATTTCTCGTTGCTATTACAGGTTGTTTTTTGGTATCCATAAAAACCCGCAGAAATTGGTCCACAGAAACCTGTACTGCCTGAGCCACTGTAAACTGTGTTGGGAGTTTTTCCATAAACAAACATACCTCCACGATAACTCAATACGTAAGCACATTTACCAGGTGCAATGTTGTACCATCCTTGTGCAATCCAACCATTTTTTTCAAAGCTGTAGTACATAATTGCAGCAGTCACAGTCTCTTCTCGTACATCACCGTTACAGAGCTTTACAGGCCCATTTCTTTCAGCTGCATAAGCAGTTAATTGTGCAGGTAAGGCAAAACCTATTAACTGTAAGGTTGATGTCAAAGTTAGAATGCTTGCTAATTTAGCAAAGGAATAATTATTACAAGACTTCTTTAAAAGTGATTTTTTCATTGCTTTATTAGTGCTTACTATTACTCAACACTTCAATCTGGATAGCTACTTGAAAGTCATCAACAAACATACCCAACTAACTTATAGATTAATCAAACAAAGAGTTTATATCTGCGTTCAAGAATCTCGCTCCTATGTTTGCATAAACATCTTTATTCACTGGTACGTACACGCTAATTTGCGCTCCTCAAATTCTCTATTTAAATACTCTACTGCCTGGTATAAAGTTTGACGGTCGGAAAAGGTCGGAAAAAAGTCGGATCTTTTGCCCGTTAATGCATCGACCGAGCATGGGCGATGTTTAACAGATACTACGAGACCGATTCATTAATAAACATGAACAATTTTGGTAGGGTGGGTACTACCAGATCTTTCGTTCAAACCCTGATGATAACTAGTGCCTACCTACCTTTTATTGAATACTGAATCGGTGTTCTAGGTAATACTCAAATTGACTCGCACGATCGCATCGTTGAAATCTTTATCCCCACCATTGGCTAAATCCTCAAAGCCAAAGACATTATTTCCTAACAAGCGAATGTGATCTACTTTGTCAGTATTAGCTCCCAAGAATGGGAAGTAAACTGCTGGATTATTATTGGGATTGGTATCCAGTAAAGCATCAGGACTACCATTGGCAATAATAAATGGTGCAAAGATAAAACCTGGTTGTAAAGTTCCACTGTAAGTTGCTGTACCTTGGTTATTAACTGTTAGGTCAATGCCTGCAACCCGCCCACGAATCGCGGCTTCGGCATAACCAGGCTGTCCAGTCAAAATATCGACTGTGCCATCTCCATTAGTATCAATCCCACCATTCTCATCAGTTACTTTATAGAAGCCAATAAAATTATCAAAAGCGGCTTCTCTGTTAACTACAAAATCAGCTTTTACCTCCGTTGTCACCCCGCGTAAATCAATCATTGCTCCTTGGTGGTTTCCTTGGAGATTGGTACCGAGGGGTAGCGGATCGTTTATAGACTGAATTTTGACCACCATATCCTTAAAGTCACTAGTGCTACTACCATCTTTCCAACCAAGGGAGAATTGCTCGGAACCCAAGTCAGTAACTTTTTGCTTTAAGGAGTCTGAAAATACAATGTCTGTGAGTGGGGTGATTCCAGCGCGGACGGCATTAGTTGAGCTATTTTTAACTAAGTAAAACCTTAAGTTATCATCGGGGTTAAATTCCAACATCCGGGTAAAATTGTCGGTATTAAACCCATTGGGAATATTTGAAATAGCTGAGAAAATTACCTGACTTCGCTCTAAAGCTGCTTGAGTGTAACCCAATGTTCCTGGGGCAATACCGTTGATGTTACCAATAGCATCGTCAACAGTAAATACTCCCAGTTCATTAACCAGATTAGAATTTCTGTCTGTTAGCGTGATTTTAAGTTTTGATTTGCCACTACTATTGGAAATTTTGAAGATATCATCGGCAATTTTTGCCAGATTGAAGGTAGGTACGCCGCTATTGTGTTCGACAGCTAAGGCAAATGTGTCAATGGTACTTACACCACTATTATCTTTAGCTCGTACCTCAATGGTCAAATTTCCTTCATCGGCGTTAGTGGGTGTACCGCTGAAGGTGCGAGTATCTGCATTAAATGTTAACCAGCTTGGTAAATTACTGCCGCCGGATAGTGTGGCTGAGTAAGTAAGATTGTCACCAGCATCAACATCAATGAAGGTATTAGCATCAAAAGTAAAGCTGAAAGCTGTATTTTCAGCAGCTATTTGATCGGCGATCGCATTTTGTAGCGTCGGTGCATCATTTACATTGTCTACCTGCAATGCAAAGTTAGCAATGGCTGTTTTATTGGATGTATCAGTTGCCGTCAGTTTGATATTGAGATTACCAACATTCGAGTTAGTTGGTGTACCGCTAAAGGTGCGCGTAGCTGCATTGAAATTTAGCCAACTAGGTAAATTACTGTCATCTTGTAGCGTAGCTGAGTAAGTAAGACTATCATTTGCATCTACATCAATGAAGGTATTAGCATCAAAAGTAAAGCTGAATGCTGTATCCTGTTTGGCTAGTTGAGCGGCGATCGCATTGACAAGGACTGGAGCAGTATTACCTAGGGGAGCATCATCATTGATAATAGTACCTGTAGCAGTAGCAGTGGTAATTGAGGCAGTATTTGATGGATTGGAAAGAGTGACTGTAAAATCTTTTGTAGATTCAACTACCGTATCGCTACTAATATTGATGGTGACTAGCTTGCTAGTTTCATTAGGAGCAAATGTGACTACACCTGAAGGTAAGATACCTCCAAAGTCAGCAGCATCGGCAGGATTGCTTCCACTACCTGTAACTGCATAGTTAAGGGTAGTTGTGCTACTCAGATCCCCACTTCTAGTGATTGTGAACGTAAATGCAAGGAATCCTGAGTTGCCTTCAGCTTTATTGGCATCGGTTGCAGCTATGCTGAATAGCTGAGGTACAACAGTAATCGCTCCACCCGAACCATATTGTGTCAAAGCTGTATAGCTTGTAGAAGTACCAGGTGCCAATTCAAACACATTTCTAAGAGCCAGGGTAATGTCATATCCCGCCCCACTATCTACAAACTGATCTACCGGACTGCTATCACCAGTAATTGCATCATCTAAAGCACTTCCAGCATCAATACGTGACTGAAGCCCAGAGTATGAATCGATTTCATACCTTCCGGGCAACACAGTATTTCCACCTTCAGCAGTAATGCCAACAAAGGTTGAATCTGTCTCAGCATTACCTGATTGATCAGTTTCAAATAAAGTTTCTAGTCCGTTGATTCCAACGGGCAAACGCCCTCCGCCATCGATCAGACTATTATCAAAGTTCAGATCACCGTCAAGGTAGCGAATTAGCTCTAATGAAATTGTGGTGTCTGTTGGATTAGTAATCGTATAGGTTTGAGCCAGTAAGCTACCACTGCGATCGTTATTTCTGAATGTATCAGTGACAACTTGTTGCAGAGTAAAGTTAAGTCCTTGAAACGTAAATGAACTTTGGGCTGAAGTTGTATCACTTTGAGTAAAACCAGTGCTTGAGAGCGCATTGTTAGTTAAACGGGTGCGTGAACCTGAAGAACCGATTCTTGCTGCTAGATAACTTTGGTAAACTGTACTTGCTGGAGTTCCTGTACCCAAAGGATCGTAGACTCCTCCCTGTCCACCAGTTTGAGCAGTTCCAAAGGCACCATAACTATCAACCGTTACCTGAAGATTTCCATCACCAGTAGTTGACTGTAGTAGTATGGGTTCGAGAGTATTGGCCACTGTCAGAGTGAAGATATCACTGGCACTAGCTCCAGCTTTATCAGTAGCAATCACTTTAACGTTCAAGCTACCAATGTTCCCATTGGCTGGAGTACCAGTAAAGGTTTGAGTTGCCGAATCAAAGGTGAGCCAGCCTGGTAAAGGATTACCGTTTTCTAAGGTTGTTGAGTAGGTGAGTGAATCACCAGCATCAACATCAGTAAATGTATTGCCTGGAAGAGTAAAGGTAAACGTTGTATCTTTTAAGGCTGTTTGATCGGCGATCGCATTGTTTAAAGTTGGTGCATCGTTAACGGGGGTGATTGTGAAGCTTTGAGTAGCTGGGGTAGAGCCACCTTTGCCATCGTTGATGGTGTAGGTGAAGGTGACAGTGCCGTTGAAGTTGAGGTTGGGGTTGAAGGTGTAGGTGCCGTCGTTGTTATTACTCAGGGTGCCGTTGGTGGCAGTGAGGTTGATAACGGAAAGGGAGTCACTGTCTGGGTCGCTAAAGCCAACGAGCAGGTTGGAGGTATTGATGATGTAGAAGGTGTCTTCAGTACCACTTGACAGAGTGGACTGAGTGCCAGTCAGCTCAGGAGCATTGTTATCAGCAGGTCCGTTGTTGCCAATGCTGACTTTAGACGAACTGTAAGCCAACACAGGTACACTATCGTCGTCTTGAGCCAGTGCGTAGACGTAGTAATCTCCTGGAGTAATACCTGTCGTGTTCCAGACATAGCTGCCTGAATTATCCGTTTCAGCAATATCCTTAGCAATCAGGGAACCGTCAAAGCCTTCCTGATCAGTGTCGTAGTAGAAGCTGAGCTTGGCTTGAGAGTCAGCGTCAACGGCGTTGTAGTTGATAGTGACAGTCTGATTAGCAGTGTCTTGTGTAAGTGAGGGAATGGCGATCGTTGGTGCATTGGTACCGCCAATGGCAGCAAAGTCTACTGTGCCTAGGTCTCCATTGCTGAGTAACTTCAAGCTCCAGTTTCCGGCAGCAGGTTGCTTAACCGCAATGACTAGACGGGTAGAATCACCGAGGTCTTGGTCAACGAAAATATTGCTTGCGTTTAAGATGTTAGCTGCTGTATAAATCGTGCCATCTGGAGCTTGAAGTTGAAAGTCTGGTGTCCCCACATTATTTACCCAGTCAGCCGACAGGATTATGAAGGGTGTGTAAGCTCCTACACTGTAGACTGCTTGGTTAACTTCGGTGGAGTTGAGATTGAGTTGAGTAGCTGCACCATTGAGTGTGACAGTAACCGTGTCATCTTCTGCTCTAAGAAGTTGGAGCTGCTGAGCACTAAGAGCTTCGCCCCGAATAAGAGATGAGAAGATGGCCCCTTCATCTCCAGGAGAATCTATCGGGTTGACCTGAGCATCGACCCAATGTCCAACTTCTTCGAGTAAAACTCCAGCTATTGTTCCCAAGTCTGCCTGATGCTCAGCCAGAAACTCTTTAGCCAAATAGATTGTTTCGGTTGAGTCTGCATAGGCAGCGTTAGCATTGCTGATATTGCTGGCGGAGACAAGCTCAATCTGCGGGAGATAGCTAAAGTCTCCTGCTAGCCAGGATTGTCGGATTGTAGCCGCTACTTCTTGACTCCAGGTACTTCCAAAAGCAGTATCAAAAGTAGAAGCAAAGGTTGGCGATGCAGAAAGCATCTTAAGATCCGACTGCGCCAATGACAAGGCTTGCTGAGTAATAGTTAAAAAATTAGGTGCATCTAACCTAGAAGATAATGGAGTATCAGTTCCTAAAGTTAAACTAGTTGATGCTTCAGCCGGTAGCGATTCGGCCTCTATTTCTTCAAGCTTCTTGAGTCCAAGTGCCTTAACATCACCATTAAAATACACTTGGATGCCAGCAGGAAAATCAAGTAAGTCAAGAACAAAAGAAACACCAGGTATTTTTCCACCTGCAACAATGTAATCATTGCTGTAATTACTATCATTAGTAAAGTTGAGAGCAACAAGACCCTTGGCAATCTCAACACCTTCAAGATTTAAATCTCTAAAAATCTGATAGTCAGGTATTTTAAGGCTTCCACTTCCCGTCAAAGAAAAGTTTAGATCGGCATCGGCTTGAATACTTGCCTTAGCATTTATTAATCCACTAAGTGCTTGGAAACTGAGTCCTCCATTGAGGTTGTACTGATTCCAGTCAAGGGTGATATCACCCGTACCTTTAACTAGCCCACCTGCAAGCGTGAGTTCACCAGCTGCATCGAGTTTATTCTTGTCAATAGTGCCACTCAGGTCCAGTTCAGCTAGATACCCTGAGAAACTGCCACCCCAAGGTAGTGTAATTGTTGGGATTGATATTAGCGTGTCAGTAATTTTAATGTTGTGTACAGTTGCTGTAATATCAGCCCCTTCATCTGCAAGACCCATAATGCTTGCATCGAGGTTTCTGATTTTCAACGGTATATTAGGAATTTCTGGTAGTTCACCTACTTGAACTCTGACCTCGTTCAGCTCCCAATCCTCACCAACCTTCTGAAAGCCTAACTTGGTATCAATTTCTAAGCCAAAAGGGAATAAAACTTCAGCTTCTCCCGTAACTTTACCTGCTGGCGTGTCTAAGGTAAGAACTGCTTTTCTGAGTTCCCACTTATCAGGAACAATAGCGAGATTTTCAAGGCTTAGCTGGCCGACTGCGTCAACTTTAGCGTCTTGGATCAGAAAATAACTACTCGGTGCAGAGAAGTTAGCAGTAGCCTTTGCATTACGAAGAACCGGAGATGTAACCTCAAAACTACCCTGGATCTTAATTTCTTCTTGAGGTTTATCTTGGTAACTTAGGGTAAGGTCGCCTGTCTTCCCCTGGAGGAGGTTACCAAACTCAAAGTCTACTCCAGGAACCTTCGCTCCTGATAGGCTAATACCACTATCTTGGATTAATAACCAGTTGTCACCACTAACTTCTACAGATACACTGTTAAATTGGTTAGGTAGTTGAATGGCTCCCTGCAAGGCAATTGCATTCTGTCGGAGTTGCAATTTGGTAATGTTAATATCAAGACCAGCCAGTGTTAGTTGAGAATTGTTGTTTGAACTCTCATCAAGTAAGGCTTCTGTTGTCGTTTGCCCAGTAGGAATTGTAAAGTTACCAGTAAACAAAGGTTGAGATAGACCAGCAAGACTAGAATAAACAACCCCCTTTGCTTGGAGATTGGTCTCGTCATACTCTAATCCACCATTTTTTATAGTAATCAGTGGATTAAAAGGAAAAGGAATAGCCTTGTTGATAAAACCGACTTCAACATTACCTGAAACTTGAAAAGAAGTTTCACCAAGCTGTTTATAAATCCCTTTAACTCTTAACGGTTCAGGTTGATAGAACTCAACAATTACATTTGTGGGAAGAGCAGAAATACCACCATTGCCATCATCAGCCCTATAAGTAAAATAGTCTAATCCGCTGACTGTAGGATTAGGAGTATAGGTAAATGAGCTATCAGAATTCTGTGTAAGTTTACCTTCTTTAGGTGCTTGGACTAGCACTGCAGTTAATTTATCATTATCAACATCTTTATCATTTGCTAAAACATCTAATCTATTTTCACTATTAAGGTTGAGAGTAAATTTATCCTCAACCGCTACAGGTAGATCATTAATAGGTTTAACAGTAATGGTTACAGTGGCTGGCGTAGATGCAAGATTTTGGTTGTCTTTAGCAATATATGTAAAGCTATCTTCTCCAGAGAAATCCTTCTTGGGTTGATAAATAAATGAACCGTTAGAGTTTAAAGTAACTGTACCATTTTCAGGTTGACTGACTAAATTTGCTGTTAGTGGTATATTGTTATCTGGATCTTTATCATTAGTAAGAATATTATCTTCTAATTGATTGTCTTCATCTACTGAGAAACTATCCTCAAC
>NZ_MTAV01000084.1 GCF_002154695.1 Nostoc sp. T09
AAAATTTGTGTTGTCAGCGACGTGTACTCTGGGGCACTGACTTTGAAATGGATGTGAGCTGCCCGCCAGGGATGCCGTCCCAACAGTCGCAACAACTCGCCAGATGGACCACTGGCTGGCACCTTGTAACCTATTGGCACCACGGTTTCAAACATATACTTTCCACTCTCGTTCGTTTTGAAACGTCCCCGAAAGTTCCCCAGCGGCTGAGATGGATCTTGGATATCATATAATCCTTTGGAGTTGGGTTGCCAAACATCAATCACAGCATTGGCGATCGGTTGACCGTTCAAATCTAAAACCCTGCCTGACAGGAAAAGCGAATCTCCTTCTGTATCAATACCCAAGCGATCGCCCATCTGCCGTTCTGGTGCATTCGGCACATACAATGGTCCTTCTAAATTGCTTTCTGTACCGCGATGGGCATCGTGTAGCAATTCTACCAACTCTGAGATCCCGAGTATATCCGTTAACAGATGGATTTCTCCAGTGGGAATCTCTTGAGTGTGATGACTTGCAGAGTTGAGAAAATTACGTCCCTGCTGCAATTCTGATTGGGTTAGATTCACTTCACGCACAAACTCATGCAAATGTCGAATCAAGCTCGTGTAAATTTCATACAGTCGTGGGTGAGATTTGCCGCGATTGCCATGATTAATGACGGCTTGAGTGATGGTGTCAAACGTGATGTTCTGCATGATTTAACTCTTTTTTAGTTACGTGATTAATGATGGTCGTTTGACAGCGACTACCTTGGCAGGGGCTTCCATGTCGAGAAGTCAGCAAGATGTACCCAGTAGGCAGTCAATACAATAAAACCAAAGATGAGGGCTGCCACAACTAACAGAATTGCTCCAATAATTCGCAAGAAGCGGTTTTCTTTGAGATAGAGGGTTGGTGCAGAAAAAATTCCACCTAAGCCAACGAGAATGAACCCAATACCTGCCAGCAATGGAAGCTGTGTTAATCCCAGGTTGATGATGCGAAAGCCAATTAGAAGCGATACAAGCCCTGCAAAGAATCCATAAATGCCCAAAGCAAGTAACTCCCAACCCATTGCCAGAGTTAATGAAGTTCCGACAAATAGAATGCCAAACAGAACCGTTGTTTCACCAAAGGCAATATTGAAACTACCAATAACAGGCCAGGTAAAAATCATGTGTAAGCCAGTGACTAAAGCAATCGCACCGACTACACCAAAGCCTGGAATCCAGCGTTTCTGATTTGAACTACTAAGACCAAAGTACACGTAACTAGCTAACAGAGTGAGTCCAGCTGCTAGGTTAATGAGCATGAGTGAAATGTAATCGATAAACATTATATCTCCCTGCAAATGTTCGGTTTTGTCACCGTTCAAGCTCCTGAATATAATTGAACAGGAAACGAATGACTCAACGCTTGTTGGTAGACATTCGCCAGATCGCTCATTATGTAGTGTTTCACCAGGTCATACAGCGGAGCACAACCGAAGGTTATATCCTTCTCTAAACTCAACCGCAGCACCTCTCCTTGTCCTGCGATAAAGCCTTTGTTGGAAATGTAAATGTCACCATCAGAACCGATTTCTAGACCTGTGGGATTAATTAGCTCATCATCCGCGATCGTGGTGCGAGTTTTACCATCTGGAGACACATAAATCAGGGCACCTGCGTCAGTTCCATTCAAGATTCCATCCGCATCATATTCCAGGACATACAGACCGCCAGATTTATCAAAGGCCAGATCGGAGATATTCGTAAAACCCCCTGCATAGACTTCCGGTTGACCTTCAGTATTGATACGGTAAACTTGTGCTGCCCCTTGTTCAAAAGGAAACCCAGTCAACTCGCCGACATAGAGAGCACCATCAGGACCAACGGTGGCTGAGGTGGGGACAGACTGCTGCACTATTGCTTCACCCGTGAGCGGATTAGTCGTGGTACGAGTCGGAAAGATGGTTTCTAGAGTTGGTTCGCCGCCAAAGGCTCGCTGGCTAAGCAAAGCATTGGCACCTGCATCTACGACATAGGCTGTATTGTCTTTAATCAGCAAGTCATAGAGGTTGGTGTCTACGTTTTGCCCATCGGGGTTGTTATTTTGCTCATAAGCACCAAAATCGCTCAATCTTGTCCAGGAAGCACCACCATCAAAGTTATCGATCGCGATCAACTGGCTAAAATCAGGAACTTGTAGAAGATTATCTCGATTGGCTGGATTGCTAGCAAGACCCACGATCGCATAGGCGTTTCCATAAGCATCAAACTCAATGTCACTTACACCTGCTGCATCCGATCCATCGGGTAATGCCAGCGATGGTAGTCCGGTTACGACTCGTTCTACAATACCGTTTTGAATTCGGGTAATTGCACCTGTTGCACCATAGAACGCAGACGCGCCCGGTTGAGTTGGAGACGGAATACTGGCACCTGTTCCCCCTCGTCCTGCTTCGGTAACATAAAGTGCCCCATCAGGACCAAAGTTCAGCTTACGTGGACTATCCAGACCAGATGCCAGCACTTCAATTCGCGAGATTTGTGGCGTTTTTACTGTTGCAGACATGATTTTCCTCCTTTGAATTTACGATGCTCTATCCTCAGTAGCGGACAAAACTTGCAAGGGCCAGTTAAAAGCAATAGGGAATAGGGAACTCTTAACAGTGCAGGTGTTGGACTAGGATTTAAACCCCGCCCAACATAATCGCCCCGCATACGGGGCTTTTGACCCTCACTGTTGCCCGTTGCCTGTTCCCCGTTCCCTCGACCGAAGGTTGGTAAAGTTTCATCTTTAGCTCCAAAGTTTTGGACAGCATTTTGATGGCGTGCGGAGGCGGTTCCTGGCGAAATCTGGGAAGCGCTGCTCAAATCCCTGAGATACAGGTATTGCATACTATCAAGATTGGCGTGGTACTGCGGAGATGACCTACGGTTGTTGAGGGGTGAAAGAGTAGTTGGCAACAAATTACGAAAACACGAGAACTTACCCCCGACATACAAGATCTTACACAGTAGGAATGGTTCCGCCGTCAATAACAAATTCAGTACCGTTGATATAGGAAGCACGGTTGGATACTAAGAAAGCAACAAGTTCAGCAACTTCTTCGGGGCGACCAGGGCGACCCATTGGAATCCCACCAAGGGAATCCATCAGCCCAAGTCTTGCAGTATCAAAGTCTGTTCCTGCATTTGCAGCTAATCTCTCGATCCGTTTTGTGGTGGCTGGCGTCTCGATGAAACCGGGAGCAACTGTATTCACCCGCAATCCTTTAGGTGCAACTTGGTTGGAAAGTCCTTTGCTGTAGTTAGTTAACGCCGCCTTTGCCGCAGCTAATGGCAAAGTTGCATAAAGCGGCAGGGTGCGTTGGATAGACGAAATATGGATGATGACACCCGAACCTTGTTCTAGCATCTGAGGCAGAAATACTCGATCTAAGCGAACAGCGGCAAACAAATTGGCATTGAATGTCTGCTGCCAATCATCATCACTGAGGGTAAGTGCGCCCCCAATAGGTGCCGAAGAACCGCCAACATTATTGATCAAGATGTCTACGCCGCCGAGACGAGCAAACACTTCCTTGACAACTTTTTCCACGCCATCAGGGGTGCTGATGTCAGATTGAATAAATAAATCTGGCGATTGAAGTTCATTCGGCTTTGAGCGGGCGGTTGTGATGACCGTTGCACCGGCTTGCCGAATACGGTTGACAATAGCTTCGCCCATGCCTTTGGTTCCGCCTGTCACCAGCACTCTCTTGTGAGATAATTCGTTAGGATCAATTTGGATTGTTGTCATTAGGCTGAGATCCTCATTTAGGTGTATAAATTGCGATCTGCTACTGATTCAAGTTTCCGGCTCAGAGAAAGATCGCGATCGCGATCCTCCTGTTCAAAAACACTGGGTCAAGCAAGCAGGCGCAGCGATTCCTCCCACAGCCGAGTAGCGTTGTCCAGGTTGAGGGCATACGGAGCAACGCCGCTCTTATAATCGTTACCATTTGTGACGATAGTGGCTTCGTTGCAGTCCTCAAAGTAGCGCCCGCCGATGCCCTCCAGCAGTGGGGAGGTCGCTACCAGAATAGAGGTCGCCGCACCCTGCTCCGGTGTTTTCTGCTGCTCAGGTGGGGTCAAGAGCTTACCGCCAATGTGACGCTGGAGGTTGGTGGCGATCGCACCGGGCATCAAAGCATTGGCGGTGATGCCATCCTTGAACCAGCGCGCAGTGGCACCGATGGCAAAGAGGATATTTGCGGTTTTGGACTGTCCGTATGCCAACCACGGGTCGTAGGGGCGAAACGCAAAGTGAATATCGTCGAATACCACTGGCGATATCAAATGAGCACTGGAACTGACAGACACAATGCGCGCGGTACCATCCGCAGCTAGTGCATCGTGGAGTCCGAGTGCCAGGGCGAAGTGTCCCAGGTGGTTGGTGGCAAATTGCATTTCCCAGCCTTCGGGCGTGTGTTGTTCGGGCAATGCCATCACACCTGCATTGTTGACGAGTATATGCAGCGGGCAGTCCCAGGCAGCAACAAAATTAGCGAGCGAGTCGCGATCGCTTAGGTCAAGCAAGGCGACATGAATATTTTGGTTCCCGGTGGTAGAGGTAATATCAGCCGCCGTCTGCGCTCCAACATCAGTGTTACGCACAGCCAGCGTCACCTCAGATCCTGTACTAGCCAGTGCCCGCGCTGTCTCTATACCGATGCCCGATGCTGCTCCAGTGACGATCGCCCGCTTGCCAGAGAGGTCGATTCCTTCTACTACCTCAGCGGCGGTGGAATGCCGCCCAAATGGTGTCGTAATCTGTGTCATTTTATGCTCATTTACAGATGTCGAGTATTCTATTTGCTGCTCTTTAAGATCAGCAGATAAACTCAAGAGCAGGCGTGATAACCTGCGATCGGTCAGAGACTATTAGCTGAATCCTAGATAGACAAGTGTGTTTAAGTTTGGATGTTAAGTTTATTGGGAATGGTTTGCGGCGTGCGCGCTTTAATAAAATCGGCTGCCTTTTCGCCAATCATGATGGTCGGTGCGTTCGTATTTCCTGTGGTGATTGTCGGCATGATGGATGCATCGACAACACGCAACCCCTCAACCCCATGTACTCGGAGTTCGGGATCTACCACTGCCATCGAATCAGTGCCCATTTTGCAAGTGCCGACCGGATGCCACTCTGTGCCACAATTGTTGCGGATGTAAGCAACGAGTGCTTCATCACTCACAACGTCGGCACCGGGAGCAATTTCTGCACCGCGAAACTCATCAAAGAAGCTGGTATGAAGCAATTGACGGATTAATTTAAGTGCGAAAACAAGCTTTTGCGCATCGACTTCACTTTGCAGATAGTTCATCCGAAACATCGGTGCGTCTTTCGGATCGGATGAACGCAAACTGACACTGCCAATGTTTTGCAGATGTGTCAAAGAGACTGCCCCTGTGAATGCCCAATCAGGGCGGGCATAGCCAGGTGGTACAAACAGATTGGGACCAAAGTAAAACCGTAAATCGGGTGCAACCTCCGAATTCCACTCGCTATGCAAAAATAATCCAGCTTCCGCGACACTACTGGTGCTTGCAGGGTGTAAATTCTGAGTTGCTTGGTATGCCACAGGAACGAGAATGTGGTCTTGGAGGTTTTGACCGACCCCTGGCAAATCGACGACGACAGGAATCCTCAATGCTTGTAAGTGGGCTGCATCCCCAATGCCGGAAAGCATCAACAGCTTGGGCGAATCGAACGCACCCGCACTTAAAATCACTTCCCGAGCGGCCCTGACTTGGTGCAGCGTACCCTCGTGCAGATATTCCACCCCAACGGCGCGAGTTCCCTCAAACAACAATCGAGTTACTAACGCCCCAGTTGTTACGGTCAAATTGGAACGCTGGAGGATAGGTACAAGGAAGGCAACCGCAGCACTGTGTCGTTTACCATCCTTGACCGTCAACTGATAGAACCCTGCTCCTTCCTGCTGTGTACCGTTGAAATCAGGATTGTAGTCATAGCCCATTGCCACCACTGCATCTATAAAGCGTTGAGATACGACAGCAGGGGAAATCGGATCGGTCACGCTCAACTCCCCATCAACCCCGTGGTATTCAGAAGCACCGCGTGAGGAGTGCTCAGATTTCTTGAAATAGGGCAAGACATCTTGGTAACTCCAACCGGGATTGCCTAATGACTGCCAGTGGTCATAATCGTGAGGATTGCCACGAATGTAAAACATGAAATTAATCGAACTGCTGCCACCCAAGACTTTGCCGCGAGAACAAAAGATTTTGCGGTTATTCAGGTAGGGTTCTGGTTCAGAGAAATAGCCCCAGTCCACCTCAGTACCAAGTAGATTGACACATTCTGCTGGAATTTGAATCTCTGGTTTCGTATCTGGGTTGCCTGCTTCGAGGAGTAACACGGTCGTGTCACTGTCTTCCGTCAGACGGTTGGCGACCACGCAGCCTGCCGACCCTGCACCAATCACAATGTAATCATAGTCAGTCATAAGAAGCTCCTGTGCTGGTTCTGTTCATTGTTCCGGGAGGATTGCTACATTCTCATAGCATCATGTAGGCAGCGTTCCGGGTGGACCCAGAATTTCGTCACCAATCTCGGCAGCAATGCGTTCAAATAGCGCTAGGTCTGTTGGTTCTGTCTCATCTACCGTCCCGGTTGCTGCAATCAACCGAGCAAAACCGCTGGGTGCAGCAACGACTAATGCACGCGCTGGTTTATCGCTGAGCACGCCAACGACGTGAGGAGTGCCAGGAGAAATCAGAAAGCTTTCGCCAGGGGTTAGCACAGCCTTGTTCTCACCTGCCCAGACCGTGAGATCCCCGGACAGCACGTAGAGTTGTTCGGAATAGCGCGTGTGGCGATGGAGGGGCGTTAGTGTACCCGGAGGGTTGTAGCCCTCGATTAGATCGTACTGACCACCGGTTGTAGTGTGATCGGCAATGATGGTGCTACGATTGCCCAAAAGCCAGAAAGATTGTGTCATAAGATTGCTCTTGTTGATTTGTAGTGATATGTCGTTTGGAATCAGGAACCTTAAGAAATTGCAGTGATAATTGCAGCAATTAACTGCTCAATATTCCAGTAATCAATATACCGAACTCCATTAATGAACAAAGCTGGAGCAGCCGTTACTCCGCTTTGGTTTCCACTTTCAATGTCTAGATTGATGCGATCGACATACACTTTTCTGGCAATGTCTCGAACAAACTGAGTGATATCAAGTCCTAAATTATGAGCGTACTCCGCTAGATACCCATCTCCCAGGTCTTGCTGATGCTTCAATAAAATTTCGTGCATCTGCCAGAATTGCCCCTGTGCTGCCGCTGCTTCTGATGCCGCTGCTGCCTTTTGAGCTTGAGGATGAATTTGTGGCTGAGGAAAATGTCTGAATATAAAGCAGAGATTATTTTGCTCAGGGAAAGGTGCGTTAAGCTGTCTTTGAATAATCTGAATTAAGGCATACAGTTCTCCACATTGAAGGCATTGATAATCCCCATACTCAACGAGCACAACTTTGGCATTGAGTGACCCTTGTCGATGATCTCGCTCAGAGGGTGGCGCAACTAATTGGTTGCGATCTCCAGTTGCTTCAGTAGAAATATCGTGACTCATTCTAAACCTTTGAAGAAAAGCAGACTCTTGTATGAGAGGTACTGTTAAATCTCTTTCCTTCAATCGTTAGTAACTGTTTATATGGCTTAATATACGAGGCAAATTCAAATCTGTCTTCAATCCAGAGTTTATATTTTAAGTAGCAAAACGATCACTAATCAGGCAATCTAAAGTGCCGCACTAAACTGAACTTAAGTTCATTTATTGTCAAACTTGAGTTGGTGCCATGAGCTTAAAGGCTTGCAATTCCTCGCTTTAGGGCAATAATGGTTGCTTGGGTACGGTCTTTAGCCCCTAACTTGCTTAAAATTCGATTGATATTTGATTTGACAGTGCTTTCGCTAATGTTCAAACTCGTACTGATTTCCAGATTGCTCATGCCCTGTGCAACTAATTGAAGCACCTCTAACTCACGCTGGCTCAATTCTGGATGGTTCATGCGCTGTACTAACTTGGCAGCAACGTTCGGTGGAATATACTGTTGCCCCTCATAAACAGTACGAATAGCGGTTCGTAATTCGCCAGGTCTACAGTCCTTCAGCAGGTATCCCTTTGCCCCTGCTCGCAACCCTTGATAAATATCCTCATCTCCATCATAAGTAGTTAGCACCAGGATGTGAGCCGCTTTAAATTCAGCGCAAATCGCACTAATCGCTTCAATGCCTCCCATCTGGGGCATCCGTAAGTCCATTAAGGTCACATCAGGTTGCTCCTGGCGGAACAATGCGATCGCTTCGACGCCGTCCTTGGCTTGACCCACGACAGTCATATCAGATTCTTCGTTGATGATGGCGGCTAATCCTTGCTGGATGATGGCATGATCGTCCACAATCAGAACACGAATGACTGAACTCATCAGTACTTACTCCCGATTCACAATGACAACAATTTCTGTGCCCTGACCAGGTTGACTTTTGATGATTAGCTCACCGCCAATATGCTCAGCCCGTTCGCTCATCCCCAATAAACCAAACCTTTTATCCAAGGAAATTTGGTCAACTGCAAACCCCTGTCCATCATCTTTAATCCGTAGAAGACACTGCGTCTCCTCACAGACTAATTCAACATGAATCTCTGTGGCATTGGCATATTTAATTGCATTGGTTAGAGCTTCTTGTCCAATGCGGAGTAGATGGTTCTCCACATCAGGTGGTAAAGAGTAGGCTGTACCCGTAATTTCACATCTGATATGAGTATCGCTGGAAGATTTCATTTGAGTAGTTAGGTGTTTGAGGGCACTAAATAAATCTCCCTCCTCTAAGAGTTTGAGTCGTAGTGCCGAAACCGATCGCCGAGCCTCAGTCAGTCCAGTGCGGGCTAATTCATCAATGGTTTCCATATGTGATCGGGCAGTCTCTGGTTTCTTTGTACTTAGCTCTATTGCTAATCCAATATGCAGCAGAATGCCAGTAAAGGCTTGCGCTAGAGTGTCGTGAATTTCTCGCGCCATGCGGTTGCGTTCTTCCATAATTGAGGCTTCTTCGGCGCGTTTGCGTTCACGCAGTGCAGCGTTTCGCTGTTCGCTAATATCTGTGATCAGACCATAGTATCCCCTGACTCGATTATTGCGATGGCGCAGAGCGCCCACTTCGTGATCGAAATCAGGGATGAGAGAACCACTGATATATCGCTTACCAAAAGGATAGGGGATTTCTGCTTCGTAGATTGTAATTTGCCCTGCTAGTGCTTGATTGATGTACGGTTGTGCAACCTGATAAGCTGCCTCACCTATGATTTCACGAGTATGCTTACCTAGAATTTCCTCTCGACTACGGCTAAACCAGTTCTCATAAGTCTGGTTAACAAACTGATAGCATTGATTTGCATCTACATAGCTGATACAGACGGGTAGAGCGTCGGTGATCAGTTGTAATTGCTGTTCTCGTAAGCGAAGCTCGTCGTAGACATCGCGTAGTGCGGCTTCGCTTTGCTGTAAAGCTGCCGTTCGTTCTGCGACCTGTTGTTCCAAAGTATGGTTGTAATTAGCTAATAGCTGCTCGGCTTGTTTACGCTCAGTCATGTCTTGAAAGGCTGCGATCGCATAAACCACATTGCCTTGTTCGTCAAAGACTGGCGTTCCCCAGGTTTCAACTGGAATGATTTTGTCGTTTTGGTGAATTTCTACATCATCAACTCTAGTATATTTGCCCCTCAACGCCTGGATGATTGGCATTTTCTCTGTTGGATATTTTTGATTCGTTCCCGCTAGATAAGTTTGATAAACTTCTGCAAGTTGATCGGGTGTCACAGAAGGATCAATACCCTTACCTAATAGCTGAGTTGCCCGTTGGTTGAAGTAGTAAGGGTAACCTGCCATATCCATGACTGCGATTCCTACTGGAATTGCTTCTAGGAATTGAGCTATTCGACTTTCGCCTTCGCGTAGCTTCGAGTAGAGTTTGGCATTTTCGATTGCGATCGCAACTTGAGTCGATAGTAGATGTAAGACTTGCGATCGCTCTGATGTAAATGCTCCAATCGCTAATTGGTTTTCCAGATACAACACGCCGACGAGTTTACTTTGATTCAGCAACGGTAAACAAAGAAGCGATCGAGTTTGGTTCTGCTGAATGTATGGCTCATTAATAAAATTACCTTCACGAGCGGCATCATTTAAGATGACAGATTCATGAGTCCGGATTACATAGTGAATAATGGATTTAGGTAAGCGATCTGCTATTGGAATTGACCGCAGTACTTGTGTAGTACAGGTACTCTCGCCCTCCGGGTGACGCTCGTTCCTCGCTACCGCTGACGCTAACAGCAGTTTGCTTATGCCGGGGAACCCGTCCACCCTTACGGGTTCGCCACTCCCTACAACGGGGGGAACCCCCGCAACGGGGTGGCTCACCGCAACTGCTTCACCATCATGGAGTTCACAAGCAGCTTCAATTAACCATTCTCCTGCGTCTTCCAGAATTAGACATCCGGTTTGTGCGCCAGCATTCTCAATTAAGATCTGCATCAACGAACGAAGCAACTGCTCCAGTTCAATTTCACGAGCGATCGCTTGAGATGCTTTTATCACCGTTACTAAATCGAAAGCGACAGGTGAGTTGTTAGAAGTGGTTTCAGCAGTGGTGTGAATTGGCGTATCAACTACGCCTGACGACTGAGGAAAAAACTGTGGATAGCGGATTTCTAAATCTCTTACTTTCGCAATTGCTCCCCAACGTTCATAACAGTAATGGGCTTCCTTCATGTAGAGCTGGGCAAACTTTTCCAAACCTCGCGCTAGATAATGCTTGGCAGCTAATTCGTATGCTAACGCCTCTTCCTGGATATATTCATTTTCTCTGGCTCCTTGAATAGCTTGTTCGTAGAATTTTTCTGCCTCAAGCAACTGACCCAAAACTCGCGCTTTTTCTGCCTCGACTAAATGATATTTATGCAAAAAATTCATAGGCGCATGACGTGCCCATTTGTGCATTTTTTCCTGGTTGCTGATCGCGTCAAGGAGCAATGCTTTTTGTTCTGAATCAGAAACAGATGAATAAATTGCCAGTCGCACTAAAGAGTCATAAAAGCGAAGCAGTGGCATTGTTACCTGCCCTGGCGCACCTTTGAGATACCCCTCAGCCGCATTTGCACTCTTTAACGCTTGAGTATACTGCCCAAATAAATAGCAGAGGATCAGCTTGTTGATATAAAAATATTGAAATCCAAGAGAATCATTGGTTGCTAAATAGCCGTTCAATCCCTGCTGCTCATTGTAAACAACGCCTTGTAAACAGCAAGGGGCATCAACGTGTCCTTGTAAGTTAAGCACTGCCTGCCAAAAGAGCTCATGGTAATTCAAACAGGCTCCCTGCTTCAATTGGGCGATGGCATGGCTACAGTTCTTCATCTCACGTTCTAATTCTGTCAGTTCTAATCCACTGAAATATAAATACTCACATTTTTGGTAAGCCGCTAAACCTGCAAATACAAAATCTCCGGTTTCTACTCCACTGGAGTAACTTTCTTGCAACAGGGATGCTACTTCTCTGAAATGGGATTTCCCAAAGCTGATGCCTTCCGCAACATTCAGAAAGGTTTTACTCTTAAGTTCTTTCGCATTCAACCGTTCCACAAGGCTGAGGGCAAGTTGACCCAACTGATGAGCTTTCTCTACATCCTGGGTTGCTGCGGTGATAATGACTCCATAACAAGCATAGGCGACCGCAGAGGTAGGTGCATTGCCATATTGAATCGATAACTTTACTTGCTCGCACGCCATTAGCCAAAACAGTGCAGGTATAGCCTGAAAAGCAGGAGAAATGATATTTGAAATAATACGCATGGCAGCCAATCTATTGGCATCTGTCATTAAAGGTAAATGCACCAAATCTTGAATATTCCTTCCTTGCAGAACTTCTGTTGTTTCTGAAAGTACTTGTTGAATCTGGAATTCTGTAGGTGATTCTGGTAGGTTCAGCCCTAGTTTTGCCAACACTTGCAACCCGACTTTAATCGCATCTAACTTGCGAGTCTGTGCTACATAAGTTTTGATTGTGACCTCATGAACTTTCACTTCATCTAAAATGGTTCTAGCTTCTTGCACAACAATAGCAACCCAGTGCTCCATCGCCAGAAAGTTACCGGATAGATAGGCAGTTTCTGCGGCTTCTTCATGAAGAACCAAACTGAGGTCATACTCATGTTGCCAACTATCGGTTGCGAGTAACTCGATGCCTGCGATCGCATACTTCAAAGCTGCACTATAGGCAGTTGCCGCTTTGGCTTTTTGGGCTGCCATTAAGTTGAGTCTGGCAATGCTGTTTCGTTCCTGCCCAAAGACGAGATCAACCCCTAAATTGAGATGATCGATAATTTCAAAAAGCCGCTCTGATAGCTGTTCGCTCAAAGTCTTTTCGAGTAAATTGCGACCAATTTGAAGATGAACAATTTGTTGGTGCGACTCATCAATCAAAGCATAGGCTGCTTGCTGTACGCGATCGTGCAAAAACTTATATTCTTGAACTAACAAGTTTTCATCTAATTCAGACAAAGGTTGAATTAATCCAGCTCGGATGGCTGCTAATAAATCTAGAGACACCGCTTTAGGGGATTGCTCACAAACGACCGCTAACGTATCTAAATTAAATTCAGCACCGATACAAGCCGCTAACCGGAGAATGTGCTGTGTGTCCTCTGGTAGTTTTCTCAACTTCAAGAGCATCAACTCCACTACATTATCGGTAATATTCCGAGCTTGAATTTGAGCAACGTTCCACTGCCAGCTTCCCTGCTGGGCATTAAAGCGCAACAGATTTTCAGTGTACAGCGATCGTAAGAATTCACCGACAAAGAAGGGATTACCCTCGGTTTTACGCAGCACTAATTCAGCCAAGGGACGAACAGTATTAGCATCTTGATGTAGTGTCTCAGCAACCAACTGAGCTAACGGCTCCAGCGTTAAGGGTGCCAGGATAATCTCATGAAGCACAGCTCCTTGTTTTCGCAGTCTTGAGAGCGTTAATGCCAACGGATGCGTTGGATTCACCTCATTATCTCGATAAGCTCCAATTAAAAACAGGAATTGGGTTTGCTCATCAAGCAGCATCAGCCCGATTAACTTAAGTGTTGCTGAGTCTATCCACTGCAAATCATCGAGGAAGATTACAAGCGGGTGTTCCTTTGAACAAAACACCCGTACAAACTTTCTAAAGATTAGATTGAAGCGATTTCGAGCTTGAGTTGCTCCAACTTCTGGTACCGGAGGCTGCTTGCCAATAATTAACTCAACTTCCGGAATCACATCAACGATGATTTGTGCGTTATTTCCTAAGGCTGTGAGCAGGCGCGATCGCCACTGTTGCAACTGCTCATCGGGTCCACCTAGCAGTTGTTGCACCAATTTTTGCAGAGCATGGGCGATCGCACTGTAGGGAATATTGCGCTGGAACTGGTCAAATTTACCAGAGATAAAATAACCGCGCTTTGCTGTGATCGGCTTGTAGAGTTCCTGCACTAGTGCTGATTTGCCAACTCCCGCATAGCCACAGACCAAAATCATTTCGACTTTGAATTGAGAATTTTCTATCCCTTCCTCTGGTTGGCAGACTTCGCCAACATTCTCCATTCCGGCTACTCTATCAAATGCCGCCAATAATGCTGCAATTTCTGCTTCTCGTCCATATAGCTTTTGAGGAATGTGAAACTGATCGCAAACGTGTTGCAGACCTAATTGAATATGAGCAATTTGACCTGTTGTTGTAAATTGGTCTGCACAGCGTTCTAAATCCGCTTTAATCCCCCAAGCACTTTGGTAGCGATCTTCTGCATTTTTCGCCATCAGTTTCAGAATAATGTCTGAAACTGCTTTGGGAATTGTTGCATTCACCTGATGCACAGGAACAGGTGATTTGGCAATATGACAATGGACGAGTTCCAGGATGTTCGTTGTGGGAAACGGCAACTGTCCAGTGAGCAGTTCGTAGAACGTCACACCGAGCGAGTAAAAATCAGTGCGATAATCGAGCAAACAGTTCATCCGCCCTGTTTGCTCTGGAGATAAATAGGCAAGCGTGCCTTCTAACACATGAGGACTTTTGAACCTCGGATTGGTGCGGTTAATGCGGGTGGCAATACCAAAGTCAATAATTTTGACAACGCCAGTATTCGGATTAAGAACGATGTTGCTAGGATTGATATCTTTGTGAATGACTCCAGCAGCATGAATTCTGCCTAAAATATCTGTGATATCAATTGCTAATGGTAAAAAATTGGATAAAGGTATAGGGCAAAACTTTGGTTGCTGCCACATCCACCTTTCGATAGATTCTCCACCAAAATCTTCCAATAAAATAACAAGCGTACGCTGATAGTCTTGCTGGCTATATGCTTTGATGACTCCTTCCTCTTTGAGGGAACGGGTAATTTCATATTCCTGCCTATAGCGAATGAGTTCTTGAGGTGAGGGATAATCTTGCTTGAGCATTTTTACGACGATCGCCTGACCATCCTGCATCCTGATACCCCGGTACACCAAAGATGCTGAACTCTCATAGATTTTGCTTTGGATGGCGACTCCAGCTAGGGCAATCATTGAGTTCTCTCCCGATGAGTACCATGAGTTGTGTTACAAAAACTGCGTAGAGGACAAGCCATTGACTTAACTCAAATTCGCTTTAAGCAACCACTCCAACAACAATTGGAGATACGAATTGTGCTTGCGCTCAAACATCCTCTTCGGTATCATAACGCCTTTAACTTGCCCTTTGCAAATCATGTTCCTAACTGAAAATCTAAAGAATTGTTCGACGGTCAATGTTGAAGAATGACAATACGAAGAACGATAAACCATTAATTGGTTTACTGGCCAGGCTAGAAAAAAATCTATCTACCCCGTAGGTTTGCTTACCCGATTTACTGACTACAACTTCATCTCCTGCAAGCAAGTACACATCATTTTCTCGCCACAAATGGTGACGAAAAAACAGCCAAAACAATGTTGCCCACGGTATGACTGTAGAGAAAAATCGCCCCATTGTCCGATAGCTACCTTATTCCCCTGTACAACGGGCAATTCCCCTCATCGTGACTCGACCACTCATCGCTAACATTGCTAGGATGATTTGGTTCAACTGCCGCATCGTTGTAGTGTTTATCTGCGGTAGAAGACATTGCAATAGTGATAAGATGTCGGGCATGGGCGGCTAGTAGTTTCTGAGTTGTCGTTGTGAGAGACAATAACTCTACTACGAAACGCCCTAACTCTTCATGCTCTTATTTTGGCAACGGTATTGCACTTTAGAACGTATTTATGAACTAGAAATCAATCTTGGTAATAAGGCAAACATCAGCTTGTACTCTTTAAGAGTTCTACCCAAGGGACAACTTCATTCAATTTCATAGATACTTACTGTAAATTGCCAGCCTACTAGAAAAAATTGTGAACTACCACTCTTGAGATTTACTTCTACCGAAACGGCTAATATAGCTATAGCCAGCAAAGTTAGGACGTAGAGTATAATGATTACCTTCGGATCTACCCGATTCCAATGGCTAAACCTTACAGTAATGACTTCCGGCAAAAAGTAATGCAAGCGATTGAGTTGGATAGTCTCAAGAAAAGTGAGGCGAGCCAACTGTTTAATATCAGTCGCAATACAATTAACTTGTGGTTCCAGCGCAAAGCCGAAACAGGCGACATTAAGCCGCATCTTTTCCGTCACTGCCACCGGACTTGTTCCTATTTGGTTCTGATTTTTCTCTTCCCAGAGTGACAAAACAGGGTTAATGGCAACGATTGAGCAATCCCCGGATGGAGCAACTTTTGCTCAGACTGCTCTATCTGTCCTCATTGATGCGAATATCGGCGATTAGGGTCGGGTCTGATTGCTTGTACAATTCTTTGTACTCCCCCAACCACTAGAACACCGATTCAGTAATGCCAAAATCCGAACGTTAGGTGGGATGGGGGAGTGTGGGAAGAGGGGGAAGCTTAATATTTCATTCTTCCCACACTCCCCACACTTAAGTCTCCCTCTCAAGTGATGATTGCTCTCGATTACTGAATTGATGCACTAGATGCACCCTTTTTGGCCCAGCACACTGATTTTAGGGCATTCCATCCTGGGGGATAAATCCTATTGCTCAGTGATTTCAAGCTCATTCTTGGGCATCCTAAAAGTGCCATAAGATGTACACCTTTTGAATCATAAATGCGATCGCCCCTAAAAATGCGATCGCATTTTCTTACCAAGCTGCGACCTCCCAAAAGTGTTGCGAAGTCGTGGCTGCTGAAACCCTAATAAATAAGGCTTTTTAGCTACGTCATCAGATGTTCGCTTAATGCTTTCTTACTTACGCCTCAGTCCATAAGTTGAAACCTGATTATTCTCTTTAGGCATTCATTTTAATCTATGCTTTAAAATTACAGTGTCTTACTTTCTTTAATTTAAGTAGGATTTTCCCGTTTTGGCACAGTCCTGCCTCTCTGCTCTTTTAAGGGTACGCATTAATTAATTACCTGATGAATGTCTGCTTCATAAAGTAGGATTGTTGTCTCGCTACCTACTCTACCCATCTCTGGTTCTTTCCCCATTTCCATCTCAATAATATAAATCCACGCGCCTGGCTCGGGTAGATAATCTCTAATTGTACCTATGCCCCCAACAAAGCAAACCCTTTGAGCCTTGTTAAACCTGGGTAGTGTTACTACTTTTGTAGTCTTCAACCACAATGCTTCTTTTAGACCTCGATCGCTAACGATTTTCCTGTAGAGAGATGCGGCGATCACCGGAGATTGATGGTAGGCTATCGTCTGCTGCCTATTACTATTATTTCTATCTGCCATAAGAGTAAAAGATTACTAATCCTTCTAGTGTTAAAATAATGTACGCTCTACCAATAGCAAACTGAGAAACAAGCTAGCTGTAAGTTATTGAGCGGCAAGCGAAATCGACTTATTAGCAATAAAATGTTATGACTTCATTTCACTCATCTGCTAGATATAAAAGGCACTTAAAGCGAAGGCTAACTATTTGTTCGTAGAAAGGATTGAGCTTGCACAGTGGTGGGATGAAAACGATAGTGCGATTGACAAATTTAATTTTCCGCTCAAAAGGACAATGAGCAGGAATGATTTTGCACAGAAATTGCGCCAGCTTAGGATTATCAATTTCTATAGATTCTAGCCATTGACGTACTGAATGCAGTAAATCAAATTTATGATTGATAAAAGTTAAGTTTTTCACTTATCAAACATCCTTAATTGTCGATTTGAGGGGTAGTTAAAGTTAAGTTTTGCTTTTGTTTAAAAAAAGTTGATTCAACAACTTGCGAAATTTCTTCAAGTAAAAGAGAGTCTGCTGTTGAAGTACCTGCCATTAAGGCATCCATAGCATTTCTATTGAGGATGAGTCTGCTATTGGAAGTAATGCTAAAATCTCGACCAAACATCAAGCCCCGAGCAATTAATTTTTTTACTGTAAATTCGGTGAGTTCTTCTATGACATCTAAATGTTGTATGTCATGAAGATTGCGTAAAGCCCAACGACAAGTATCGGCATCGGTTTCGGATAATTGCAATACTGCTGCCATCAAGATATCGCTGGTATATTCAAAACCAATCAGATCAGTAAGTAATTCCTCTACAGATTTCAGGATTGCTTTGTTCTGGAGCTTTAAGATGTGAACCATTAGCTCAAGAAGGAGATTGAAGAATTTTACATTATTGATATCTTGCACAATTTTGCACTCCTTTAGCTATGAAAAATGTCCTCTTCAGCTCTGTCTTGATACTTGCTCCAGGCAGAAATAATCACAATGATTGCTATTAAAGCTGGAAACTTTATTCTGGAGAAAATTCTCTAATTTTCGCTGGGTTCAAAAATATAGCAATAACTACTACTGAGCTAATCAACTCCAGTTCAAGTCATCTCTCGATAGGCTCTATATTGAAGTTAAGACTTAAAAATGGAGAAATTGTGAAGAATGAGGGGGACTTTCTCAAAAAATGCATATGGTAGCGATCGCAAACTTTGTTTCCAGTGTTGGAGCGGGAGTTGAGAGCGATTTTGGTTTAGCTCCACCCCAGAGATGTTGCTATCTGACGAGCCAGGCTCATTGGATTGAAAGGTTTGGCGATCGCTGCTGTTACACCTATTTGGGCGAATTGATCCAGGTTAGTAGGCTTTGCTGTTAGCAGAATCACTGGAATATGCCAAGTGGCCGGATTAGCCCGCAAGTGTTTAAAAGTAGCGAGTCCGTCCATATTGGGCATCATAATATCTAGGAGAATCGCATCTGGCTGTTCGACTTCAGCCTTAGCTAACCCCTCACTTGCCGAGGCAGCAGTTGATACCTGCCATCCACCTACTGCTTCGAGAGTGAGTTGGGCAACTTCCCGGATGTCATCTTCATCTTCAATAATCAGAATGCGTCTAGCTAACACAGTTACTGTATCCTGCTGCACTGGGAATGCTGTAACTGCACGCTAGGTAGAAAACTCGAGCTTTCGTTGTCTTTGCTTCATCGGTTCTCTTAGTAGACAACCAATACATTTGTTTGTACATGCAGAACTCTTAAATTTAAATCAATAGAAATCTTGAATTGGACAAGTCTTACTAATTGATTAACTAGCACACCAATAAGCTAGATTAATCAAGCAGACTCCTATAACAACACTAAAGATAAGGGGAATCCACTGAAACCCTGTAATCATGATGTTGCAACTCCTTTGAGTGTGGCGATCGCTAGCAAAAAGAACAGCGCCAGAATTAGCTGTTGTATTGTCACTTTCTCTCTGACTTACTAGCTAAAAAGATGACAACTGAAAAACTTATACTCTGAGCTAGTACAGCAAGAACAGTAAAAATCGACCAGAAATTAGCGTGCATTAGAGTTTCCTCAAAGACAAATCAGGATGAGCAGGCACTAGTTGAGTCCGCCTCATCTCCTAGCGCCAGTAAATCTTTGACAGATTACGTTGATTTTTATTCGCAGATTTCTATCAAGGAACGTCAGAAATCCGGCTTCTAGCTACTCAACCTTAGCCAAATGCTTTGGTGAGCTAGCTTAGTTTTAAGATTAAAGCTAAAAAATGAAGAAATTGTGGAGAGCGAAATTTAGTCGCTCCAGCCCAAGGCATCTGCTACTAGGTCAGCTAAAGTCATTGGATCGAAGGGTTTGACAATCATTGCTGTTAAACCTAATTCAGCAAATCGGTGGCGATCGGCAGCCTGCACTTTTGCTGTGAGCAAAATCACTGGAATATGCTGGGTGACCGGATTAGCCTGTAGCTTTTGAAAAGTAGCGATCCCGTCTAAATCGGGCATCATGATGTCTAGGAGAATGGCATCTAGCTCTTGGGAAGCGGCTGTGGCTAACGCTTCATTTCCTGAGGCAGCAGTTAATACTTCCCAACCGCCTAGCGCTTCGAGAGAGAGTTGGGCAACTTCCCGGATATCTTCTTCATCATCAACGATCAAAATTCGTCTGGCTGTCATGGTTACTGTCTTCCTTCCTGCCGCAAATAATCCGGTTGAGCAATTTAATCACTCGGCGTTCAAATTCCTCCGTTGTAATCCGCCCTTTAGTCAGAAACAAGGTCTGTCCTAGCTTCAAACGTTCTCGGTCGGAGTCGTCTAGGTCTTTGGCAGTGTGCACAACCAATGCCACTTGACACAGACGATTGTGTTGTCGGAGCCAGTCCACTACAGTAAAACCATTACATTCCGGCAGTACTAGGTCAAGTACCAGCAGATCGGGGATAACGCGCTGGCTCATCTGGATGGCTTCCCGTCCTGTCTGAGCGTGGTAGGTTTCGATGCCATAACGCTCAAACATGGAGATCAGTACTTGTGCTAAATCTAAATCGTCCTCTACAACTAAAACTCTAATATGCCGATCCGAGCCACTCAAAGCCCGCTTTAGAGCTTTGAATAGATGCTGCTCTTCTGGAGGCTTAACAATCCAGTCAGTTATTCCTGGATGCGGCACTTCTCTAGCATCCGGCAATAAACCACTCAGGATAATTATCGGAATTTTTTGAGTGTTCGGCTGCTGTTTGAGAATTGCTAAAGTTTCCCAGCCATGCATACCAGGCATCATCAGGTTCAGGAGAATTGCATCAGGCGGTTGCGCCACTGCCTGCTCGATCGCTGCCAGACCCGAAGCTACTGTTATTGCTCGGTAGCCCTGCTTTTCTAGCATAGCTTGCATCACATCTCGAATTGAGGGATCGTCATCGCACACTAGTATCAAGGGATTGCTAGGATCGGCGATCGCCACTGCTGATTCCGATGGCAGTACTGGCAGCGTAAAGTAAAAAGTACTACCCTCCCCCAGCTTGCTTTCAGCCCAAATTTCCCCGCCGTGATGCTGTACGATGCTACGGCAAATAGCTAACCCTAACCCAGTCCCGCCTTTTTTGCGCGAATCAGAAGCATCGACCTGCTGGAAACGTCCAAAAATCGTTTCCAGTTTATCAGATGGGATACCCCTACCCGAATCTTTTACCTGGAACAAGAGCTGACGGGAAGAATTTTGCTCCACTTGCTCGCTCTTGACAAGTTCAGCAGTCAGCCAAATGGTAGAGCCTTCAGGGGAGAATTTAATCGCATTACTGAGCAAATTCGTTAAAACCTGAATTATTCGGTCTGGATCAGCCCATAATCGGGTTGCTACGGGAGAAACTGATAAAGTAATTCCTGCCTTTTCAGCCATATCCCGCATGGTGTCTACTGATTGGATCATCAAGTTGGCTGCATCGCAGGCAAGCCTTGTCATAGTGACTTTGCCTGACTCAATGCGTTCGATATCAAGAATGTCGTTGATCAGGCGCACTAACCGATCTGTATTATTCACTGCAATGTCCAACATCCGTTGACCCTTTTGGGGTTGGGTGCTGAGTACGCCATTGGCTAGTAGACCTAAAGCACCGCGAATCGAAGTTAGGGGCGTGCGTAACTCGTGGCTAACTACGGAGACGAATTCATCCTTCAATCGTTCGATTTCTCGGCGCTCGGTGATGTCACGAGCAATACCGCGATAACCTTGAAAAACACCTTGGCAATCGAATACAGGAGAGCCACTGGTTTCCAGCACAACTAAATGACCATCTATGTGCGTCAGCGTTTTTTCCAGGCGGGTGAAAGGCTGTTGTGTAGAGATAAAGTAACTAACCACTTGGGCAAATCGTTTGGCTTCATTCACCGCCATTAAGTCAAAAGTACTCTTACCGAGAATCTCTGCGATTTCGTAGCCGAGAATTTCCGATGCTTTTGGACTGACGTAGGTGAAAATACCGTTGGCATCGATTTCCCATACCCAATCACTGGTTTGTTCAACGAGATTACGGAACTTCTCCTCGCTCTGCCGTAGCGCTTCCCCCACCCGCTTGCGTTCAGTAATGTCTTGGAAAAAAACTGATAGCCCCTTTTGATTAGGATAAGCATGTACTGCAAACCAGGTGTTAAGTGGTTGATAAAATTCTTCAAATTCGACACTGATGTGCTGCGATACCGCTTTGTGATATTCCTCGTAAAATTTAGAACCTACTGCTTCTGGCAACTCATTCCACAAATTTTTACCTAGTAATTCAGCACGCGATCGCTGTAGGTGTTGTTCTGCTTGCTGATTTAGGTAGGTAAAACACCACTGGCTATCAACAGCAAAAAAGGCATCTGTGATACTTTCGAGAATATTGGCGACTTGGTTGCGAGCTGCCTCTGCTTCGGCGCGTGCTGCCTGTTCGTGGGCAAACAGTTGCTTCCGTTCTTCCTCTACACGCTTAAAATCGTCGATGTCTGTATTCGTCCCGAACCAACTAGCGATCGCATCTTCGCGATCGCGCAGAGGTAAAGCGCGTCCTAAGTGCCAACGATAAGTTCCATCAGCCGCTCGCTGCAAGCGAAATTCAACTTCGTAAGGCTCGCCCGTTGCCAGGGAATCCTGCCAGCGCTCGAGACACTGCGGTATATCCTCTGGATGGATCTTTTCCTGCCATCCCCAACCGAGAATTTGCTCGCGGGTAGACGCGAAGTAGTCAAGGACGCGCTGGTTAACATAGCTGAGTTCGCCATTTGGCTGGGCAATCCACACTTGCTGGGGAATCGATTCGGCTAAAAAGCGGAAGCGCTCTTCGCTTTTTTGTAACGCCACTTCTGCTTGCTTGCGCTCGGTAATGTCCATCGTTACCCCAGTCATCCGCACCGCTTTGCCAGTTTTGTCGTAATAGACTTGACCCTTGCTCGCCACCCAGTGAAGAGAACTGTCGGGCCAGATAACGCGGAATTCAATTTCGTAGTCCGCCCCTGCTTGCACAGCTTGCGTCACTGCTTGATGAAGCCATTGGCGATCGTCGGGATGAACGCTGGCGAGGAAACTTTCATAGCTGCCACCAAAAGAGCCTGGGGTAAAACCGAAGTGTGCTTCCGTAGCAACAGAGTGAAACACTTTGTTGGTCAGAATATCCCAGTCCCACCTACCCATGTGAGCAGCTTCCAAGGCTAAACTTAGGCGCTCCTCGCTTTGGCGTAGCGCTGCCTCATGTTGTTGGCGCTCCGCGATCGCTGCTCGCTGTTCTAGCCAGTTTTGGCGTTCGCGCTTAACTCTCTCCCAGTAGTGGTGGAAAAAGTCAGCCAATTCTGGCTCGTCCCCCAGCAAAAAACTAAAATGCTCAATAGCTCGCTTGTCTGCTATATGTGCCACTTCGGGGTGAGCTTCCATCCAAACATGACATGTCTTTACGTAAGCAATGAAGGATACTAAGTGCTGGTAATTGACTGTACCCAGCAAGTGGCGCAACTGGGTGCGATAGTAATCAGCTACCTCTCCTTCCAAGGAGATAAAAACTGCACAGATGAGCAGGCTTTCTTCAATAGTTGAATTCCAATTTGACAAAACTGCCAACTGCCCAGAATGAGCAGCGAGTACCTGCAAATGAGCATTTATATCCCTTTGGTCTGGGGGAGGCGCTTCCAGCAGGTTCAACACTTCCCGTGCCCTCACCCCCAAGGGACGTAGGGAACAGCTATGACAAATCATGCAGTAGGGAATGGCACAGTAGCGCGAAAGGTACGCAGCCAGCTTTTCCTTAAATAGCGGCGACAGCGGATTGTTGACATAGGCAGAAAGCGTCTGTTGCCATAGATTTTCCAATACCTGTGGGTTTTGTTCTGCTGGGCTGAAGAAGGGTGGAAAAAAACCGAATTTTTCCTCGATTTCTGCCTTGATTTGCTCGCTACTTCGCATAAATTTAGACCTCCCTTCTCTAAGCCTGGCGATTTGCCGCATCAGCGCTTTTACTACTATTGTGCCGATCGCGTGCGATCTCCTATAGCTTGAGTCTGACGCGACGCCGCTTTATATAGCGCTGCTAGGTTAATACCGTCTTGGGGATATTGTGCCGCACCAGCACTCAAGGTCACTTGAAACTGAGTGCCGCCAAAAGCTGTAAACTTCTGCTGGTGTATAACCTCTAGGACTTCAGCTAGCCGCTTGACTCCATCAGAGTGCGTCATACCATACATCCCCAGAATAAACTCTGCTCCTCCCCAACGACCTACAACATCATCACTTTGAAAGTGTCGTCGCAGCAGTCCTCCCAGCCGAGACAGCACTGCATCACCACTAGTATGCCCGTAGCACTCGTTGATCTGTTTGAAGCGATCTAAGTTTAAGACAGCAAAGCAAAGTGGCTGTTGGTGGCGATCGCATAGCTCAAGAAACTGAGTCAGTTGTTGAGTTGACTTGCGGTAATTGGCAACTCCAGTTAAGGCATCAGTTTCCACCAAATTTCGCAGCAAACGCGATCGCTCTAAGCGATTGAGGATGCGGGTGACCAGTTCCGGTCCCACAATCGGTTTACTCACGTAATCATCGCCACCTGCGGCAAACACCTGCTGCATTGTATCTGCATCTGTATAGGCGGTGAGAAATAGGATCGGCAAACCACTCCAACGCATGTCAGCACGGACAGACTGGCACAAGTCGATTCCACTGATCTGGGGCATTTCTACATCCAAAATTAGCAAATCTGGTGCTACAACTTCCAGGTTATCCCAAAACTGCAAGGGGCTATCGAGAGTAGAGAGCTTGAACCCCCAAGGCTCTAGTAAGCTGTGGAGCGCAGTCAGCACTTGGGAATCATCGTCCACCACCATGATCGTCGCACTAGGGTGATCGCGCTGCAACAAAGCCGTAACTGCTTCTAGCACCTGAGTTGGAGTCACGGGCTTAGGTAAAAATCCTCGTCCGCCTAAACGCGCTACTTTGACTCGTTCGATTGCGCGATCGCGATCTGTAAGCACCAGGACTGGGACTGGAGGTGTGCAGGCATTCAATTCACAGAGCAGCGTTAAATTTTCCTCTGGAGTATTAGCAGAGAGATCCAGCAGTACTATATCGGGGCGATCTCTAGATATTCGCTCTCTGGCAAGAGTAGGAGTTGTAACTATTTTTGTTCGCATTCCCCAAATAGCAGCCTCAACGACCAACGCCTTAGCCAAGGACTTATCCCGCTCGACGATCAATAGCCAAGGTCGTTTGTCTGGTGACGACACCTCAGGTGTCTGTCCTGCGGTTGTTTGTTGCAACTCCTGACGCAATGCCACAATTAATTCAGATAAATGCAGCGTTTGGTTTCGATCTACCAGCTCTTTTGATTGAAAGAATTGTTCTATTTGTTGAGCTAGCCGTGAACCTTGGACAAAGCCATACATCCCTAGCGAACCTGCTAGCTTGTGAGCTTCCCGTTCTGCCGCAAATTGCAATTCATTGCTGAGTTGATTTTGTCGTAGTGCCGTCGTTGCTTGTTCGATTGTGGCTATGCGATGACTCAACTTTTCTTTGGTTCGCTCCCAGACTCTAGCAATCTCTACCAAAGTTTGCTGTTTTTGAGCAGGCGAGAGGCGATTGGGCACTACTTGCCTCTTGCGTGCCTTTTGTTGTTCTAATGGTTTCAGGCGGTAACCAATGCCATATATTGTCTCGATTGGATCTTCGGGGACTCCTGCTGCCTTCAGTTTTTGCCGTAACCCCTTCATATGGGATCTAATTGTGTCCTCTCCTGGCAGTTCTTCAAACGACCAAATGCTATCTAATATTGCACTACGGCTAAATATGCGCTGGCGATTGCGGAGGAAAAGTTCTAGTAGACTATACTCTTTTGGTGTCAAATGTAACGGGTGCTCGTCATATGTGACTGCAAAATTACTGGGGTCAAGACGCAGGTTTCCCCACTCCAGTAGGGGAGAAGAAGTCGAATTTCCCCGTCGCAGTAAAGCCCGGATTCGCGCTAGCAGCTCTTGCATCTCGAACGGCTTGACCACATAGTCATCTGCTCCAGCATCCAACCCCATGACTTTTTTAGTACTGCTGTCTTGGGAAGTCAACAGAATAATTGGCGATCGCTTGGGGTGCGATCGCCACCGCCGACAAAGGCTAATGCCGTCTAGCTTAGGAAGCATCACGTCGAGCAGAATTAAATCGTAAGCAAATGCCTCTGCTAGCTCCCAACCTGCTTGACCATCCGTAGCAACATCTATAGCATAGTGCTGGTCAGTGAGAGCTTTTACCAAAGCTTCAGCAATTAGCTCGTCATCCTCGACCAGTAAGATCCGCATAGTGAATTATTACCGCCGATTACCGAGATTTAGAAGATTAACTTAACAGGCACTGTTATGATAATCTCCTTCGCCAATCCTATCCTGGCTTAAGCAATAATTTGACCTTGATTTGCAAATATAAACACTTAAGGGTGTTAGAGGCTGTTTGAAAAGTTTTGAAGAGTCAAATTTTATGCTAATCGTCTCACCATGATCCGGATCATGGCAAGATAGATAAACGTCTGCGATGTTTCGGGCAATAGTTCATAGTCTCTAACCAATCGTCGGCATCCCATCAACCAACCAAAAGTTCGCTCAACGACCCAACGTTTTTTAAGTACGGAAAAGCCCTTGGTTTGCTGCGGTCGCAGAACTACATGCACAATCTAACGGCAAAAATTCATTACCCACTGCATGAATGGCTCTCCATCAAAGCCACCATCGACCCAAATAGTTGTCAATCGTGACTTTCTCTTACCCGCTGCTGATACTCAAATATACGCGATTTCCACTGCACCAGAGCATCGGCATCCATCACCAGTGCGTCTGCTCTGCTGTTACGGGTAGGCTGAATTATATTGTCTGCAAACAGGTTTAGTTGCTGGGGTTCCACAGTGCAATGTAATGAATCTGACCAGAGTCATGATAAAGCATCACCGGAAAGTGCGATCGCTGGTGGAACCATTCACAAAATGAATTCATAGGCTGAGATTGCGATCGCATACAACAAGAACCATTATCCCTTCAAACTATGTTCTACCGTTTGATATCAGGCTTCAGTTCAGTTTTGTTGAGTGGTGCAATTACCTTGCAATCTTCTGCTTTAGCTCAGTCGGCACCTACAACCCAGTTTCGGGATATAACAGGGGATATTTACGTTAATGAAATTGAGCAAGCTGTCGAATTAGGGATTGTAGCAGGATTTGAAGATCAAACGTTTCGTCCTCAAGCACCTGTAACCCGTGAGCAATTGGTGTCAATGGTACTTCGTGCAATGGTGCAAGTGCCATTAGAAAACAGATCCCAAAACATTAATCCGACTTTACCCGCTATTCCCACTCAGACCACGACCAACCCTTTTTCAGATGTAGACAAAACCCGTTGGAGTGCTACCCAAATTCAGTACTTAAAGGATTTGGGTATTATTCGTGGCTATCCTGATGGTACATTCCAGCCCACTCAAACCGTGACCCGTGCTGAATTAATTGTCATGCTAAAAACTGTCGAACGCTATTTAGTAAAGCTTCGAGGCAATTGGGATGGACGAAGAACATTCACGCAGCCCGTTCCGCTCAATTTTTCTGATATTCAAAATCACTGGGCAAAAGACACGATTATGGAGATGTCTGGAAACTGCCATACAGGACAGGTCGCAACATTTCTGAATGAAATGGGAACACAGTTTGCCCCAGATACAGCGGCTCAACGGAATTATGCAGCGGCAGCGATCGTGCGAGAAGTACGGTGTTTGAGTGTTCCTGCTATTTCATCCTAACTCACACTGCATGATAACTCGATCAGCAATCGGTAAGCCCGCTTCAGCCTTTTGCAGTCGAATTTGTTGAAAGCCTGCTGTCAGTTCAGATTCATCCAGAACATGAAACCCCAGTTTCCAGTAAAAAGGCGAATTCCAGGGAATATCTCGAAAGGTGGACAGGGATGCGATCGGGTAGCCTTTCGGATTAAGCATTATAAAAGTAATTTGTGGATTATTAACATCCCACACCCGTCTTAATAAATAACGATAAGACCCATCAATAATAGCGGTTATTTCCATATAAGTTATTCAAAAATCAACATTAGCTTAATAGCTAAAATAAATAATTTCCTGCGTTTAAGCATAACGAGAAAGTTAGTATAAATAGAAAAGGTAACTAATGATGACTCAACGAGAATTTCCCAATTGGGAAGCGCTCTATCAAGAACAAGCCGTTGAAACAATGCCCTGGTTGAATCCTAGCTTAGATCTAGATGTTGAAGAAGCCATCCTCAACCTTGAACTGCGCAATAGTTCAGTGCTAGATTTGGGAACAGGGCCGTGAACCCAAGCGATCGCGCTAGCCGAACGAGGATTCCAAGTGATGGCGACAGACTTGTCAGAGGCTGCCATTCGTCAGGCAGCAGCAAAAGCAAACCAGAAAGGATGAGAAATTTCGTTTCGGCAAGATGATATTCTTAACAGTCGTCTGGAACAATCCTTCGACTTGATTCTCGACAGAGGATGCTTCCACGTTCTGGCACCCCAAAGCTATGGGACTTATGTGCAAACAGTTGCGAACTTGTTAAAGCCAAAGCGCTACCTGTTGTTAAAATGCTTCTCTCAAGAGGAAACACGAGAACAAGGCCCTTACCGCTTTACCCCAGAGGAGATTCAGCAGATATTCAAAGAGCGATTTAATTTGTTTTCGGCTAAACAGACGGTTGAGCATGGCACACTCGATCCACTTCCCAAATCGCTCTTCTGCATCCTAGAAAAGCATAGGTTTCCTATAGAAGCAAGATAGATTAATCTCTTAAAAAAAATATATTTATGGTTGATTTATTAAGTAAATATTAACTTGTAGTGGCAGTTATAGTTTAACTCAAGGCTAGCAGATAAAAATGCAGAAATATACTTGGTTTCTCCTTTGTTTGAGTATGATAAATGGTATAGTTTGCCTGGATATTCAAAAAGTACAAGCATCTAGTCTTATCGTTAGACGAAATAAATTGCCCAATCAACCTTCAGAATCTCAAGGTGTGACAAGTCCACTATTTCGTATTGTCAAAAATGGCAAGTATGGTTTTATTGACAAAACTGGGAAGATAGTTATCGAGCCGCAGTTTGATTTAGCTTGGAGCTTTATCGACGAGCGAGCGCAGATTAAAATTAATGATAAATATGGGTATATCGAACCAACTGGAAAACTGATTATACCTCCACAATTTCGTTTAGCTTTTGCGTTCTCTAATAGACTAGCCTTAGTTGTAGTTAAAGACAAATATGGCTACATTAACACCAATGGAAAATTAGGAATTCAAACTCAATTTGAGGAAGCTTTAGCCTTTAAGAATGGGTTAGCAGCAGTTAAGATTGATGAGCAGTGGGGTTATATAGACTTTAGCGGTAAATTAGTCATTCAGCCGCAGTATGAAAAAGCTCTACATTTTAACGAAGGATTAGCAGCTGTAAAAATTAATAATAAATGGGGCTATATAAATTCTCAAGGGCATATAGTTATACAACCAGAGTTTGACGAAACTTTAGTTTTTTTTCAAGGTTTAGCAGCAGTTAAAATCGGCGATAAATACGGTTATATTAATAGATATGGACAGCTTGCTATCTCACCAAAATTTGATGAAGCTTGGGAATTTAATTTTAATTTAGCAGTAGTAAAAATCGGGAGAAAATGGGGTTATATTAATCCTCATGGTGAGATGTTAATTGCTCCTAAATTTGATAGGGCAACCTCATTTACTGAAGGATTAGCTGCTGTCAAACTTGATAATAAGTATGGTTATATTGATACTCAAGGTAAGATAGTAATTCAGCCACAATTTGACTTAGCTCTGAGTTTTACAAATGAACTGGCTTTAGTATATATTGATGGCAAGGTTGGATATATTAATAAAAGCGGAGAGTTTATTTGGTCTCCCAGCAATTAATCAAAGCATAAAACTTCTTTGTTTTATTACCTCACAAAATATTTTTGTAAGTCAAGCAGGTGCAGAATCAGCAAACAAACCCTTGTAAGCTTCAGCAGCTTCATTGCCAAAACCACCAGCTTGGGTATGGCGAAGCAACGATTGAATAATCGGTACAGCAATACTCACACCAAATAAGGAATTGAAGCCTGCAACTACCATTGGTGCCGACAATATAACTGTAAATTCTGGGAATAGAGCCAACACAGCCACTAAGACCACGTTTCAGTCCCCTTGCGGGGTAATAGGTTTTGGAAACAGCTCGGTGCTGAAACTTAACCAGAGCAAGCTTCCTGGTAAGCAGTTTGACGGATCGAAAATTTTGGTCATTTTCAGCCGCCCTTATTGCAAATTATTTGCATCTTCCTGAATATTTGAAACGCTGTAATTATTCATTTGTCAAGGTTCTGGCGATTTTGACAGATCCCCTAGGGTTTTCGCCCTCACTTCGACTTGTCAAACATCAGCCCACAAAAGTGTTTGTTTACCATTCGACCTCATGATTCGCGGATGAACTTGAAAGTATGATGGAGTGAAGAACACCTGAAATTAACTGTTTGGAGATAGTTGAGTGTGGTTCTGGGAAAAAGGCTTGATTGAGTATGAGATATTCAAAAAATACGAGCGAGCATTAGTTAGCATCGGCGTTAACTTTTCTTCTGATGAAGTCCAAAGCGCTCTGGAAGCTGGCATTTACGGGCTAGAGGATGCTTTAAGAAGCACAATTGATTACGTATTGTGGTTGCATCAAAATGAAAAGCAAATTTTCCCAAACGCCATATTAATTCGTGCCTTGCTTGAGCAGTGGAAACCAAAAGCATGGCGTGATGATTATTTGGAACTACCAATGTTGGAATCGCCAGTGCAAAGATGGTGGAATGCCGCAGCATCAATGTGGGAGTATGATACACGAAATCAACTTGTTGCTGATGTATTCTATGTTGACGGTAGAGAATTGATCAAATTTACCAATGGCAAAGGAATAGCGGTAGAGCTGCTTGGCGTTGGGAATGGGAACGAGTTCTCAAATATGCAACTAGTTGAGAGCGTTGGCTCACTGCTTACTCTTTACGAGCAACAACGTAGTAAATTAATTCCTCATGCCATACGCCCTGCTCGGTTTCTAGTGCAGCGATCTGATTGTCATAACTTGCTTTAATCTGGCGAATTTTTTCCGGTTTTAATTCCCGTAGCGGATTATCGATATGTAGCCAGAATTGACCATTCCATCTGCTTTGGGCTGTTTCTAAGCTCAGATAAGTTCCCAGTTGTCGAGGATGAATTTCGATTTGAGTAAAATTGGCTTGAGTTAATAGTTGTTGAATTCGCTCTGGCGTTCCTAATGGTTCATGCAGATTGGGTAGGGTGATTCCATGTTTTGCACAAGCTTCCATGATTGACAATGCTGAATATGAATCTTCAGACGAGCAGGTAAATGCGATGAATCCGCCAGATTTGAGAAAACGATACCAATTTTCGAGAACCTTAGGAATGTTGG
>NZ_MTAV01000085.1 GCF_002154695.1 Nostoc sp. T09
TGCCTTTTTGACACCAGTTCACCAGTCTGATTTTGTAACTGGCAACTTGGGTTAATAGAGAACTTCAGGCTTTCACCTTCATTTCTCCCTGACTTCCGGCAAAGATAGCATCGAATTCGGGTGGCAATTGAACTTTGATATCGTTGATTTCACCCTGTGAGATAGCTTCGCCCAAAACTTCTATAACTACGCGAGTATGATCAACCGCTTGTGGTAACTCAACTCCTTCACGCTGACTCACCATCTGAAAAAACTCGTCAAGGGTGTATTTAGTGGCCGTACCTGCATACTCATGCTGAAGGTAAGCAGCAAGTCCTTTCGGTAGCTGAGCAGCTGCCTGAAACGCTTCATTCCCAGCTAAACGTTCAGCAAGGGTTTCTAGTACCGCGCGGGTAGCAACCTCTGCATCACCGCGTGACGGCAGATGAGCACGGTTTTGCACTTGTTTGATAAATTGATCCTGTTGCATAAATTCCTCTCAGGTTGTCTTAATATTGCTAATTACACAATCTCTAATTACCTAACTGATAGGTTTAGATTTACTTGATTTTTTGAGAGGTCAATGCTCCCACAACTCGGATATGATGGGCAATGCCCACCCTACAACTACGTATATTTCAGAAATCAAGTATGAATCCTATATCCCAAAAGAGTATGATTCACTATTTTCTTGTTTGAGTTTTTGACGCTGCCATTGAGAAATTTTTTGTATGTTTGGAACTTTCATCCTGTCATGTTTCCAAACATTCGCTAACTACTACATCTTTCTTTAGAAGTAGTTGAGATGAAGTTTAAACGTAGTTAGAAATACGCTCTGTTAAGTTATCTAGATAAAATTTAATTTTGATTTTTGCTGATTATTTATATTTAGGAATTTTCATCTGCTAATAGTCGTATTTTTGCACGATCCCTAACTAAAGAAGGTAGAAGGTTAGATGTAACTAAAGTAAAGTTAGAAAAATTAGTAGTCTCGATCACATCTACTTGTTATCTAAAATCCACCTGATATAGTTATATGCTCCAACTAATGAAAGAGAAAGTAATTATCTGTGTTTTCTAAAGTGAACTAAAAGTGTTGTGAAGTAGGAAATGAGTTGAGAGGTTGTTTGGAAAATATTCAGGCTTTTCCAGCATCCTCTTAGCTGCGATCGCATCGAGATGAAAGCACACAAAACAAATTCTTGGCAGGAAACAGATTTATGACTCAAGCACAAGAACTACAACCGCCGCAACAACAAAATCCTCCCGGTAGTGAAGCTCAAATGACGCCAAAACCCCGGTCTGATGACTCGAAATATCGGGGAAGTGATAAATTACAGGGCAAAGTAGCGCTGATTACTGGTGGTGATAGCGGTATTGGTCGGGCAGTTGCCATTTTCTATGCTAAAGAAGGGGCAGATGTGGCAATTGCTTATAAAAGTGAGCAAGAGGATGCTGAAGAAACAAAACGCTTGGTAGAAGCCGAAGGTAGACGCTGTCTCACCATTGCGGGAGATATTGGCGACGAGCAAGTTTGCCAGCAAGCTGTGCAACAAGTCGTGAAAGAGTTGGGACACCTAGACATTCTGGTGAATAACGCAGCCGAGCAGCATCCACAGGAAAGTATTGAAAATATTACGGCTGAACAATTGGAGCGTACTTTCCGCACCAATATTTTTAGCATGTTCTTTCTCACCAAAGCAGCTCTACCTCACCTCAAAGAAGGTAGCGCCATCATCAACACTACATCAGTGACTGCTTACAAAGGAAATCCCCAACTGCTGGATTACTCAGCGACCAAAGGAGCGATCGTTGCTTTTACCCGTTCTTTGTCGAAATCGCTGGTAGAAAAAGGCATTCGTGTAAATGGCGTAGCTCCCGGCCCCATCTGGACACCACTAATTCCCTCTACCTTCCCTGAGGAAAAAGTTGAGAGCTTTGGTAGTCAAGTACCGATGCAGCGAGCCGGACAGCCAGAAGAAGTTGCACCTAGCTATGTATTTTTAGCATCCGATGATTCTTCGTATATGTCGGGGCAAATTCTGCACCCGAATGGCGGCGACGTTGTGAATGCCTAGTTAGAGTTTGCTGGAATACTTTATATCTTTAAGTGTAGGGTGGGCATTGCCCACCATATGCAAATATGGGGGCTATTGCTACTTGAAAGCTCACTATTAATTAATAGACCTCTTGCAAAAACATATTTTTGCAAGAGGGGGGGAAAGGGAAAAGGTTAAAGGGAAAGGGTTTTGAGTTCCTTTCCCCTTTTCCCCTTTCCCTTTTACCGACTTCTGCAAGAAGTCTAATAGATTGCGGCAAGAAGAGAAAGCTTGAGGTAAAGGCGTAATGAATACTGCTGCCAGAAAAGATCTTCTGATGACCAACAAAACAGCTGATACTCAATATCCAGTTGAAGATTTGCTGCGGGAACGCTGGAGTCCTTTGGCTTTCTCTGAGCAACCAGTTGAAACAGAAAAATTACGCACTGTTTTAGAAGCAGCAGGATGGGCAGCATCTTCTTATAACGAGCAGCCGTGGAGCTATATTATTGCTACCAAAGACAATCCAGCAGAATTTCAACGTTTATTAGGTTGCCTTGCAGAAGGAAATCAAGAGTGGGCAAAGAATGCTCCAGTTTTAATGCTGTCTGTAACCAAGCTTTACTTTGAGCGAAACGGCGTAGAAAATCGACACGCTTTTCACGATGTCGGCGCGGCCTCTGCAACTTTGGCGATCCAAGCAATGGCATTAGGGCTATTTATTCACCAAATGGCGGGATTTGATGTCGCTAAAGCTAAAGAAGTATACGGCATTCCCAAAGGCTATGAGGCAGTTGCCGCGATCGCACTTGGTTATCTCGGAGATCCGCAAAACTTGTCACAAAGGTTACAGCAACGCGAATTCGCTCTACGCACCCGCAAACCCTTAGAAACATTTGTGTTCTCTGGCAGTTGGAACCAAGTCTCACCCTTAATTACAAGCCAAGATTGAAGGCGCAGGTTCTTGAAATTTGTGCAGACGGCATCGCTTGAAAATGAGAGGTATTCGTTGATGGATGCATTTCTCGGAAAATATTCGTCGTATATATATGCAATATTGCGAATAGTTGCAGGGTTGATGTTCGCTATGCATGGAAGCCAGAAAATGTTTGGAATACCAGGCAATAAACCTCCTTTGCCCTTGGCTTCATTGATAGGATTCGGTGGACTAATTGAATTGGTTGGCGGATTAATGATTGCTTTAGGGCTACTAGCTAGTTATGCAGCTTTTATTGCTAGCGGTGAGATGGCAGTTGCCTACTTTATGCTGCACGCTGGGCAAGGTTTTCTGCCGATTCTCAATCATGGCGAGTTAGCAGTGCTTTACTGTTTCCTCTTTCTGTACATCGCGGCGCGAGGATCGGGTGTTTGGAGCATAGATGTCCTAACTAGCAGGGCGGGAGCGAGGTCTGCTGTCCAGAATTGAGAAGACAATTTTCCTACTAAGGTTGGAGGATTATTTGTTCAGCCCTAGCTAATAAGTAAGTTAGAAACTTACGTCTAGTTGATTATGCCTGGGCAGTTGAAGGTGAGTCAATGGAAACTCCTAAAATTAATAATTCTGCTTTTAGAAAGCTTTCAGGACAACAGGGGCTGTTAATAGGGTTAGGGGTGGGCATAGTCTTAACTGTTGGCGGGATGACTGTGTTTTCGCATTTTGGCAATCAGCGCTCAGCTGCTCCCACTCAAGATGCTCCCGTAGCAAATGCTAGAAACGCAGCATTGCCAGTAAAAGTTCAGCAAGTTGGCACTAGCACGACCGAAGAAAGTTCCGATTTTGTCGGAGCTTTAGAGGCGCAGCAAAAAGTCACGCTACAACCGCAAATTCAAGGACGTATTGAAGCAATTCTTGTGTCTAGTGGGCAGCGGGTGCAGAAGGGGACACCGATCGCATCGTTGAGTTTGGATCAGACTCAGGCAAATGTTGCCAGCTCCATCGCCGCCGCTAGTGCAGCACAAGCGGGGTTAAAAACGGCTCAAGCACAGCTGCAACAAGCTCAGGCGCAGCGGACTAAGGTTGCTGCAAATGTTCAACTTCAGCAGACACAATTCAATCGCACCCAACAATTAGTTAGTGAAGGAGCGTTGGCAACACAGCAGTTAGATGTAGCCAGAAATAATTTACAAACTGCGATCGCGGATTTGCAAGCCGCAGATAAACAAGTTGCGGCAGCTGATGCAGGAGTTAGGCAAGCCCAGTCCAATGTACGCGCAGCCCAAGCAAGCACGGCTGCTGCTCAAGTCAATGTCAATCAGAAACGAGTGGTAGCACCGATTACTGGTATAGTCGGTGAATTTCCCGTGAAAGTTGGCGATTATGTCAACACCGGACAAACGATCACCACAATCACCCAGAACGATGCGCTGGATCTAAATCTTTCTGTACCATCAAATCGATTGAAGCAACTGCGAGTTGGATTGCCCGTGCAGTTAATCGATCCCACCATCCAGAAAGTGATTGGCACGGGTGCGATTAACTACATTTCTCCAAACGTCAGTTCTACTCAGCAGTCGATTTTAAGTAAGGCACGCTTTGCCAATTCCCAAGGACGATTGCGCGATGGGCAATACGTTCAAGCTCGGATCATTTGGAATCGACAACCAGGGATATTGATTCCCACCGTCGCCATTTCTCGGATTGGCGGACAAAGTTTTGTCTTTGTTACAGAAAACAGAACTGTAAACGGCAAGCCGCAGCAAATTGTGCATCAGCGTTTAGTGCGCCTTGGTGAGATTCAAGGGACGAATTATCAAGTTCTCGATGGACTCAAACCCGGTGAAACCATCGTCACCTCTGGCATTCTCAAACTGAGAGAAGGCACACCCATTCAACCGCAATCCTAAATCCAGGAGACTCGATCGTGTCGATCGCGAACAACTTTATCAAACGCCCGGTGCTAACTACCGTTTGTACCCTAGTGATTCTGATTGTGGGATGCGTGTGTATTCCGCTACTACCACTCAATTACTTGCCAGATATTGCACCAATTCGCGTTCAAGTGTCAGCGAACTATACCGGGGCAGATGTCGCTACCGTCGAAAGTGCAGTTACAACAACGCTGGAGCGACAAATTAACGGTGTCGAGGGTATGCAGTACATGACCTCGAATAGTTCAGCTGGAAGTAGCCAAATCTCTGTATATTTCGGGGCACAGACTGATAAAAATATCGACCAAGTGAACGTGCAAAACCGGATTGCTAGGGCGACACCTCGCTTGCCAACGAGCGTCCAACAACTTGGTGTGACAGCGCAGACGGCTTCCACAAGTATTTTATTAGTGTATACGTTGTATGCCGAAAATAATGAGTACGATCCGCTATTTATTAGTAACTATATTGACCTGAATTTGCGGGATCAACTGCTGAGAACACCAGGAGTTGGCGACCTCACAATTTTTGGTGAAAAGCGTTATGCAATGCGGCTGTGGCTCGATCCAAATGCCTTGGCCAGTCGGCAATTAACCGTAGCAGATGTGGCGACAGCACTGCGATCGCAAAATATTCTCGCCGGAGCTGGAACCTTGGGTCAAGCGCCTGTACCCCCAGGTCAAAGTTATGAAATTCCGCTACGGGTTAATGGTCAGTTCCAAAATGCATCTCAGTTTGAGAATCTAGTCATCAAAGCGGGAAGTGATGGCAATTTAATCAAACTCCGGGATGTCGGTCGTGCCGAACTCGGCTCGGAGACTTACGCCAGCAATGCGAGAAATAATGGCAAGCCGGCGATTGGTCTGGCAATTTATCAGTCACCAGGAAGTAATGCGCTGGATGTGGCGAGAAACATTGAGGCGCAGATGAATGACCTGATCAAAGAGTTTCCGCCGGGATTAAAAGCCAAGATCGTTTACGATACCGTTGGGTTTGTGCAAGCGTCACTCGAAGAAGTTTTGAAAACCCTAGTCGAAGCGATCGCGCTTGTGGTGTTGGTGATTTTTCTGTTTCTCCAAGACTGGCGAGCTACAATTATTCCGATTGTGGCGATTCCGGTTTCGCTAGTTGGCGCATTAGCATTTGCTTACGTATTTAAATTCTCATTAAATAATTTAACTTTATTTGGATTAATCTTAGCTACAGGGTTAGTCGTTGATGACGCCATCATTGTTGTAGAAGCGATCGCTCGTAAAATTGAACAGGGAGTCAGACCCCTGCAAGCCTCGTATGAAGCAATGGACGAACTGACTGGTGCAGTGGTTTCAACATCGCTGGTGTTGATGGCGGTGTTTATTCCGGTAGCATTTTTCCCAGGTTCGACTGGAAAAATGTATCAGCAGTTCGCGTTAGTGATTGCATTTTCCATCGCCATCTCGACATTTAATGCGCTTTCCTTCAGTCCCAGTATGGCTGCGATATTGCTGCGTCCGCCCCAACCTAGACGCGGCCCACTTGGCTGGTTTTTCCGTAAATTTAATCAGACGTTGCAGTGGATTATTGACAGGTTTCTGGCGATCGTCAATTTTTTGATTCGCCTGCGTTACGCTGTCGTGGGATTATTTGTGGTGGGTTTAGTCGCGACTTATTTTATGTTCACTCATGTGCCCACAGGATTTGTGCCTAATGAAGACCAGGGCATTGTCTTAGGCATTATTCAAGGGCCAGATGGAGTCGCCCTCAACTATACCGATCAAGTAATTGAAAAACTTGAACAAATTCTGCAAAAAGAACCAGAGATTGATAACGTTTTTGCAACTTCGGGATTTGGCTTTGCAGGTAGTGGCTCAAATCGTGGTGTGTTTTTTGCCAAGCTGAAACCGTGGGAAGAACGCACTCAAGCTAATCAAAGCGCGTCCGCAATCTTAAAGCGAATCAATGGCGCATTTCAAACGATCCCAGAAGCGATTCTCACCGCAGTCAATCCCCCACCAATTCAAGGCTTTAGTACTTTAGGTGGATTTGAGTTACAGCTGGAAGACCGCACCAACGGACGATTGACCATCGATGATTTCTTTGCCAATGCCCAAGCGGTGATTGCCCAAGCAAACCAACAACCAGCCTTGGGAGGCGGCGTGTTTACGCAGTTTACCGCCAGCACACCCCAGTTTCAAATCGACTTCGATCGCAATCGTCTAGAAGCACTCAATGTCGATTTTCAGCAAGCTGTGAACACACTGGGAGCCGCCATTGGCTCGCAGTATGTCAACGATTTTACCCTGGGACAGCAAAGCTATCGCGTTTATGTGCAGGCTGAGGGCAACTATCGGCGATCGCCAAATGATATCCGTCAGCTGTATGTGCGATCGGCAAACAACCAAATGGTGCGATTGAGTGAGGTCGCTACACTCACACCTATTACAGGCCCAGCCGTCATCTCTCACTACAACGGCTTCCGCGCCATCAGTATCCAAGGTAGAGAAGCACAGGGTTATAGTAGCGGACAAGCGATCCAGGTAATGCAGGAAGCGGTAACAGCCACAGCAATACCAGGCGTTGGCAGTGATTGGACAGGAACCGCCCGCGAAGAATTAACAGCAGGTAACTTGGGGATTCTGATTTTTGGTTTCGGGATCATTATGGTGTTTCTCACCCTGGCTGCTCAGTATGAAAGTTATGTTGACCCCGCGATTATTTTGTTAACCGTACCATTAGCGTTATTAGGTGCTTTGAGTGCGCTATCATTGCGTGGTTTGGTGAACGATGTTTACGCGAACGTAGCCTTGGTAATGTTGATCGGACTCGCCTCAAAAAACGCGATTTTAATCGTCGAGTTTGCCAACCAAGCCTTTGAACAAGGGATGACAATTCCCAAAGCAGCTTTAACCGCCGCCCAAGAGCGATTTCGACCAATCGTCATGACCTCCAGTGCCTCATTGCTGGGATTTTTCCCCCTCGTCATCGCCTCAGGTGCAGGTTCAGCCTCACGCTGGTCATTAGGAACGGCATTGTTTGGTGGGCTACTCGTGTCCACAGTTTTGAGTTTGCTGATTGTTCCAGTGTTGTATGTGATCATCAAGAATTTGGAAGAACGCTTCTTAAAACGCAAACCTTCTCATCAAGCCAAACCACCTACTTCAGATAGACAGGAGGATGAACAAGTAACAGCAATGGTTGGGTCGCAAGCTGGCGATGATCGTGCGTCTAATGAGTCTAAGTAGGTCGGTGTTAAAAATTGTCGTTATGACAAGGCAGAAGGCAGAGGAGCCAGTGCGTTGCGGGGGTTCCCCCCGTTGTAGCAACTGGCGTGGCAGAAGGCAGAAGAGAAGAGGTTTTTAGGCAACTTTACTTTTCGTTACATACTTTGGTTTATTTGCACCGTTCTACTTAAATAAGAATAAAAAACCACAGATGAACACAGATGAAATTATCGGTGTTCATCTGTGTTTATCTGTGGTTCCATATCCAAAAATTTGACTTATGCAAGATGTTGATAAGCTGTTCCACATCTAAATTGCATAAATGCTAAATTAGATAGATTCAAGTAAAAGCGTGCTGTTATGCCTGCTAAAGGTTTTCTGACTCAATCCCAGAAAGACAATTTACAAAAAGCCTTAAAAGAAAGCGATCGCTCCCAACTGACACAGAAAATATTGATGTTACTCCTGATGAATGATGGGACTCCTTACCAGGAAATAAGTGAGTTTTTGGGTTGTTCATATAGAAGTGTAGCATATTGGTGCGTTCACGGTGATCCAGATAATTTAGAAAGTCTTAAAGATAATAGATCTCAAGGAAACTATCATAAAGCAACTAAAGAATATATTGAGTTATTAATGGAAACTTTTGAAAAAGAACCAAGTGAATTAGATTATGAATTTGGACGCTGGACAACAGCGAGATTAGCCATATATTTAGAAGAAAAAACAGGTATAAAGTTAAGTGGCGAACAAGTTAGGAGGATACTAAAACAAAAAAAGTATGTTTACCTTTGGGCAAAATACAGTCTAGAGGACAAACAAGATCCAACAAAAAGGGAGGCATTTAAAGAAAAGTTACAAGGCTATTTATCAGCCTCAAAACGTTGCCCAGAGAAACTACAAGTCTGGTTTTGGGACGAGAGTGGTTTTAGTCTTCGGGTAATTAGACGTAAAAA
>NZ_MTAV01000086.1 GCF_002154695.1 Nostoc sp. T09
AGATCCTAGAATCAAGCAACGGAGTAATGAGGGTTTCGGGTTATCCCGAACTCAGGTTAATTACCCACTGGAAGAAAGTTGAAAAGCTTCTGCTTTCTTGCACTAGTACAGTACTGCGGAAATAAACCTAACCTCTCAAAAGCGTAGACATCTATAAAAATAGGTAAGTAATTTGAAATTTAGAATTTTGCGTAGCGGTATTAACTTCTTGCTTCCAAGATAGTGTAATGCACCTAGCCAAACAACAATACAGTTAGACGATGAGAATCGGTTAATAAAATATATAAACATTAATTACAAAGATAATAAACTTCTTTCCTGGATTAAATGCATATAAGTTATTTTTTGTCAAGTTAAGTCTTTCATTTTAAGTGATTAAGCATTGGTGAGTTTGCTAACTTCACCGGATATTTCAGTTAAGTAAAGTCCAAAAACTACACTTGATGAATACCAGTAAATTTTGTTTACGATCTTGAAATGTATTTGTTATCCTTAAATAGCAAAGCTCAATCTCATCTACTAAGTGAGATATGCTAAGTAACTTGAGAATGAATTGTTAAAAATATAGCTAATAAATTTCTACGCTAATGAGTATTAAAATTTACAATTATTTTACTTAAAGCGAATCTTCAAGTAGGTGCCCAACCCACTATTTAAATTTTTTAGCTTGACTAGACAAAATAATTAATCGTCTGTAATGTCAAATCCTTTATGAATTGATTAAAATATCGTTGTATACAATAAGAAAAGTTTGTCAAGTTTCATAGGGCTGAAATCGCAACAGTGCGCTAACGTGTGAATAAGACCAAATTAGTTGCATCTAAATTGATCTGCTATCAGGCTGATTCCAACATTACCTCGACTCCTTAGTTTAGGTAACGAATGCACACAATTGTAGAGCGTCCCAAGACAAACACCATCATATTTGCTGTATCTACCTAGTGAGAACCTTGCTTTAGCTTCACGAACTGAGTACTTTATGAAGGAAATGTAAAAATACGTGCGCTATTGCTTCTCGCTTGAGTTAATATAAAATGCGCTGTTTCTAAGTAATTAATGTTGTGCATTGTACTTAGAATAGTTCATAAAGAGGTGTACTTACCTTTTAATGTAATGACAATGCCACTGCAATTCTAAAAAGTTTCAAACAAGATTTAAGGGCATGGCTACCATTTTGAAGTTCTTTTTGATAATAGTGGCTTTACTTCCCTTAAAGACTACAAGATTAAGACACAAAAAGAGTGCAATTTCTGTGAAACAGGCTACAATCGGAACAGTCTTTACGGAAAAAATCTACCAACAGTTATGTTTATTTGACTGTAGTGGTAAATTTTTTTCTCAAGACATGTCTTTTTTTAGACAAGTCAGTTAAAGGTAGTATGCGAGCACAATACGCATAGCCTTTACTAAGGTGAGTAAGTCAGCTACAACAGCGATTTCCACACTTAGTAATAAACTCCTCCAAAGGAGACGCAAAGTTTCCGAAAATATCTTAGGCAACCCAGCCAAAAAAATATTTTCGGTATCAAACTAGCTCGCTTAAAAAGAGCAGTAAACACATCTTGAGTAATTGATTCTGCAAGGAGCATGAGGAACGCGGCATGAACCAGGCTAACAACGTACTCGAAAGCATATATCAGCCTGACCTAGAAATGATAAATCAGCCTGAGCTCGAGTTAGATCCACTCTTAATCGACGATGAAGTCGATGAGGACTTACTGATCAACGATGAAGGCGAAATTGATGAGTTTTTAGAGCCTCAGTCTGATGAGGACGACGCAAAGTCTGGAAAAGCCGCTAAATCGCGTCGTCGGACACAAAGCAAGAAAAAGCACTATACCGAAGATTCAATTCGCCTTTACTTGCAAGAGATTGGCCGAATTCGTCTGTTGCGGGCAGACGAAGAAATTGAATTAGCGCGAAAAATCGCTGAATTGCTGGAATTAGAGAGGATAAGGGAAAAGCTTTCCGAACAGTTGGAACGCGATCCTAAAGATAGCGAATGGGCAGAAGCTGTGCAATTACCATTGTCAGCGTTTCGCTACAAACTGCATATTGGTCGCAGGGCAAAAGACAAAATGGTGCAATCAAACCTGCGCCTAGTAGTTTCAATTGCCAAAAAATATATGAATCGTGGCTTGTCCTTCCAAGATTTAATTCAAGAAGGTAGTCTTGGCCTGATTCGTGCCGCAGAAAAGTTTGACCATGAAAAAGGTTATAAGTTTTCTACCTACGCTACATGGTGGATTCGTCAAGCAATTACCAGAGCGATCGCAGACCAATCTCGCACTATCCGACTTCCAGTTCACCTATACGAAACCATCTCTCGGATTAAGAAAACCACCAAGCTACTTTCTCAAGAAATGGGTCGTAAACCCACTGAAGAGGAAATTGCTACTCGGATGGAAATGACAATTGAAAAGTTGCGGTTTATTGCTAAATCTGCCCAATTGCCTATTTCCCTAGAAACACCTATTGGAAAAGAAGAAGATTCCCGATTGGGCGATTTTATTGAATCCGATGGTGAGACTCCAGAAGACCAAGTTTCCAAAAATCTGTTGCGCGAAGACTTAGAAAAAGTACTTGACAGTCTCAGCCCCCGCGAAAGAGATGTACTCAGATTGCGCTATGGTTTGGATGATGGTCGCATGAAAACCCTAGAGGAAATTGGCCAGATTTTTAACGTAACTCGTGAACGCATTCGCCAAATTGAGGCAAAAGCACTCCGCAAGTTACGCCACCCAAATCGCAACAGTGTTCTCAAGGAATATATCCGTTAGTAATTAGTCAGTAGTTATTAGTCATTTGTTTGAGACAATTGACTAATAATTAAAAAAAATTATAAAAATAAAGAACCTGGAGATGTTTTCATCTCCAGGTTTTTCATTTGTAGCTAATTTTGTATTTTAATACTTAAAGCAAATACTGGATAGGTAGTATCGTTTGAAATTAGTGAAACAGTCTGATGGTAAAAGCTTTTAATTTAAAATTGCCAAGTACTATAAGCGTTACCGCAGGATAGCTCGACAACCTCAAATTTAAACTTGGTATTAAAGAATGCCCCAAAAATGTAAAAAGCCTTTACCAGAAAACAGTTCAATCAAAGCCGCTGCCAAAAAGCCAATCATTGCTAAGCGACCGTTCCAAATTTCTGCTTGTGGGGTAAAACCCCAGCGCCAAGCGTTACGATCTTCAACTATAGGAGCAGTAACTACTTTTGTTGCATTTGTCATGTTGGCACTCCAAACTGAGTTTACTAAGGGTTATTGCCTTATGTAAACTAATATAACAACTATTATCATAATTGCAACAAATTGTTTGTATTTTTGTTGCCAAAGCTTGACTAAGATAGTAGTAACTGATAATCAAGAAGCCTAAGATATCTATTTTTAACTTTTAAAAATAGATTTAGCTGTGTGAGACGTTGAGCGACAACCTGCAATATTTTATCTCCAATGGTATGGCTTAATGTATCGTTAATGGTTTTGAAACGGTCTAAGTCCAAAAAACATACAGCTGGGAAAGCCGCTCATTGAAGAGTAATCGATTAGGTAGATTGGTTAAAAGGTCGTGTAAGGCTTAATGGCGGATTTTGGCTTCTGCTAACTTGTGGGCAGTAACATCCCGAAAACTCCACACTCTACCAACGATTTTGCCCCCGATACGTTGCGGTTGAGAATAATGCTCGAAAACCCTGCCATCCTTAAATGCGATCGCATCATAAATCTGAATGTCTGGGTTCAAGTGTAATTCTCTAATAGTCTTAACTTAGATTTATAAACATAATATTTTTCTTCTTGCCTTATATATAGCAGTTATTACAAGCCTTTCTCAGTAGACTCATCCTGAATCTCAGACAATAATATTTGTTCTTATTTAATATTAAATTGGGTATGTAAATTCAAATGAGATACAGCAGAATTCAGGAGTTAGAATTCAGAAGTAAAACAGTCTTTATGCTTGGGTTTGGGGCTTAGGATCTGTACTTCACTAACTTGAAATTTGCTGTAAGGTTTCTCTGGCTTAACCTTCAATACTGACAAAGGCTAAATATTTACTGATACTAATTCTCCTGTACTTTCTGATTGCTTATTAGTGACAACTTGAAAGCGAAAAAGTATCAGTATTTACAGCAGAATGACGTAACTTCAGAATTAACAGTATTTCTCATCTATTTAAACCACAATCTTGCCTTCTTCTCTGCGCCTCAAGTATGTTTATGAGAAATAAAACATCTGTTTGATTTCTTTGAAATTAGCTGTAATCGTGGTAAGTATCCCAAAAAATGCAAATATCAAAAATATGCCTACAATTTTTAATTTTGGTAGGTCAATCCTATAAATTCGGACTATTGTGCTAGAGGCTACTTTTGTTGCTCGTTAACGAATGACGTTAAATTAACAACTGTATGTGCGAGCCTTGTTGATTTTTATTGACTTCAATGCGGGCTTGAAATGCTTCTTTGAGGTGGGGCATGTGGGTAACTGTGAGGATGCAAGCAAAATCAGATGCGATCGCATTAATCGCTGCAATCAAGCGATCGCATCCTTCTGCATCTTGAGTACCAAAACCTTCATCGATAATCAATAACTGCAACGCCGCCCCCGCGCGCTGCGCTAATAATTTCGCTAGGGCTAAGCGAATGGCAAAGTTAATTCTAAAAGCTTCCCCACCAGAGTAAGTTTCATAGGCTCTTGTCCCTCTAGCATCGGCAATCAAAATATCTAGAGTATCTATCAGCTTGACATTTTTCTTCGTTGATTTACCATTGCGTCCAGCTTTTTGAGTAATAAATTGTACATGAAGCTGATTAGCGCTGAGTCGTGAAAGAAGTTGATTTGTCTCGGCTTCCAGTTGGGGCAACACATTTTCAATCATCAGCGCTTGGATACCATTTTTACCAAACGCCTGCACTAATTCCTGATAAACGCGGTGTTGTTGCTTGCACGCTTGCAATTGCTGTTGCTGTTGTTCGTATTGAATTTGTAATGCTTCCAGTTGTACCGCTAACTGTTCTAAACGCCCTAACTTGGCTATTTGTTCATCTAGCTGTCGTCTGCGTAGTTGAAGTTGCTGCTCTAAGGCTTGAATTTGAGCAGTTGGGTTAGCAGTTTCTTCTAACTGCTCCTTAATACTTTCCATTTGGCTAGCGAGGGTTTGCCGTTCAGCCAATCTCGCAGTTTTGGCAGCCTCTAACTCTTGCGATCGCGCTTGAAGTTGAGGGTAATGCTGCTGGGCTGACAACATCTGTTGATAGCGCAACTGCCAAGATTGATTTTGCCTCACAGCCATCCGCAACTGATTGTGTTGCTCTGAACTGTAGCCGAGTTCTGTAATGTAGCGATCAAGGGCGGCAATTTGTTGGGCACAGTCAGAGTCTATTTGCTCTTTTTGGATTCTAGTTTGTAGTTGAGCAATAGCGCCTTGTAATTCTGGCTTGCGTGCTGCTAGTTGGGTTTGGCGCTTGATTGCGTCTTTAATCTGCCCTTGTTTAATTTCTGCCCACCGCCAGCGCTCAACTTCGCTCCGCGCTAGGGCGTGATCTTGATCATTGTAATTGAGTTGTTGCAGATATTGGTCTAGTTGCCGTAGTTCGGCTTGCTTGTCGGGAGCGTAATCACCTAATTGTAGCGATCGCTCTAAATGTTGTTTTTCCGCAGCAATTTGTTGTAGCTGTTGTTGAACATCGCTGGTAGCTTCCAACTGGGCGGCTAACTGTCCCCTTTGTTCGCGTAAAGTATCATAAGTTGCTAATTGCTGGGATATATCTCGATATTCCTTCCTAAGTACCTGAATTTCTTTGTCTGAGACAGCCATCTGTTCCCGGACTACCCAAAATTGACCCTGTGTATCTTTTAACTCTTCTTCAGTTTTTTCCACCACTCGATTCCAGTGATGTTCATCAAGGGGACGTTCACATAATGGACAAAGCGCATTCGGATTCTGGAGCATTTGCAGTTTTTGCTCTAGTTCTCCTAAGAGTTTTTCATAATCTCGTTGGTGCGCTTGTAGCCGTTCGATAAAGTGTCGTCTTTCCTGTCCTTTCTCCTGCACTCGTTGCAAATAAACCCGCTTTTTCTCCAATTCTTCAATTTGGATAGCCACATCCATAACTGCTTGTTGCAGTTGCGGTTGGCGATGTTGCTGGCGTTGTAGTTGGTTTTCTGTAGTTTCTAGCTGTTCGATACGCGCTGCCAAACTAGCATGAAACCGATCGAGTTGGCTTTGTAATATTGTCCGTTGTTGCAACAAGGGAGACACTTGCATTTGCAACTGATCCAGATGCGCCACCCGTTGACGCGCTGCGGCTAATTGTGCCAAACCAGCTTCTACTTCCCCAGATTTGGTCAGAGTTTGCTGAATTTCTCGCTCTTGTTGCTGCAATGCTTCTAATTGTGCTTGGGCTTGTTGCAGTTGTCGTTCAATTTCGTGAATTTGTTTGGTAAGCTGCTGTTGCTTTTGTTGACGATTTTGTTGAGCGCGGGTAAATTCTTCAAATTTGGTAGCAAAAGCTTCTTCTTGAGATTGCAGATTTTGATATTGAAGATATCCGGCTTTGATCTGGGCTTCTTGACTTAATATCTTTTCTAATTCTGCAATTTGACTTCTCACTGCTAACTGCTCTTGTTGGAGGCGATCGCAGTCTTGGGTAAGATTTTGGTATTGCTGCCTTACAAAATTCAGTTGTTCTACTTTTGTTTGGCGTTGGTGCTGCACAACTTGCAAACTTTGTAATTGAATCGTCTCAAAAGCTTGCACCTGTTGCAGTTGATTGAGTTCTGCTTCTAACTCTGCTGTTTGCGCCTGAGTAGTCTCACGTTGTTGTAGCTGAATTTTAATCGACTCTAAAGAACGCTCCAATTCCTCTGCCCGTGCTTTAAACTGACGAGACGATTCCTTTGCCCGTTCTTCCAAATCATCGTACTGATTGAGTTTCAATAACTCTGCTAAAATTTCTTTGCGTTCAGTAGGACGCTTGAGCATGAATTCATCTGCACGACCTTGACGCAGGTAGGCAGAGTTAATAAATGTATCGTAATCCAGCTTGATATGTTCTAAAATCAAATCTTGTGTTGCTCTGACACCTTTGCCAGTCAGAGGGCGAAAACCAGAGGGAGTTTCAATTTGAAATTCTAAGACACTAGTTCCACTCCGCACACGAGTGCGAATTACTCGGTATTTTTGCTGGTTACTTTGGAAAGTGAAATCAACCCGAACTTCTTTAGAGCCTGTATGAATTACATCATCTTCAGCAGCGGCACGGCTTTCACCCCAAATTGCCCAAGTGATCGCTTCGAGAAGGGAAGATTTACCCGCACCATTGGAACCACAAATACAAGCTGTATGCAAACCACGAAAATCTAAAGTTGCCTCACGGTAACTGAGGAAATTTTTAAGAATTAGTTGTACTGGGATCATTGAGGCTATTGCGCCACATTAACTTTTAATGATTAACAGTAAGGATGTACTTCTTGTTAGTTTAGCTATCTACATATCAGTATTCTAGTCTTGAAGACTTCAATTTTACAAAATTTAACAATATAATGAGCCGTTTTTTCTTGTTGACTGAAAGATTTTTGTCAAACTCAAAGAAAAATGAAACTTTACCTCGGTTGACTGAGGAGAAGATTGGCTAGTAGGGAAGGAGGAGATTTTTGATTGTTAACTTCTTTATCTGTCAAAGAAGCAGAGGGTAAAGAGGAATTCTTTTCCCCTAAGTCGTCTAGAGATAACTGGCTAAAGCTTTTGTCATTCACCACGAAAAATCAAATAAACCTCTGCTTGAGCCGCATAGACAGGAGTAGGAGAGGAAGCGTAACTGCAAATTCGATTTACCTTGGCTGTCTGCTGAGAGTTGACTAAAGTTTTTTCTCTTTACCACAAAAAAATTAAAATTCCCCAGATTAACCTCCAAAACTTGCCAAGTTGTCAACTGAGTTCATGGGGGATATAGAGGAATTTTCTGTACCAAGCTTTTCTTCCAAGAGTGGGAGCATTCGATTTTGTGATTAATCTTCAAAAATTTCAACCCCCACCAATCACTAAAACAGATGTGGCGCTAATTGCGATCGCTCTCTTTTAACCTAGACCGAGGTATTAACATACCTACGTATGTACCTACCGCAAATTTTGTCAGATCCAGAAATTGAGGACGACTTTTCTCGTCAATAATGGCGAGAGTCAGAGAACCAATCACCATAATTAGAGTTACGACAGCCAGCACTTCATCTCTGGAAGGAAATTTCTTGAACATGATTTACTCCTAAATCAGTTGATTGACTAAATCTAATGTCTCAACTAGTTATGGGAGATTTTGCTCAAACTTGGGCTGACATAGCCTAACATTTCCTTACATACGTATAATCTTTAATCTTTAGTTAGACTGGCTTTTAGAGGATAGTGAGATTAGCCAATGCAAGCATTACCGGGTGACTTTTTGACTCAAATGGCTCGCAAGTATGAGCTTTCGCCAGAGCAAGAGCAAGCTTTTGTTGAACTGTATAGTAGGGAAAATGAAGACGAACTAGAAGTTGCCGAAGCACTTCATATTTCTCCTACTGCCTTCCGTACTCGAATGACTGGGGTTTACAGTAAGTTCAGTATTAGTGGTAAAGGCCCAGGTAAATTTTATAGGCTGCACAATTTCTTGTTCAAGGAGTATCAGAAGTCTAATTCTTCTCAAGTTTCAGATATTCTCAAAAATGACATAGACATAAACGCCGTTGTGCAAGAGGTGCGCGAAAAGTTAAGACCTACTATCCAAGAACGCTGCGGCACAATGCGTGTGCTGGATATGACTCAGCCAATAACGTTAAATGATATCTACACCAGCGTCAATATATTAGAGAAAATCATTGGAAGACTACGGTTAGGAAGTGATGAATTATTGCAAGATTATACAAAAGAGGATTTTGAGCGCTTTGGTCTAAGCAAAATTACTCAAGAACGAGTGCCTGGTCTGAAAGCAGTTAATAAACATTCCAAGCTGATGATTTTGGGAAAACCAGGAGCAGGTAAAACTACATTTTTGAAGTATTTAGCAATTCAGTGTATTGAAGGTGAGTTTCAGGCTGAACGTGTACCAATTTTTGTCACCCTTAAACACTTTGCAGAAGCTGGAAACAAATTGGAATTACTTCAATACATTCATAGAGAAGCGATAAATAATATTTTTATAAGAAACAGCATTTTAGAGGCACAATTTATTTCAGATATTCAAGATGTAATAATTCATGGACAAGCATTATTTTTATTTGATGGATTGGATGAGGTTAGAGAAGAAGATAACAACCGTATCTTAAAGGAAATTCGTGAGTTTTCTGATAGGTTCCAAAATAATCATTTCGTGATGACTTGCCGTATTGCAGCGCGAGAATATACCTTTGAGAAGTTTACAGAAGTAGAAGTTGCAGATTTTGATGATGAACAAATTAATAGTTTTGCAACTAAGTGGTTTCAGAGTAAAGCTGTCAAACCGGAGACTTTTATCAAACTCCTTGATGATAATAACCGCATCAAACAACTAGCCGCAAGTCCTCTGCTGCTAACACTCCTGTGTTTGGCCTTTGAAGAGTCAGGTGATTTTCCTGCAAATCGGTCTGAATTATATAAAGAAGGATTAGATGCTTTATTAAAAAAATGGGATGCCAAGCGAGGAATTCAGCGCGAACAAATTTACAAAAAGTTATCAGTCCAACGCAAAGAAGATTTACTTAGCAAAATTGCCTTAACTACCTTTGACAACGGGGATTATTTCTTCAAACAGAAAATAGCAGAACAATATATTACAGATTATATTCGCAACTTACCAGGTGCTAATACTGATGAGGAAGCATTACAACTTGACAGTGAAGAAGTTTTGCGTTCAATTGAACATCATCATGGGTTAGTAGTTGCAAGAGCAAAAGGAATTTATTCATTTTCACATCTGACATTTCATGAGTATTTTACCGCTAGAGAATTTGTAGTTGTCAGACAGTCATCAGAAGAGGCGTTGCAAACTCTGGTTACCCACATTACCGAAAAACGCTGGCGGGAAGGATTTTTGCTAGCAGTTGGAATGTCACCAAATGCAGACAGGTTATTGCTTTTAATGAAAGAGAAAATTGATGTGCTTGTGGCTAGCGATCAGAGGTTACAACAGTTTCTTATGTGGGTTAAGGAAAAATCTCTTTCCCTTGAGTTTCCTGACAAAATACCAGCAATTAGAGCTTTTTACTTAGTCCTCGACCGCTCCCTAGATCGCTCCCTCGACCTATCTCTCGACCTCGGCCTCTCCCTCTCCCTCGACCGCGATCTCTCCCGCTCCCTCGAACTCGACCGCTCCCTCGATGGCTCCTTCGCAATAGCCTGCGCCCTCTCCCGTTCCCTCGCCCTCTCTCGCTCCCTTGATCTCGACCGCTCTCTTGGCCGCTCCTGCTCCCTCTCTCGCTCCCTCGATCCAGAACTTACGCATTCGCTACAACTACTTAGAGAACAACTTCCAGGCACAAAAGATGAGAAAAAGTATAAGACATGGTGGTCAATTAATGGTCAGAAGTGGAGAGAGCAATTAAAAAAAGTGATGATTAAATATCGCAATATTGGCCATGATTGGCAGTTCACTAATGAGCAAAATGAATTACTTCAGCAGTATCATGATGCCAATAAGTTGCTAGTAGATTGCTTAAATAGTGATTGTTATGTCAGCCGTGAAGTTCGACAGCATATAGAAGCTACCTTACTACTACCCATCGATGATCTTAAGAAGGACCAGCAGCAATAGTGAACGTTGAATTAATAAATATTTAGTGTTTTAGTCCTACAGTTAACTCAAATTTTCTATCTATTACCTATCCATTGCTAACAATTTTAATTTAAGATTATGCTTCCACTTAATCTTTATTTAATGGCTAGTTCTCAGGCACCTTCCAAGAACGCCCTTGACAATAGACATAACCATTTTTAATAGAGATACCAAACATTTGACGCATGATTTTGGCTGCTTCTTTCCTCTCTTCATCTGTCAAGTAATCTTCACCCTTAAAACCTGCGCGATAACGTTGAGGATTACCACCAGCATCCACATAACGCTGTTTACCTACTTCTAAAATTTCTTGGAACCTTGCATACTTTCGTTTTTGTTCTTCAGTCCAGTTCGCCATAATTACCAGTCCCAACTTGTTGGAACAATATCACCATTTTGCAAAATCATAGCAATTGGCAAGACTTGACTGGGAGTATTTATATACCAATTGCCACTCTCTTCATCATAGAAGGTATTCCCGAGTAAATCCAGAGTAGTAAGTGCGTTGACAATCAGGTATTGTGATTCGCTCGGTTCCATCTGTACCTATTCTATAAAATTGATTTGAGTAATTCTAAAGGTAAGAGAAAGCATTTCTTAACTCCTAGCAAATAAACATACAATATAAGTAAGAGTTCGCTACCAGTCTATTCCCTTCTATTTATGCGAACACAAAGTTGAGGAACAATATCGCTAACCTGAGCGTCACAACATATATAAATACTATTTACAAATTTATACCAACAGCATATTACCTGTATAAATCAGTAGCAAAACCTTAAGGAACAATCGTAAATACTCAGCGTCTTAACAGTACTTCACCTTCGGAATATCCCTATAGATAGTTCTAAAAATAGCCAGAAACAATCTCAGTAAATTTGCGTCATTAAATATCTCTCAGACATAAACGGAAACCCTACTATGACACGCCTTTATCGTTGGAAATCTGGAACTGCTGCACTGATGGCAATGGCAATTACCACAGGTGCTATTACCCCTCTATTTACCTCTGCTCCGGCTAGTGCCCAATACAATATTAACCAACCTCGAACAATTACTATTCCGTATAATGTAACGTTGCCTGTTACCTATGAGAAAGAGAAAGTGATTGTGAACCCAGGGGAAACTTACCTCTTACCCTGAAAATAGAAAGCGATATTATCGATAGAAACAGACAGGTATTGATTCCTCGTGGAACTGACGTTGTTGGTAGGCTAGAACCTGTAAACCTAGATGGAAGATATTCTAGCGATAGGAATAATAACAATAATAATAAAGGTGTGCGGTTCGTAGCCCAAGAATTAGTATTTGCCTCTGGTAAGCGTCAGACAATTAATGCAAGTTCTCGAACAGTTACACAAACTGAAAGAATCTCCAAGGGAACTGATACGGGAAGTATATTAACAGATGCAGCTATTGGTGCAGGTGCGGCCTCTGTAATTTCGCTAATTACAGGTAACCGCAAAATTGAAGTTTTAGAACCTATTATTGGTGCGGCGGCTGGTGCTGGAGCAAGTATACTGTTGCGTAAAAAACAAGCTGATGTCTTCGTCTTACGGCCTGAACAGGATTTAGATATTACTTTAAACTCTAGTTTGGTACTATCCCGCTACTAGACTTAACTCAATTTAAGTCGTGACTTTAATCATCCCCAATCTGCGATCGCCACCTTATTATATGTGTGCGATCGCTTAATTTTTGGCACGTTAAACAGTCTTATTCTTCAGCAACTATTTTATTCCTGTCTCGTCTTAATTATTCACTGAACTTTGGGCATACTAATTTAGAAGCAGAGTAGATAATAACTCAGGGGCGAATTACATGATTATCTATTCCCTTTTTTATTTTTATCAATGTTTTTAGTTGAATATATGACTTAAGTAATGGTTTATAAAAACACAGGATAATTGGGAACATCTTACTTGATAAATTGTCTAAGTAATTAACAGTAAAACAAATAATTGTATAGGAATTAAAATTCAATGTTTGCTTTAAATCGTTGGCAATCTGGAACAGCTACACTAATGGCATTGAGCGTCACAGTAGGTACTGTAGCACCCTTCATTACAGCTGCACCTTCTTTTGCTCAAACTACATTTTCTGACGTTTCATCTAATTATTGGGCAGCACAATTTATTCAACAGTTGTCACAGCGTGGTGTAATTGCAGGATTTCCTGATGGTAGTTTCCGCCCTGAAGAAGCGGTGACACGCGCTCAATTTGCCGCTATGGTCAACAAAGCTTTTCAAAAATCACAGCAACGGCAAGCAATCAATTTTACTGATGTACCAAGCAACTATTGGGCATACAATGCCATCCAGCAAGCCTATACCATCGGTTTCTTAGCCGGATACCCTGGTAATCGCTTTGAACCAAATCAAGTGATTCCCCGCCAGCAGGTTTTGGTTTCTCTCGCTAACGGTTTGGAATATAGTCCAAATAGTACTGTCGAAAGCACTCTGCAATATTTCAATGATGCTTCTAATATTGCTGACTATGCCCGTAGCCCTATTGCTGCTGCTACTGAAAAGCAAATTGTGGTCAACTATCCTAATGTGAAGTTTCTCAATCCTACAGCAACCGCTACGCGGGCACAGGTAGCTGCTTTTATCTATCAGGCTTTAGTTAGTTCCAATCAAGCCTCAGCAATTAACTCTCCCTATGTTGTGTCTGTTCAACCTACCACACCCACACCTGTGGCGGTAACAATTCCTCAAGGAACTGCTATCCCTGTGAAGTACGATAAGGCTGAAAAAATTCTTGTCACTAAGGATGAAACAGTGCCTTTGACACTGACAGTATCGCAAAATGTGGTTACGCAAGAAGGATCTGTAGTAATTCCTGCTGGTAGTCAAGTGATTGGTCAACTTAAACCCGCTCAAGGTGGTTCTCAATTTATTGCCCAAAAATTAGTTTTGACCACAGGTCAGGAATATCAAATTAACGCTACTTCTGAAGTTATTACCAAAAAAGAAACCGTTAATAAAGGTACAAGTACTGGTGCCATTATTCAGAATACTGTATTGGGCGCAGGAGCTGCGGCTGCGGTATCTGCGGTTACAGGCGATCGCGCTATTGCAACAGAAGAAGTATTGGGTGGCGCTGGGGTTGGCGCATTGATTGGGTTGTTCTTTGGGAAGAAGAGTGTTGACCTAATTGCAATCGATCCAAACACCGATTTGCAAATGACAATCAATCAAAACTTGTTGGTTTCGCTCAAGTAATCATTAGCCAATGGAGTCTGGACTAATTATTTACTTCTGGCAACCAAATAATAAACGTTGTTCCCGGTGAGTTCGGCGATCCGATTATGGAATTAATTGCAGGGCTAAAAACTTCAATATTGCCCTGCATTTGCTCTATTAACTGTTTGGCGATCGCTAACCCCAAACCTGTGCCAGGAATCTGTGTTTGCGCTTGTACACCCCGATAATGGCGTTCTCCAATATGTTCTAAATCTTCTGGAGGAATCCCGGGGCCTGTGTCACTAATAGCTATTCCCTGTAAATTATCTTTTTCTTGCCCCACCTGAATCAAAATCTTGCCACCAGCAGGAGTATATTTCAAGGCATTATCGATAATATTGCTTAATACCTCCCGTAACGCTTTGACGTTAGCGTGAACCAAGGGAAGGTTTCGAGGAATTTTAGTTATTAGTTGCAGATTGCGTTCTTGGGCAATTGCCTGAGCAGATCCTAATAATGGTGCTAATAAATCTGCTAAAGAACAGTCAGCTGCTTTTTCTCCTGTTCCTGGCAATAAAAGGGCTGGCTTTGGTTCTTTTTGGATAGTTGCTTCTACAACTACTTCGTTTTCTGGAAGTGAAAGAGGTGCTAAATCTGCTTCTGTTAACTCAATTACCTGATCGAACTGTTGCAGTAATTCTTGTAGGCGATCGCTTTCTCGAATTATATTGCCAGCCACATCTCGGTTAGGATCGCCCGAGCGTAATCGTTTGATCAGCAGTTTACCAAAGGTTCTGATTGCCGTTAGCGGGTTGCGAAACTGGTGCAAGAGGTTATCTAGCAAATCACGTTGCTGTTCTTGCAGAATTTGTTGTTGATGCAATTGCTGCTGCAACCAGGCTCGACGCTGATCTAAAATACAGGCGATCGCTAGGGTTTGGGCTATCCTCTGAATCTCGCTTTGTTCCTGTTCATTCCATGCCCGATCTTCCCTACCTGTCACTAGTAACCCCATCATTACACCCTCATGGATTAGGGGTAAAACAATTTGGTTTTCACTGAGTAAGTATTCTTCTGATGTCTCTGGCTCCTGTGATGAATTGGCAGTTTCTGCCCTGGCTGTCAATAATTTTCCTTGATGCTGGGGTAATGCCAAAACATTCCGCACCTTAAGTTGATTAGGTGTTTTTACCTCAGCAGTCCCCTCAAGTTGCCGTAATACTGCCGTCTCTGGATATACCACGACAGGAATCAGTTTTGCCTCCCCTGTTGGAGCCTCTACCAATTCTTGTGTTAAGTAGACAACACTTAACGATGCTCCTAGCCCTTGGGTTAACAGTGCTATTTGCTCTCGGCATAGAGCTACAAAATCAGAGCTGGCAGACATTAACATTTTTCAGATTTTGCTCAAGATATAGAATTTGAGGGTAGATTAAAGAAGAGGCTAATTTTTTCCTCGTTTATTTAATAAAGCTTAACTAAATCTTCTTAGTAATGGTTTGCCCCAGGGAATTATACATTCCCTAATTTTTATTTCTTTACTTTTAAAGATATTATTGGGGTTGTATCAAAAGCTTAAAAACAGTTGATTTTTTGAACTAGAACTTATATAATTACGACGGATTTTGTAGCTATCACTACAATCTATAGCTTGAAAGAGGAGGAAAATAGGTTGGCAAGGAGACGGAAACGGAAAAGTCGTCGTCGCCAAGAAGGGCGTCGAATCCTGGAGCACGTGCCTCAATATAGCATCGAAAGTGGCGAGGAAAAACCTGTTACAGCAGCAAGAAAATTTATTCAAGCTGAAGGAATCGCACCACCTGCATTGCTACTTGTAAAGCGGAACGAACACACCACAGACCGTTATTTCTGGGCAGAAAAGGGACTGTTTGGTGCTCAATACGTAGAAGAGAACCATTTCTTGTTTCCTAGCCTCAGGATCTTAGAAGCTCCTACTGGTCAGGAAACCCTAGCTTTAGCTGCTCGCTGAACTATAAGTGGTTATCTTACGCATTTATGTGGCTTCTGACAATCATTTAACTGGCAAAATTGCGTATCTTATGCGAAATTCCATTTTTTTTAGTTTGTAGCTGATTTGCCAGTAGAGCTAGTCCAGGTAATTGGACAATCAACTTGTTTTAAACCAAGCTTGTTTGCATGGGTTGATTTATAGTCTCATAATGCAGAAGGAAGTCAGCATAAAGCGAACAGTGTCTCAAAGCGGGAGCGACGTTGCACGTTCCTTCGGTAGATTGCTCAAGACGCTCTGTCAACAGCTATAGTTTTTCCCTACGATTTACCTCGTAGGGAAAATCAATATATTCTAGGTTGTATCTTCAGATCCCTAATATCTGTTTCCGGAAAATTTAGACAGAAGTCTGCATCTCATACTCAGGGATGTACAAAAAATTCAAAATTTATGCAATGGGTTTTAACTGTAGTGCCCTCTGCAACTCAATGAGTTCATCTCGATGGGCAATTACAGTAATTTTACTTGAGGAGTGTTGCTGATTCGGGGTTGCCTCCAGTTTGAGCGACACTTTCTCGAGCCTTCCAGCTTTTTTCCAATAAAAAATACCACTCAGGGGGGAGAGCAGTAGTATCCCTAAAAAAAGGTTACTAAGACTCGGAAAAAGCATTGACAAAACCAGTAATAGACAAACCAAACCAGCAAATGCCAGCAGTGTTAAGAACACAGCTAAAAACCAGCTTGGTTTAACAAACCCTTCAAAAGTCACTTGGTTTTGTGCTCGGTCTACCGCTGCCACTCGATAAGACCGGGAGCGAAAATACTCCTGTAGTTGAGGCATCAAAGTGGCTTCGTCTTGCTCAGATATCAGTTGTGCTGTCTGTGTGCGCTCTTTAGTTGAGGCACGAATAAAGAAAAACAGCCCAACCGACAATAACAAGGTTAGTAGCAATGTAGATGGCAGAATAGCAGTATCCATAACTAAAATAGTGACTATTTGATTGGAGGGGACTTATTCATTTCATTATCAATTATTCGTTAATTTGTTCTTTGATTGATGTACTCTAGCCAAAGCTGAGCCAAATCCTGCGATTGAACTTGCCATTCTGGAGAAACTTGGTACATCCGCCTGGGGCGTCCCCGCCCTTCGAGTTTCTTCCAGTACCCATTTATTGCCCTTTGGTCTTCGAGAAATTTGATCGCACTATACAGTACGGTATCCGAAAGCCGATAGGTTGGATATTCCGTCTCCAGTCGCTGGATCAACTCGGTTCCGTAAGATTCACCTTGTAGTAAAACATACAGAATGTAACAAACTGCTAGTTCCTGACAGAGGTAAGTTGGCGGAGGATTCTCAAAGAATTGATATATATCCTCAAGTTTCATGGTTAGTGAATGGCTAAAAAATGCCTTAGGGTGAGATCTACAATGCTTGTAGTCAGTATATAAAGATACTTATACCTAAGTAAGTATATAACGCTACTTAGGCATAATTTACAAAGCGTAGACATCCTAAAGATGTCCCACGCTAGTTGAAGTTGTAGGACGAGTGTGTGAGTTTCAGGGAAACAGAACATGCATCCCTGCCCAAGCTCAAGACGGTGTGGTGAGGAGCGATTTAAGATATTGGCAAAGCCAATGCCTTAGTGTCAAGTGATGCCGAGCTGGTTAGAACTGCTTAAGCATAAGATGCCATCGAAGAAATTTTACAGGTAAAATGCGATTTTGTCTGTAAAAGTTAATAAACACTTTTTTTACAATGATTATCCCAGTGCAAACCGTAGAATATGGGGTGCAGGGGAGATAAGCCAGAGAAGGAGACACTGGGACTGCGGGAAAATAATAAATTACTTATACCAAATTTCCCATGTCCTATGCCCCATACTCTATGCCTAATCTCTTTTGAAGCGCCTAGCATAATTATTGGTGATTTAGTATGTCACAAAACCCCGACATCACATCGTCTTCCTCTACTCTTCGGGCAATTGGCCAGAAGTTTCGCCTTATAGGTTGGATTAGTTTTTGGATTCAATTAGTACTGGGCGTAGTTTCTACTGTGATTCTGTTGTTATTTGCCATCTCCAGCCAAAGACCTGGCAGTGCAGGTAATAATGCGGGAGCAGGATTTGGCATTTTTTTAGCAATTTGTGGACTTGTAGCCTTAGGTGTAGGTATTTATTTGGCTTTCCGTTACACCAGATTAGGCGCTCAACTACTATCTGCTAATCCCAACAACCGACCGCGTAAAAGCGAAACTGTACAAGTATTGCGCTTAGGAGTGATAGTAAATTTGCTAGGAATATTATTGACTCTTTTAGGGGCACAGGCGATCGTTGGGACTCTAGCCGCAAGGGCTATTACCCAAACTCAAATTTTCTTTTCTCCTCAAGGTAACCAACCATTCATTAGTGGCTTAGATATGTTTGTAGTGCAGGCAAATACCAATACTGTAATGGCTCACTTTGGTGGGCTAATTGCCTCTCTTTGGCTCCTTAATCGAATTACTAAACCTTAAAACTTTAACCAAAGAAGATGTGGCAAGTGCCCGCAGGAACGCCAACAGGTTGCAGACAATTTTTTCAGTGTTCTTGTGTGGAATTTTTAGAGCATCATCGGTTTGATAACCTAGAGCATTTGTTAGGGCTGATGCAATATTTCAAAGAATCAGGAACATAAAAAGAAATTTGTTGTATCCTAACATTGGCAAGATTTGCAGAGCGAAATTTTTGTATTGCAATTCCTGTCATGACACGCCAAAATCAGTATATGCTGATGTGTTGGCAGGAAATACTAGGCAAAAGATCAAAGAAAAATCTGTGCTGGATATTAAGCAAATAAGAGAAAATCCCCAATTAGTTCAGGAGCGCTTGAATAGCCGTAGTGGTAAATACGATATTCAACCAATATTAGAGTTAGATCAAAAGCAACGAGAATTGGAGGCTACACGCAATCAACTCCAAGCTCGAAGCAATGAAATTGGTAAAATCGTTGGGCAAAAGATTAAATCTGGAATCAATCCTCAGTCCCCAGAAATTCAGTCGTTGCGAGATGAGGGTAACTCCATCAAAATTCAATTGGGCGAACTGGAACCACAAGAAAAAGCGTTCAAAGCTGAAATTGAACAACTGGTGCTTGCACTCCCCAACTTACCTAGCGACTTTACACCCATTGGCAAAAGTGAAGAAGAGAATGTAGAAGTCCGACGGTGGGGTGATGAATATATTCCTCAGAACCAGAATATTCTCCCCCATTGGGAAATTGGCGAAAAGCTGGGTATTCTGAATGTGGCACGGGCTGTCAAAATTGCTCAAAGTCGCTTTGTGAACCTCATCGGTGCTGGTGCGGCGTTGGAGAGGGCCTTAATTCAATTTATGCTGGCGCGTCAAATTGAAGCTGGTTATTTAGAAGTCAGTCCGCCGATTTTGGTAAATAGCGAATCCTTGACAGCAACCGGTCAATTACCCAAGTTTGCTGAAGACAGCTTTAAATGTGCTGATGATGATTTGTGGTTAATTCCGACAGCAGAAGTTCCGGTTACCAACCTCTACCGGGGAGAGATTCTCACTGCGGAAGATTTACCTATTTACCATTGCGCTTACACTCCCTGTTTTCGCCGCGAAGCTGGTAGTTATGGGCGAGATATGCGGGGATTAATTCGCTTGCATCAATTCAATAAAGTAGAATTGGTGAAATTTGTCCATCCCAGCACTTCTTTTGAAGAACTAGAAAAACTCGTGGGGAATGCAGAAGCTATTTTACAAGCGTTGCAATTACCTTACCGAGTCATCAACTTATGCACTGGGGATTTGGGATTTTCTTCTACCAAAACCTATGATTTAGAGGTTTGGCTACCCTCTTCTGGAAAATATCGGGAGATTTCCAGCTGTTCCAATTTTATAGACTTCCAAGCACGAAGGGCTGACATTCGCTTTAAGGAAGCAGGGAAAAAAGGTACACAGTTTGTGCATACCCTAAATGGTTCAGGCTTGGCTGTGGGACGCACAATGGCGGCAATTCTGGAGAATTATCAACAACCGGATGGAACAGTGCGGATACCAGAAGCACTGCAACCTTATTTAGGGCGTGAAGTATTGTAATCCTTTGAAAAGGGAATAGATAACAGGCGTCAGTCTTTGACTAATGACTTATAACCAATGACTAGTGAATATTTACCTCAAGAGGGAAAATATCCTATTCAGGCAAATCAAGGCCAATGCTAGCCAATGACGCATTTTAGAATAGAGATAGGTATATAGCTTAATATCTTTTTTGATCTATGTCAGTTTTAGCAGCGATCGCAGTCTTGGCTGTTTTGATCTTGGTACACGAACTAGGACATTTCATTGCAGCACGTTCTCAGGGCATTCATGTTAATCGGTTTTCTCTAGGTTTTGGCCCGGTTCTTTGGAAATACCAAGGTCCAGAAACCGAATACGCTATCCGCGCTTTTCCTTTAGGGGGCTTTGTTGGTTTTCCCGATGATGACCCAGATAGCGATATTCCCCCCAATGACCCAAATCTGCTGCGTAACCGTCCCATATTAGACCGGGCGATCGTTATTAGTGCGGGTGTGATTGCAAATTTAATATTTGCTTATTTGTTGCTGGTAGGACAGGTCAGTGTTGTTGGTGTCGGACAAGCCAGCCAACCCGGAGTCTTAATCCAACAGTTAGCACCAGAAGTTAGTTCTGTAGCAGCTAACGCTGGCATTAAGCCAGGAGATGTCATTGTAGGGGCTAATCAAAGAGAATTTGGTACTTCTCTGCAAGAGATAGAGGCTTTTAGAGAGTTAATTAAAACTAGTGCAGGTAAGCCAGTTCAACTGGAAATTGCCCGTGGTGACCAAAAGCTATCTTTAAACGTGGTTCCGGATGCCAAATCCAATGGAGGTACGATTGGGATTGGACTTTCTCCCAACGGCAAAGTTGAGCGTCGTCGCATTGCTAATCCTGTAGAAGCATTGTCAGTTGGTGCTACAGAATTTCAGCGCATTGTACTGATGACATTTAAAGGTTTTGGGCAACTAATTACTAACTTTGGTGAAACCGCTAGCCAAGTAGCTGGCCCAATTAAAATTGTGGAAATTGGTGCTAACATTGCCCAAAATGATACAGGCAGTTTGTTCTTCTTTGCCGCACTAATCAGTATTAACTTGGCCATCATCAACATTTTGCCTCTACCCGCTTTAGATGGAGGACAACTGGCTTTTCTGTTGATTGAAGGTTTACGCGGTAAGCCCTTACCTACCAGAATTCAAGAAAGTGTCATGCAAACTGGTTTGGTGCTACTGTTAGGGCTAGGAATTTTTCTGATTGTTAAAGAAACTACTCAGTTAACAACACAGTTGGAGTGGGTACAAAAATTGTTCCAGTGACCATTACTCGCAAACCGTCATCTAAAAAGCAACGGGCGCTAGAGATTCTTAATCGTTTGAAGCGACTTTATCCAGACGCAACTTGCTCTTTGAACTACTCAACACCCGTGCAGCTTTTGGTGGCAACAATTCTATCAGCACAGTGTACTGATGAACGAGTGAATAAAGTCACGCCAGCTTTATTTACTCGCTTTCCCGATGCCGCGAGTTTGGCAAATGCTGACTTAGCAGAGTTAGAAGAGTTGGTGCGTTCTACAGGGTTTTATCGCAATAAAGCCAAAAATATTCAAGCTGCTTGTCGGATGATTGTCACCGAGTTTGATTCTGTAGTTCCCAAAGAAATGGCCCAACTGTTACGGCTTCCGGGTGTAGCGCGCAAGACAGCTAATGTAGTTTTGGCTCATGCTTATGGGATTAATGCTGGAGTGACAGTTGATACTCATGTAAAACGCCTCAGCAATCACTTAGGTTTAACAAAACATACAGACCCCGTTCAAATTGAGCAAGATTTAATGAAGTTATTGCCACAAGCAGATTGGGAAAATTGGTCAATTCGATTGATTTATCACGGGCGTGCCATCTGTAAAGCCCGTTCTCCCTTATGTGTCGCTTGTGAATTGGCAGATTTGTGCCCAGATGCTAATAAGCCAACGGCGGTAGGCTAAGCTATATTAGCAGCCCTAGAATTGTTAGGAATAAAGGCTAAACACTTGTCCTAACTGTAGAATGGAAAATGCTGTCTTTAAATAAATTAGAGAATGTATGGCCAAAAAGAGCATGATTGAGCGCGAGAAAAAACGCGCCAAAATGGTAGAAAAGTATGCTGAGAAGCGAGAATCGTTGCAGATAGACTTCCAAAACGCCGAATCGCCCCTTGACAAGCTAGAAATTCACCGGAAAATTCAACAACTACCCCGTAACAGCGCACCTAGCCGTCGCCGTAACCGTTGCTGGGTAACCGGTCGTCCTAGAGGTGTTTATCGTGACTTTGGGCTGTCTCGGAACGTTTTGCGGGAATGGGCACACGAAGGACTTTTGCCTGGAGTGGTTAAGTCTAGCTGGTAGTCATTAGTCATTGGTCATTGGTCATTAGTTATTCACTAAGGACAAAGGACAAAGCGCAAAGTCTGAGCGGAGGCGTCCTCCGATCAGAACTTTGTAAGAGAGGACAAATGACAAATATTATTGACCGCAACACCGATCAATTCCCAGACTTTCTAAGAGTAGATCGCTGACAGCGTTAGCGATCGCAAACTCTCCATAAAAGCTTTTGGAAAAATCAAAGGCCTGCATCTCTGTAACAATAGCAATTACCAGAGAGCCGAGGTCGTTTTCTCCTTCCATGCGTTGGCGCATAAAAATCTGGGCGGCGCGTTGGGCAATTTTTTGATTGACTATTTCTGGGAGAAATTCTGCATCCAGCCACCGCAGCAGGCGTTGTTGCAGCCATTCGCCTTCAAGCTGGGGATTTTTAGATGGTGGTAGGGTGATGGGTGGAATTGGTTCTGTCATCTGTTTGATTTGAAACGCTGAGGAACGCAAAGAGAAATCGTGAGGAACGCAGAGGATGACTGTTAACATCGAATTGCGTTTTCAATAAGGCTTTTTTAATTGTGATCTTCACTATGGAATATGATACCGCTGCTATTATTCAGGGTTATGCTCAAGGCTATTTTCTTATGGCTGACGACAGCGAGGGCTTGGGCTGGTATGGTAGTCGCGATCGCACATTAATTCCGTTAGATGAAAGATTTCGCTATCCTAAATCCTTGCGGCGTATCCTGAACCAAGAGCGGTTTACAGTTGCAATTAACCGTGATTTTAAAGCAGTGGTGGCTGGGTGTGCCAACCGTGACACAACTTGGATTTCACCAGAATTACAAAAGATTTATTGGTTACTCTACCAGAGAGGTTATGCTCATAGTTTTGAAACTTGGCAAGGTGACGAACTCGCTGGGGGAATTTTAGGGATTGCGATCGGCGGTGCTTTCATTGGTGAATCAATGTTTTACCGAATCCCCGAAGGCTCCAAAGTAGCAATGGTGAAATTGGTAGAGAGATTGCGACAAAAGCAATTTGTACTGTTTGACGCGCAAATGATGAATCCGCATTTAGAAAGATTTGGTGCTTATCGTGTTAGCGATCAAGAATATCAAGCCCTACTCAATAAAGCATTGCAACGCAACTGTTATTTAGTATAAAAACTAATAACTTCTTTAAAGTACTTTTTCTCTGTTGTGTCAGAATAGTGCTTTAGTTAAATTACTTAGCACACTTAATCTACAAGCTTATTCCAATATTTTTCTATACAAGTATTATTAGAGTCATATGTATATAATCAAATCTGGCATTACTTCTATAGATGCTACCCTTTGAGTTCATCGTGGAAGGTACTCCCCTCTCACACCAGACGCAGAATCGAAACCGCTTACGTGCTTGGCAACAAACAGTACGAGACGCAGCTATTAAATATATTTCTCAAAATGCTCAACCTGTAAAATGTCAGCTTCAAATTACAGTTGTCTATTATCATAACGGCATAACTGTGAGAATGGATAATGACAACATGGTTAAGCCTATTCAGGATGCTTTAATCGGTCTAGTTTACATAGATGATAGACAAATTACAGATACTAGAGTTCGTAAAACAGATCTCAACGGTACTTTCAGGGTGAAGGGTATGTCCTCAGTTCTTGCTGAAGGTTTTTGCAAAGGAACGGAGTTTCTTCATATTAAAATTGTAGAAGCACCCGATCACACGGAGATTTTGCAATGAGTAAGACTGCTGAAGCTCTAGAGGAAAAGCGTCTTCAGAGCATTGCACGAGAATATAAAAAGAAGGGGTATCAAGTTTTACTCCACCCTTCTAGAAGCGAACTACCGGATTTTCTATCAAGCTTCTCACTAGACATGATTGCTATTTGCGATCACGAAAATGTAGTTGTAGAGGTCAAATCTAAGCCCACACTTACTAAATCCAGTTATCTTACAGCTTTGGCTAAAGCGGTAAATAATCAGCCTGGGTGGCGTTTTGAGTTGGTAGTTACAAACCCTGTAAAATCTGCTGTTGTCGAAGGGAATGCCCAGATTTTGCTTATTTCAGAAATTAAGGAACGTATTCGACTAGTTCGTGAACTTTCAGGTAAAGAGCAAGCAGCAGCATTAATTTTAGCTTGGTCAGCAATAGAAGCTGCTTTGCGCTTGGTTGGGCAGGAACAAGGACTTGAGTTAGCCAAGAAACCTTCGCTTTTAATCATCAAGGAACTTTACTCATTAGGTGTGATTAGTCAAGAAGATTATCAGATTCTAGACGAGGGTTTGCAATCTAGAAACTTAATAGTTCATGGCTTTCGAGAAACTAAGCCGACACCAACATTAGTAAATGACTTGATAGGAACAATTGAGAAACTTCTTAACATTAGCAATGCTAATTCACCCGCCTAACACTTTGTCATCTCATCTCACTAAATGCCTGATAAAAATGATTTGTCTCTAATTCTATCCTCCTGCTCCCTCCTTTGCTGCAAAAAGAGTGATGACGTTAAAGTCTCAATATTCTGAGACGAGGCTATCTATGGGGCGGTACTGTGAGATGTCACGAAGCAATGATAGCTCCTAGCCTCTAGTTCCTAGTCCCTCTTCATCCCTTCGCTCCTCCTCTACTAGCCATTGCGGTTTTTGCATAATAAATGGGAGTTCTGCTCCTACAAGACCTCGTTGTATGCGTTCTGAAGTTTCACTAAACACTACAAACAAAGGATACACAGTATTAGCGCCTTCACTTAAAATATGATTGTGGCGGTCAGGCATCAGCCACTCATAATCTTTGTCTAAAAAAAATTGAGTTTGTCGCCAGCGTCTTAACAAATCAGAAAAGTCTTCATGGGGACGATGAATAAAAATTAAAATCTCAGATCCAGTTTTAACTTTCCACTCTGGATCGCACATTAATATTGCTACATCGCAGGGTAGAGAAGTTGTTTGGGGAGCTGTTGTCTCAGTTTGGCGAAGACGTACAATCGGCAAAGGGATGGCGATCACACTTTCATCAGGACGGCGCAGACTGGGAATCATTTCCAAGTAAGGTCGATGCTGTTTTAATAAAGCGATCGCCGCCAGATGATGGCTATACTCAGCTAAACTAGCTTCGTAATCAGATTTTTGCACAGGCATTTTTCTGCAAAGGATGAAGTATAAACTCTGAAATATAAAGTAGAAAATTTTAATTCTAAGGATGAAATACAACTTATTAGATATTTTCATCCTTTATCCTTTAGCCTTTTTTAGCCCAGCTTTTCAAATACTTTAAACATAGGCAGATACATCGCTAACAAAATCGTACCAACCATGCCCCCCAAGACCACTATCATCAGTGGTTCTAAAATACTGGTTAATGCTTTCACTGCCTGCTCAACTTCATCTTCATAAAAATCGGCAACTTTCATTAACATCGCATCTAATTCTCCAGTTTCTTCGCCAATACTCATCATCTGAATTGCCATAGCAGGAAAAACTTCCTCTTTTTGCAAAGCAACACTAATCATACCCCCTTGCTGAATCTCTATACGGGCCGCGTCTATGGCATTAGCAATCACTTGGTTACCTGATGTATCTCGGACAATTTCCAAACAAGTCAGAATGGGCACACCAGAACGAGTTAATGCACCGAAAGTACGGCTAAAGCGGGCAACTGCGGATTTTTGAATCAAGTCACCAAACAAAGGCATTTTCAGGGAAAGGCGATCAATAGTTTCTTTACCAACACGAGTTTTGTAATACTGCTTATAGGCATACATAAATGCCATAATTCCAGCAATAATTACTAAAGACCAGTAACTGCGTAATATTTCACTACAAGTCATCAAGAATTGTGTTAAGGCAGGTAATTCTATTCCTAAATCTTTAAAAATGTTGGCAAAAATGGGGATGAGAAAAACAGTCATACCTACAAAGATCGCGGTTGCTAAAAAACCCACAACCATAGGATAGGACAATGCAGCTTTGATTTGGTTTTGTAAGCGTGCAACATCTTCTAACAACTTAGCTAAGCGATTTAATACTTCGTCGAGAACACCACCAATTTCGCCAGCTTGAACCATACTTACATACAAATTATCAAAGCATTGAGGATGCTTCCGCATTGAATCTGAAAGGTTTGTGCCGGTTTGAACATCATTACCAATATCAATCAGCGCTGCTTTTAATTTAGGATTACTACACTGTTCAGACAGTACTCCCAAACTTCTGACGATGGCTACGCCTGCATTCGTTAATGCGGCAAATTGACGAGAGAAGACAGCTTTATCTTTAACGGAAACCTTGACCATTGATGTCTGGAATTTTTTAAAATCAAAGCTTAGTGCGCCTTGAGATTCCTTCAATTCTTGGACAACAAGACCTTGATCTCTAAGATTTGTACGGGCTTGCGCTAGAGATTCAGCAGCAAATTTTTCTGTTCTGGATCTTCCTTGTGAGTCCCGAACACGGGCAACATAGGTAGGCATAGTTTATAAATTCAAAATTGAAAATTTGACTTGAAAAGTTTGCTACGAAGGGAAAACCTCCTGGCAACTTCTCACAAAATTAAAAATGAGTAAATTAGTAATTTGGTTAATAGTCCATAGCTGATAGCCATTAATCATTGCTATTAACCATTACCAATTCTCTGTAGGGTAAAAGTTTAATGCGTTTTAGCAACACCGTTTGCGCCAGGTTTTGCACCTGCTGTTGGCGGTGCGCCACCGATTAAACGTTGAATTTCATCGGGCTTAGAAGTCTTAGACATAGCCGCTTCAAAGGAGATAGTTCCAGCTTTATATAAATCGGCTAAAACTCTTTCCAAGGTTTGCATACCCAATTTACCGCCAGTCTGAATAGCCGAGTAAATTTGGGATGTTTTACCCTCTCGAATCAAGTTAGAAATAGCAGGAGTGATAACCATGATTTCTTGCGCCATCACCCGACCATATTCACCTGGTTTAGGGTTTTTCTTTGGTACCAAAGTTTGGCTAAACACTGCCACTAGAGAGTTAGATAACTGCACCCGCACCTGGGTTTGTTTTTCATGAGGGAAAACGTCGATGATCCGGTCAACCGTCTGTGCAGCAGAACTAGTGTGCAAAGTACCAAATACCAAATGTCCTGTTTCCGCAGCGGAGATAGCCAAAGAAATCGTTTCCAAATCGCGCATTTCTCCTACCAGAATAATATCTGGGTCTTCCCGTAGAGCAGCTTTCAAAGCATTAGCAAAACTTTTGGTATCTTCACCAAGTTGCCGTTGGTGAACCAAGCTTTTAATTGGTTCATAAACGAATTCTATAGGGTCTTCCACTGTCAAAATATGCTCTGCCCTGGTGCGATTAATTAAGTCAATCATTGCTGCCAGGGTAGTTGTCTTACCAGAACCAGTGGGTCCTGTGACCAAAATTAGCCCTCTGGGCTTTTCTGTCATTTCCCGCACCACATCTGGCAGACCCAATTTGTCAAAGTTGGGAATTTTAGAACTTAAAGCACGCAAGCAAGCAGCATAAGCACCACGATCCTTATAGACATTGACGCGGAAACGAGCTAATCCTTTCACACCATAGGAACAATCAAGCTCCCAGGTCTGCTCTAAAGTTTTACGCTGAGTATTGTTGAGCATACTAAAGATCAGTCTTTGACACTGATCGGCAGTCAATACCTGATCGCCTATAGGGGTAAGTTTGCCACTGATACGGAAATAAGGAGGTAAGCCAGCGGATAAATGTAGATCCGAACCTCCCATTTCAATCAGCTGTTCCATCAAGTCTTCAATCATCATTTCCATAGTTTTGCTTCCCTAGTCATTTGTTATTTGTTTAGTCGTATGTACCCTTGACTGTTGACGCTTGACTAATCAGAAAAGCGCGGTGTCATACAGTAGGGGCAATCTAGCCATTCCGGTTGTAATGTGGCATCACAAGTACGGCAAGTTAGACCACTCTTGCGTTTAGCTTTTAATTCAGCTTCTAAACCGGTATCAGTAAATGTCACCCGTTCTACTTCTTCCAAAGTCGTGGAACCTTGACGTACTAAATCCAAGCTATAAGCCAGCAAGGTTTTCATACCTTCTTCTACCGCTACTTCTTTAATGCGTTCTGTGGGTGCTTCTTCGTTGATTAGGGTTTGCAAGTTCTCGGTAACGCGCATGACCTCGTAAACACCACAACGTCCTTTGTAGCCAACACCATTACACTTTGGACAAACTTGACCTTTGCCTTTAGCGTCTGATTGAGAATCGGCGGGCACGCTGTTAGCTTTGTAGAAAGTTACATTCACTTCTTGTGAAGCCGATAGACCGTAACGGGCAAGTTCTTCAGTTGTGGGAGTATAGGGAATCCTACAATCAGAACAAACACGCCGTACCAAGCGTTGTGCTAAAACGCCAATCAAAGAACTAGAAACCATGAAAGGCTCAATGCCCATTTCTCCCAAACGGGCGATCGCTCCTGGGGCATCATTGGTATGTAAGGTGGTTAATACTAAGTGACCTGTTAAGGCAGCTTCAATCGCAGTTTTGGCGGTTTCCTTATCTCGGGTTTCACCCACCAGTAGCACGTCTGGATCTTGCCGTAGAAAAGCGCGCAACGCTGTAGCAAAATCTAGCCCTTTTTCCCGAATCACCTGTACTTGAGTAATCCCTGGCAAGCTGTATTCAATTGGGTCTTCGACTGTACTAATGTTGATTCCGGGATCGTTCTTTTCTGCTAGTGCGGAATACAGCGAAGTCGTTTTACCAGAACCAGTCGGTCCGGTAACCAAAATCAAACCAAAGGGACGACTGACCATGTCCTTAACAATATCTAAGGTTTCCTGGTCGGTAATCAACTTATTCAATCCGAGTTGGGTGGAGGAGTTATCCAAAATCCGCAGACAAACCTTTTCCCCGTAGCGACTGGGTAAGGTATTCACACGGAAATCCACTTTGCGTCCCTCAAACATTCGCCTGATACGTCCGTCTTGAGGTAAACGCCTCTCAGCAATGTCTAGGCTGGAGATGATTTTAAACCGAGCTGTCACCGCAGGAATGATTTTTTTCGGTAGGGGGTCGAAAGCTTCACGCAAAACCCCATCCTTGCGAAACCGAATGCGGAGATTTTCTTCTTGCGGTTCGATATGAATATCAGAAACACTTTCATGTAAGGCTTTAGCAAGAATTCTATTGACGAGATTGATGACTGGAGCATCTTCTGCACCCTTCATCGCTGCTCCCAAGTCAGCCTCCATATCATCGGGGGCGTCATCTATATCAAGATTGCCAAGATTCTCTAAATCCTGATTGATGTCTGTAAACTTTTCTTGTTCTAGATGTTTTTGCCGAATGGCTAGTTCATCTAGGTATTGATTTATGAGCTGTTGGTAGTCCTCTTGGGTAATTACCATGCGCTGCAAAGCTAATCCTTGGGGGCGTAAGATGCGGTTAAGGTCATCCGAAGCCTCTAGATTATCTGGATCGACCATCGCCACTAAAACGCAGGGTGGGGTTTGGTCTTCATGTTTTGATAGTGGGATCAAACGATGGCGACGACAAATATCTACTGGGATCAGGGTTTCAATCAGCCTCCCCACCATCGTATTGCCAAGCTGGTTGACTTCCGGATCGAGGAATTCAACACCGTATAGTATTTTAAGTTCAAATAACTGCTGTTTCTTGTATTGCCTAAGTAATTCAGGTGATAGTTGTCGCCCGGTGATTGACTCTAGCATCTCTGTTAATGGGATGCCAGACTTGCGGCTTTCAATCAGCGCCTGCCTCATCTGTTCGCTATTAACAAAGCCAGCCTGCACTAGCTTATTGCCAAATGGCGAAAACTCTGTTTTTGTGGTAAGAGCGGTACTGCGCCGTTGCGGTGACGAGTAAGTCATAATTGAGCAATGGGTAGGGAAAACCTCTGAGTAAAGTATTCCCAGGCTGTGGCATAGAATTCTCATTTAAATTGAGTAAATTCCAGCCAAAAATTTTCACTGCTGACGAAAAAATAAAAAACTACAGAGGAACACGAATACTCTGTACTGCATTCGCAAGAGAACCGCTAGTTTTTCCGAAAATGCAATGTTTAAATTTTAAGTAGTATTTAGTAAAAAAAAAGACTTATAACTAATGATTAGGGACAAATCATATTGATTGCCGCTCATCCCTAAGATGTAGTGTTAAAGTCACAATCCCCGTTCGGGTTACCGCCCTAGAAGCGTCTACGCTAACGCTTTCACCATTTGTCACAATAAGAGGGCAGTGACAATCACTTCCAGGAAAATATTGGCAAAAAAACCAACCTCTTTTACCAGCCGTCAAAAGCAACGGTTGCTAGAGGTGGTGAAAAAATGCCGTAAATAGTATCTGGGATGAGTGGACAATGATAGACGAAAATAAACAGGTAAACAATACAAGCCAGCAATTGGGTGAACCAATAGAGGTAAAGCAAGCAATGAAGAGCGACTCCCCAGCCCAAATTAACTCTAACGAATCTGGCAGCGAGGTGACTGAGCCAGTGGCAGCACAAACTAATGTATCTGGAGATACTGCGTTTACACCTGAAAATGGTGTCGTAGCGGCTGAGAGAACTGAAGAAGGAACGACAGCTTTGGCAGATTTGACTCAACAAATCGAGTCCCTCAAAGGGCAACTAGAAGAGCGCAACACTCAATATCTGCGAATTGCGGCAGATTTTGAGAATTACCGCAAACGTAACCAAAAAGAAAAAGAAGATTTAGAAACGCAGGTGAAGCGCAACACGATTACAGAATTGTTGCCAGTAGTCGATAACTTTGAGCGGGCGCGATCGCACCTCAAACCGCAAGGTGACGGTGAAATGACAATTCATAAAAGCTACCAAGGCGTTTACAAACAATTAGTAGATTCGTTGAAACGTTTGGGTGTATCACCAATGCGTCCTGAAGGTCAGGAATTCGATCCCAACCTGCATGAAGCTGTAATGCGGGAACCTACGGATGAACATCCTGAAGGAACAGTGTTAGAAGAGTTAGTACGTGGATATTACTTGGGTGAACGCGTACTGCGCCATGCAATGGTGAAGGTGGCTGCTCCCAAAGAAGATTCACCTGCACAAGATAATCAGTAGAGTCCAGTCAACTATTAAGCTGTAGTTGCTCGCTCCACTGACCAAAAGTGCCTTGGTTTTTGTAAGGGCGAGCATCACAGATCTCAGTTAGGACAGATCTGGTGACGGTTAGTCGAAGTTCAGCAGCGCGTCTTCTGCTGGTAGCTCTCATTTGGGGTGCGACTCTCAAACAAGAAGCCGCCCACTAGTGAAAGCAGCTCCTTTGCCAACCCGATGCTTTAACTTCTTACTTACCCTCAGGAACAGGGTTTCCACAGAACATTTCCGTGAGTATTGGTCTGTAGCAAAAAAATCAAATAAGATAGTCCGCAAAGCCTCACGGCCAAAGAAATCCGTAAAAATACTGAACAGTATGGGAAAAGTTATTGGAATCGACTTAGGCACTACTAACAGTTGCGTCGCAGTTTTAGAAGGCGGTCAACCAGTTGTGATCGCTAATTCTGAGGGTGGACGCACAACTCCTAGTATTGTGGGATTTGGAAAGGGGGGCGATCGCTTGGTTGGTCAGCTGGCTAAGCGACAAGCCGTCACTAATGCTGAAAACACAGTTTTCAGCATCAAAAGATTTATCGGTCGTCGTTGGGAAGAAACAGCAACAGAACGCGATCGCTCACCCTATACCTGTGTCAAAGGTCGAGACGATACTGTTGATGTGCAAATTCGTGGACGTAACTATACACCACAAGAAATATCTTCGATGATCCTGCAAAAGCTCAAACAGGATGCAGAAAATTTCTTGGGTGAAGCTGTTACTCAGGCAGTAATTACCGTACCAGCATATTTCACAGACGCCCAAAGACAAGCTACGAAAGACGCAGGTACAATTGCTGGGCTAGAAGTATTACGGATCATTAATGAACCAACTGCGGCAGCTTTAGCCTTTGGTTTAGATAAGCAAGACCAAGAGCAGCTAATCTTAGTCTTTGACTTGGGAGGCGGCACCTTTGACGTATCCATCCTCCAACTGGGAGATGGAGTGTTTGAAGTCAAGGCAACCAATGGTAATAATCAATTGGGTGGTGACGACTTTGATGATTGTATTTTGCGCTGGATCATTGAGCGCTTCCAACAACAAGAGAATATAGACCTGTCTCAAGATAAGATGGCACTGCAACGCCTGCGGGAAGCAGCAGAAAAGGCAAAAATCGAACTTTCTAGTATGCTCAGTACCTCGATTAACTTGCCTTTTATTACCGCGGATGATACAGGACCGAAGCATCTGGAGCTAGAACTTAGCCGCTCGAAATTTGAAGAACTGACAGGGCATTTAATTGCAGCTACCATTGAACCGATGATCCAAGCGCTCAAAGATGGCGATCGCAAAGCACAAGACATAGATCGGATCATTTTGGTGGGTGGTTCCACTCGCATTCCCGCAGTCCAAAACGCTCTCATCAAGTTTTTCAATGGCAAAACTCCCGATCGCTCTATTAACCCTGATGAAGCAGTTGCACTAGGTGCCGCTATCCAAGCTGGGGTAATGGGTGGAGAAGTCGATAATCTCTTGCTATTGGATGTCATTCCTCTATCTTTGGGAATTGAAACCTTGGGAGAAGTTTTTACCAAAATCATCGAACGTAACACCACAATTCCCACCAGTAGATCGCAAATTTTTTCCACCGCAGTTGATGGACAAACCTCAGTAGAAATTCATGTCCTGCAAGGTGAACGGGCAATGGCACGAGATAACAAAAGTCTCGGCAAGTTTCTGTTGGCAGGAATTCCTCCAGCTCCGCGTGGTGTGCCGCAAATTGAAGTATCTTTTGAAATCGATGTCAATGGTATCCTCAAGGTTGGTGCTCAAGACAAAGGCACGGGTAGAGAGCAGAGTATTCGCATTACCAATACAGGTGGCTTAAGTACTCAAGAAGTAGAAAAGATGCGGCAAGCAGCTGAAGTGTTTGCTGAAGAAGATAAAAGGCGTAAAGAACTGGTTGAACTGAAAAACCAGGCTGAGAATCTATTTTTTAGTTACGAATCGACTCTCAAAGATAACAGCAACTTAATTGGCGAGGACATAAAAGCTTTGGCAAATGAGAAAGGCAAACAACTCCAAGCAGCCATGACTAACTCTCAAATTTCTTTACAAGAATTTCAGCAAAACTTGGACGAGTTTCAAAAAACTCTATTTGCCATCGGTGCTAACGTGTACAACCGAGCTAATGGTCAACCGGATGAAGCGCCTGAAGTCTCGGAGGAGTTGTTTACTTCACAACCAGAGCAACCAGTGGGTGGAACACTGATACCGCAATTTAACTTTGATTTTGATGATGAAGGCACCGCACAGGCTGATTACGAAGCGATAGATTAAGGACTGGGCGTCCCATTGCCTAGTCCCCAGTCTCCAAGTTTGCTAGATTGTAGAAGCGAATTACCGTGGGCTAGACGTATCCCAGCACAGATGCCAAAACGCATTTGGGGGGTTTTCCACACCTAATGGTGCGGCTAGCCCCTCTGGTAGATGGGCAGAGTTTGCCCCGCCTAGGTAGCACAATTGTAAAAGAGACAGCCTCAGACATTGAGAAGTCCGAGCAGAGGTTTGCTTTGCTTGTCATTTCCTGAGCTTTGGTCGTCTCCCACGAGGAAAGCGCCTGTTGCTCGATACTTGCTGGTGATTTTTGTAAAGAGGAAAAGGTAAAATCAATTATTAATAAAAATTAACTTCTACCTTTCACCCTCTCTGTTCTGCCCTGATGGTGACGGTCTCGCTACCACTAGGGCTAATGCCAATCACCTGGGTTGGGAAAACGTCACTTGCGACCCGGCGATTTCTCTAAAAGAGTACAAGCTGGGAAACTCTCAAGACCCTTACGGGTGAAGCTGGGCCCTTGTTAACGCTAGGGCTAATGCTAGCCACCTGGGTCAGGAAAACGCCAATTGCTACTCTACGGTTTCTCGAAGGGGTACAATTCTGGCGAATAAACGTAGTGGCTCCCAAGATCCTTATGGGTACTCTTCTCCTATCGGAGATGCTGCGCGGTAAGCGGAGCTATGCCCGAAGGGCTTTACGAGAACTCCTTTGGGGAGCGGCAGTTGCTTGAAGTCGGAGAAATCGGCGACAGTTGCTACAACGGAGGTTTCCTCCCTTCGGGTTCACCAGTCGCCTGCGCAGGGAAACCCTACCAAGAGCGCTGGATTCACCGCAACGCACTGTCTCTCCAAGGCACTGCTTCACCTCGCTGGCTCACCTTCTGCTTTCTTCCTTCTAACTTTTACCTTTGCTATATGGCCCGCGACTATTATGAAATTCTGGGTGTCTCTCGTGACGCCGACAAAGAAGAAATCAAACAAGCTTACCGCCGCCTAGCCCGGAAGTATCACCCAGACGTGAACAAAGAACCGGGAGCAGAGGAGCGGTTTAAGGAAATTAACCGTGCTTACGAAGTGCTTTCCGAGCCGGAAATCAGAGAGCGTTATAACCGTTTTGGTGAGGCTGGTGTCTCTGGTGCGGCTGCGGCTGGCTTCCAAGATATGAGTGATATGGGCGGCTTTGCCGATATCTTTGAAAGCATTTTCAGTGGTTTTGCTGGTGGAATGGGTGGTCCAACGACGCAAAGAAGGCGCAGTGGGCCTGTACGGGGTGATGACCTGCGATTAGACTTGAAGTTAGATTTTCGGGAAGCGGTATTTGGTGGTGAAAAAGAAATTCGCATTTCTCATTTAGAAACCTGTGATATTTGTAGCGGCTCTGGAGCAAAACCAGGAACTCGCCCTCGGACTTGTTCGACTTGTAGCGGTTCAGGTCAAGTACGCCGTGTCACGAGAACGCCCTTTGGCAGTTTCACCCAAGTTTCAACTTGTCCTACCTGCAATGGTACGGGAACGGTGATTGAAGATAAATGTGATGCTTGCGACGGTAAAGGCACAAATCAAATCACCAAGAAACTCAAAATTACTATTCCTGCTGGTGTGGATAATGGCACGCGCCTGCGAATTTCCCAAGAAGGCGATGCGGGACAAAGAGGTGGCCCTCCGGGAGATTTATACGTTTACTTGTTCGTAAATGAGGACGAGGAATTTCACCGGGATGGCATTAACATTCTCTCAGAAATCAAAATTAGTTACCTGCAAGCAATTTTAGGCTGTCGTTTGGAGGTAGATACGGTTGATGGACCAGTGGAATTAATAATTCCGGCTGGAACCCAACCGAATACCGTGATGAAGCTAGAAAATCGTGGTGTACCACGCTTGGGAAATCCTGTCAGTCGGGGTGACCATATGCTGACGATACTGATTGATATTCCCACCAAGGTAACTCCAGAGGAGAGGGAATTGTTAGAGAAGCTGGCTAAAATTAAGGGAGAGCGCACTGGTAAAGGCGGTCTAGAAGGATTCTTGGGTAATCTGTTTAAGTAATGAGTTTATCTTCTCTATCATCTCCTGATGCTCAACTGGACTTGCGCGGCACTCCTTGCCCGATTAATTTTGTCCGGACAAAACTACTTCTGGAAAAAATGCCCCCAGGGGGTTTACTAGAAGTTTGGCTAGACCCTGGGGAGCCAATTGAGCAGGTTCCTGATAGCTTGGCAATGGCTGGCTATCAGGTAGAACAAATTGCAGATTGCATGGGTTATTTTTCCTTGTTAGTACGCCGTCCTGCGATCGCCCAATGACAGGAGAAGTTGATTTGGCTACTGGACAGTTACTGGGTACAGTGCTAGCTGTACAAGCGAATTTTTACCAGGTCCAGCTAGATGTAGAAAACAAGGAAATAAAGGGACACGGGGATGCGGGGAATTTATCACAAACACTCTCCGCGTCTTCCACTCCCCCAATGCTCCTCTGTACTCGCAGAACACGCTTGAAAAAAATTGGGCAACAGGTGATGGTGGGCGATCGCGTGGTGATCGAAGAACCCGATTGGGCTGGGGGACGAGGCGCGATCTCTGATGTGCTACCCCGTCAAACTCAGTTAGATCGTCCACCAATTGCCAATGTCAACCAGATCATGCTGGTATTTGCTGTGGCAGATCCGCCTCTGGAACCTTACCAGTTAAGTCGCTTTCTGGTGAAGGCTGAATCTACTAGCTTGGATGTGATTTTATGCCTGAATAAAAGTGATTTAGTTTCACCACAGGTACAGCAGCAAATTAGCGATCGCCTTGTTGCTTGGGGTTATCAACCGCTATTCATTAGTATCAAAAATTGTATAAATATTGACCAGTTATCTGGCTATCTCAATCATAAAATTACTGTAATCGCCGGACCTTCTGGTGTTGGCAAATCAAGTTTAATAAATGCACTGGTTCCTAATGTAAATTTGCGCGTCGGTGAAGTCTCTGGCAAATTAGCTCGTGGTCGCCACACTACCCGTCATGTAGAATTATTTGAACTACCTAGCAAAGGTTTACTAGCAGATACTCCCGGCTTTAATCAACCTGACCTCGATTGTACTCCAGACGAATTAGTATATTATTTCCCCGAAGCGAGAGAGCGCTTAGCTGTGGCTAGCTGTCGGTTTAGTGATTGTCTGCATCGAGATGAGCCTGACTGTGCCGTGCGGGGAAATTGGGAACGCTATCCACATTATCTAGAATTTTTAGACGACGCGATCGCCTATCAGACTCAGCGAAACCAGCAAGCAGACCCCGAATCTACTCTGAAGCTAAAAACTAAAGGCAAAGGTCAGAGTCAATACGAACCAAAGTTAGAAAGTAAAAAATATCGTCGTGTTTCTCGCAAGACGCAAATGCAAGCTTTGCAAGATTTATATCAAGATAGTGAGGAATGAGGAAATCTCAAAGCTGGTAACGCTAACATAGATACTAAATAGTTGCAGTCGCAGTAAGTTAACCAACAACTAAAAAAACAACGCCAACGACCTGAAAGATTGGCGTAACCCTTGCAATATACAGGTATTGACCCATAAGCAAGTTCTTTAAAAATTGAACTTTTATATTTATCAGCTCTCATTAAGTGTTGGAAAATATTGCTATGAATCAAACAATCTCTAAACCAGATTTTTAACATAGCGATCGCCTAGGAAATGCAACGGTAAAAAAATTAAATCTAGAGTCTCCGTAAAAAAATCAGCTCGGAATTCCCGCTGAATCAGGAGATAAATAGGAAAAAATTATTAATTAATCTCACGATCCCAATAAAGTCTTAAAATATTGTTAATTTCTGCCAAACCTCTCGACCTTCAACTTACACGTATCACCCCTAAATAACTATGGCTATAGGCTACGTCGCGCTTGTACTCCACGCACATCTGCCCTTCGTTCGTCACCCAGAAAGTGATTATGTGTTGGAGGAAGAATGGCTATATGAAGCCATTACTGAAACTTATATTCCCTTATTGAAAGTATTTGAAGGACTAAAGCGAGACGGCATCGATTTTAAAATTACGATGAGCATGACCCCACCTTTGGTGTCAATGCTCCGCGATCCGCTGTTGCAAGAACGCTATGATGCACACTTAGCCCAACTAGAAGAACTCATAGAACTAGAAGCTGAGCGTAATATCCATAATGGGCATCTTCGCTATTTAGCCGAACATTACGCCACTGAGTTTAACGAAGCGCGTCAGATATGGGAACGCTACAAAGGTGATTTGGTAACAGCTTTTAAGGAGTACCAAGACAGTAACAACCTGGAAATTATTACTTGTGGTGCTACCCACGGCTACCTACCATTGATGAAAATGTATCCGCAAGCTGTGTGGGCACAAATTCAGGTAGCTTGCGAACATTACGAAGAAACCTTTGGGCAAGCACCTAGAGGCATTTGGTTGCCGGAGTGCGCCTACTATGAAGGTGTAGAGCGAATGCTGGCAGATGCAGGGTTGCGCTACTTCCTCACCGACGGACATGGTATTCTTTACGCCCGTCCTCGTCCGCGATTTGGCACCTATGCCCCGATTTATACAGAAACTGGTGTTGCTGTCTTTGGACGAGATCATGAATCTTCTCAACAGGTATGGTCTTCTGAGGTGGGCTATCCTGGAGCAGCAGAATACCGCGAGTTTTATAAAGATTTGGGCTGGGAAGCAGAATATGAGTACATCAAGCCCTACATCATGCCCAATGGTCAGCGTAAAAATACGGGTATTAAATATCATAAAATTACTGGTCGTGGCTTAGGACTTTCAGATAAAGCCCTCTATGATCCCTACTGGGCAAAAGAAAAAGCGGCAGAACATGCTGCTAACTTCATGTATAACCGCGAACGGCAAGCTGAACATCTACATGGGATAATGCAGCGCCCGCCGATTATCGTGTCGCCCTATGATGCAGAGTTATTTGGACATTGGTGGTATGAAGGTCCTTGGTTTATTGATTACCTGTTCCGCAAATCCTGGTATGACCAAAAAACCTATGCCATGACTCACTTAGCAGATTATTTACGGGCAGAACCGACTCAGCAAGTTTGTCGTCCTTCGCAGTCGAGTTGGGGTTTTAAGGGATTCCATGAGTATTGGTTAAACGATACAAATGCCTGGATTTATCCGCATTTGCATAAAGCAGCCGAACGCATGATTGAAATCTCGCATCTAGAACCCGAGGATGAATTGCAATGGAAAGCGTTAAACCAAGCAGCGCGAGAGTTACTATTAGCACAATCTTCCGATTGGGCGTTTATCATGCGGACAGGAACAATGGTACCCTATGCCGTGAGAAGAACGCGATCGCACCTGATGCGATTTAATAAGCTCTACGAAGATGTGAAAATAGGCAAAGTTGATAGCGGTTGGCTGGAGAAAGTCGAGTTGATGGATAATATTTTCCCAAGTATTAACTATCGTGTTTATCGTCCATTGTAAGATTTCGGACACAAACACATAGATCTAAGAACTAGTAGGGTGGGCATTGCCCACCCCGAACGCATATTGAGAATAAATATAATTCTAAAGTTTGTAGTTTAAAACTTTTATTAATCATTGCCAAAATAATTGAGATAATTAATTGCATCTGAGAAAATCTTCAATCCTCTTACCAAAGGTATAGATAGCTGTTAAATAAATTTATTATTCAAAACCTAAGAAATGTTTGATAAATTAAAAAAATATATTAATTAAGTACAATTAAATTTAATCCTCATCTCTTACTTATAGCGATTCCTGCATTGGTGAGGTACAGCAAGAAAGAATTAACTGCCGATACAAGACAATGGATGCAGATAAATTTGTACCTCAACAGGCTAGGAAACGCTATAACTTATAAAACTAATAAAAGAAGTAGGAGAACTTTTATTACTTAACTTGTATTTAAGAGCAAGTTAAACTCTGGCTACAGATATAGACTAAATATAAGCTCTTCAAACCTTTTGGTAGAAGGTGAGACACTGAGTTAGAAATTAATATTGGTTTTAATAGTATGATTTGCAGAAGCTCTAAATAAGGAGACTCATCCGTATGGGCTTTTTATCACTTATTTAACTTGAAACAAGTGTCAGGCATCTAGTTATGGTCTAGATTGATATTGCCAACGTGAGTTAAATGTTTTAAGAAAATTTTCTCTAAACCTCTTTCCGATATAGAGAAAGGTTTAAAAGATTTATTTACCTTTATCCTTAGCTTCAATATGTATAGCGGCTAAGGAATAGATTTCTGTTTTCTACACATATTTTATATCACCAAAGGAGAAAGATATGCCAGAGATCGTTAATACTCAAAATCAACGTGCTGTTGGAGTATTTGTAAGTCGAAAACAAGCTGAGGAAGCACTAAATGAATTAAAAAATTCTGGGTTTTCAATGGATAAAATTTCAATTATTGCTAAGGATGTAGAACAAGGAGAAACTGTCAGCAATGTAGAGATAAACTCACACATCGGTAGCCAAGATGTAAATACAGCAGGAGCGGTGGGAGATGCTATTAGTGCTAGTACATGGGGAAGTTTGTTAGTTGGTTTTGGAAGTCTAGCACTTCCTGGTATTGGAGCTATCATAGCAGCGGGTTCTGTTGGCGTAGCATTAGTTTCTAGCCTAGCGGGTGTTGCTGTGAGTGCTACTGCAAGTAATAACTTAGTGCAAGCACTAGTTAGTTTAGGTATTCCTGAAGAACGCGCTAGATTTTATAGCGATCGCTTGCAAATGGGTCAGTACTTGATATTCTTAGATGGTACTGGAGATGAAATTAACCAGGCGGAATCAATTTTAAAGAAGCGCCAGATTGACTACTGGGGCATTTATAATGCTCCTTCAAATTAAAAAGATAGAGAATAGAACAGAAAAGTTTTTCTCTTCTGTTCTTTCTTTGTATGATTAATTAAATTATGCATTTTACAGCAGATATAGCTGTGGCTGAAAGTATTCCAAAACTATATTAAAATTAATAAAAAATCACTTTGGCTCAATAAGTTGAAAGCTGTGATCGCTCCACTTCACCGTGCAAGCATTAAGGGGTTTAGCTTTATCAGTTCGCAAAATATCATAGGCGAGACTGACCAAGACCGCACAAACTGGTATGCTTCACCATGTCACATAGTTCTTGTAAAAGTTCTAAGTCAGCCATTGAAGCTTTCCCTTCTACCACGCCACTTGCTTCAAGCCGGGAAACCCTTTCGGCAGTTCCTCTTTGGGGAAACCACCAAGACCGGACTGCCTCACCAACGCAGTGGCTCCTCTGCCTTCCTTGGCAAATATATAGAAATGTTGATTAAGATTTATAAAATTAAGATTTCCTCACAAGTTCCTCAAATTGTTTTCTTAACTTAAAACTAAAGCCAATATTGGCTCACCCTCTTACCTACGCTTAAAGCAGAAATTTAACATTAAAAAGGCTAAACACATAAACTTTGAATTAGAGCGTAGCAAGTGGTTTTTATTACCAATTGTTAAATAACAATTTTGATTGATTTAGGAGAAAAATTTATGTCTTTTAAAACCAAAATGAGGCAAACTCTACGGTCAATTTTAGAAGTTTTAGAGCGGGTGATTCACCCTATTTATAGCTCAGCCACGAGAGCTTTTAGCCCCAATGACGATAACTATCCAGAGTCAGGAGTACAACCATACGAAGGCGACCCTCCTGCTAAAAATAGACGTTATTGATTCTTAGTGAGTTGGATTAAAGAAGAATATTATGTCTTTAAAATTTACAGCCAAATATTATCTATTTGTTGCTTAGAAATAATCTCAAGGACATAATATAAATTCTTTAATTCGTTACTCACAATTTGGGAGGAGGGAGGGATGCATACCATCAAGAAAATTAACAATGATTTGTCTATTTGCGGACAAATTGATCCAGAAGAATTAAAACAACTGGCTGATGAGGGATATAAATCTGTACTTAACTTGCGATCGCCTGATGAACAAGGTTTTCAAGACAGCGAGGAGCTTGATATTCAACTGCTTGGATTGCAATATGCTCATCTGCCTACCAAAATTACAGAAATTAATCCTCAAATTGCACTCCAAATCTTTCAAAAAATTACCGAACTTCCCAAACCCACTTTGATCCATTGTGATAGTGCAGTGCGGGCGATCGCAATGGTATTAATGTATATCGCTACCAAACAAGGTATGTGTTTAGAAGAGGCATTTAAGCAAGCGGAAAACTTGGGTTTATTAGAGAATTTTGTAAATGTGAAATCGTGAAGAGGAAAGGTAGGAGGCAGAGGGCAGAAGGTAAGATATATTTTTCATGCATTTTTATCGACTACATTCTTCAATTAAGCGAAAAGCAGTAATAAAGATAACTATTTAAAGACAGATGAAACAGGGTAAAACTACTTTTCCTCCTGGCATCTGCCTTCTCCTAAAAACATTTTCTTGAACCTCTTGCCCCGTCGCCTCCTTGTTCCTCTTACTTCACGCACCTGTTGGTTCTGTATAGCCTTGAAGATTTTCAGGCTCAAACTGGCGCAGCACGCGAGTTGCTTGACGAGTTAATTCTTCCGTACCCTTTACCACAATCAAATATTTCCCAGCATTGAGACGATTGCGATAAGGTAAAGCATCTCCACTGCCTTCAGTTAGACCAACAGCACCACCAACAAAGTAGGCACCTAAAGCACCAGAGATGGCTCCTAAAAGTCCACCAATAATGTGATTACCAAAAGCACCAACTGCCGATAAGATTTCAATCCCGGTTAAAAAGTTGAAAGTATAACCTGCAAGAAATCCTAAAGGTATAAGCCAGTAAATTAGGCGTTTTGCTCCTTTACGAGCTTGTTTATTAGGATCAATTAACCCATACTCATCAGCGCTTTTATAGCCATTGCCTAAAATGTCAATTTGGTTATCTGGTAAGCCTTCTTTTTCTAGAGCAGAGTAAGCTGCTTCGGCTTGCATCCGATCTGGTAAAACTGCAACAACGTAATTCATAAACTGCCTCAACTTATTGATGAATGAAAATCTATTGCGGGTTGGAGGAGTAGCATAAGCAATCCTACAGCTACGAACGATAAGCTAACCCAAAACAAAACTAAATTCGGTCGCATTTTAATTTCCCATTTAACTTAGACTATGGCATAATTGCTGCTTCACAGCTTCCAGCATAAAAACTGTATAGCTGCGATTGAGTAAACTCAAGAACACGGTATTTATTGCAGATTAAACAATGCAATCTATCAAAACCTCTTCCTCAAGGCTCAATACTTATTTCTAGCTGTTCACTTTCGGTAGAAAAGCATCTATAAACCTTATTGTTAAGTACTTTCGTAACCCAGAAATTTAAAAAAAGATATTAATCTATTAAAGAAGTTACTACCAAAGGTAGACTTGTACAATTAATCCCTATATCTGTAGTTTAAGATAGATATATATTTTTCTCGTTTGTCTTCAGTCCAAAGATAATTTATTTATAAAATCAAAGGTAGTGTAGGGTGAATATTACCTGCATCTTCAGTTTATAGTGAGCTACCTTTATTTCAAAATTAAAATATGAATCCTATATTAGGGAATAAAAAGTATGATGGATTGGAGTTAATTAATTTGGAGGTTGATTAACTGTGTGGTTTTGGGAAGAAGACTCAATTGAATCCGAGATATTGAAGAAATACGAACGAGCATTAGTAGCTATTGGTGTAAATTTGTCCCAAGAGGAAGTTCAAAATGCATTGGAAATTTGTACGTCTGGTTTAGAAGATGCATTAAGAAGAACGATTGAGTATGTGCTGTGGCTGCATGAAAATAATAGAGATATTTTTCCTAATGCAATTTTAATTCGAGCTTTGCAAGAGCAATGGCAGCCTGTAGCGTGGCGTGATGAATACCTTGAACTGCCAATGTTGCAATCGCCAGGGCAAAGGTGGTGGAATGCGGCTGCGAAAATGTGGGGAGATGATTTACGTAATCGTCTGGTTGCTGATGTATTTTATGATAACGGTCAAGAATTTATTAAATTCAGCAACGGCAAAGAATTAGTAGTAGAGACTGCATGGCGTTGGGAATGGGAACGAGTACTGAAATATGCAACTATTTAGTAGTTTTTATGCGTAGTAAGCACTAAAGTGCTTAAAAATACAGGGCTAAAGTTCGGGTACATCCACTTTCGACAAATAGCCCCTCAGACTAGAAGTCTTGTCATTAACCACATTTTTTTCTAACTGGCGATCGCCTTAAAATGGGATTTTGTAACCCTGATTCTTGCGTTAACATTCTCAATAAATATTGATAAATGAGAATCAATTTAACCCTTCAAACCCTGACCCAATAAGCCTTTCAGAGATGTGGGTAATGACAAGGACTAGAAGTCCAGACGGCAGTTGCTTAAAGTCGGGAAACCCGCCCAACGCACTGCCTCGGCTAAATAAACATAGACGCGTAGCGGTGAAGCAGCGCGGTCTTGGGGGTTTCCCCCATGAGCGACTGCTGAACCCGGAGGGCTTCCCCTAGGGTAGCCTGCCTCCATAGGCTGAATATAATCCACGCAGGTGGATTTTGTTTTTATAGCCGCGATTTCTAATCGCCTGCTATTTCTTTTAAAAGTGGATGCTCCCTAAAGTTCTGGCTACGAACTTATTCTTTATTGAGGAAAATTAAACCACAGATGCACACCGATAAACACAGATATTTATTGGTGTGCATCAATGTTTATCTGTAGTTTCAAATTATCAACTCAATTGTGCGACAAGTTGATTTTCTAATACCGTGTCATTGGTTAATAAGTCCTCAACTGTGATACGCAAAAAGCGTTGATCGTCAACTTGAAACTGGATTTTGATCCGATCGCTTCCAGGAAATCCTGGTGGTGTGAGTTGGGCAATTGTTCTCGCACCTTCTTTATCGTTGAGGGGTTTGACAGTGGTTGCACCACTATCCAGACGACGGGTAATTAAGCGATCGCCATCAAAGTAAACTTCTGTAGCGCCTGTGTCTGCACCCAATTCTCCCATGATTAACTCAATGCTGGGCTGATTTTCTAAAGATGCGCCCAGAACTAATTCTACTGGTTGAGTCATTGGGTAAGCTTGTCCCTCTCGAATAATTGGATGCCAACTGTGGCGCTGGTTACGCCGATCCCAATAACGGACACCATAACTATGGTAGAGAAAATCTTTGATTTCCACACCTTGAGTTATTTGTAACGCACCTTGAGCGATCGCTTCAAAGGGACGTTCACAACGGATTTTTTCTGGCTCAAAATACTGTTTTACCCATGTCTGCACTGCTGGCAATTGCACTGTACCACCAACTAACAATACTGCACTAATATCTGCAAGTTCTATTCCTTGGCGTCGTGCTTGCTGTAACAGACTTGTCATCGAATCATCAAGGCGCTCAAAAAATGCGTGTTCTTTGAGAATATTCTCTAAAGTGTCGCGGTTGAGTTCGAGTTCGTAACTTTCAAAATTTTCATCATCAAAATAAACTTCGCTGGCTTGGTTCTGAGTTGAGAGTTGAATTTTGACTCGTTCTGCTAGTCGGGTTGTTAAAGGGCTAACGGCCAAATCTTGAGTTTTGGCAAAGTAATCTACTATCCAAGTATCAATATCAGTACCACCCAAATTTTGTCCGGCTTTCGCCAGAACGCGGGCGGTTTTGACTTTTTGCTTGGAGTCTTCCGCTAAGGATTTATTACCCCACTTCAGCAAAAATCCTACAGGCTTGGTGTTTGCTTGCACGCTTCTATCTAAGCGCACGAGAGATAAATCCAAAGTTCCGCCACCAAAGTCAATCACCAAGAGAATTTCTTGATCTGCTAAACCATAGCCCAAAGCTGCGGCTGTAGGTTCATCCAGCATCCGCACTTGTTCGACGGGAAGGGCTTGGCAAACTTGTCCTAACCAGTGACGGTAAGTTTCAAAGCTGTCTACAGGTACGGTTAAAACTAAAGAATCTAACCCGCCTTGTAGGGGTGCTAATTCTTCAATCACCTGAGTGAGGAACCATTTACCTACTTTTTCAAAGGTGACTATTTGCCCATCTATTTCGGGTAAGAAACCTTGAATATCCGCGCCAATACCCCGTTTGAAGCTGCGGAAAAATCGCGCTTCGCCTTTAAGATCGAGGCCGCGATCGCGCACTTGTTGCCCTACTAAAACTTTATCTTGGGTTGCGTCTTCAACATAAACCAAGCTGGGAATTAGTGGCGGATTCAGACTTTGTTGAATTGATAAACCTGGGAGATTAAGGGTTTCTGGCTGCTGGGTGACAGGGTTCCAACGAGCAATGACTGTGTTGCTAGTACCAAAATCGATTGCGATCGCCATATCTTAATTTATTATTTCGCGCCAAGACCAGGACAATTCCTGGCAAAGCTTTCCAACCTTGAGGAAATGTCCATCACAACAAACTACTCATTTGTGATTATTCTCTATTAACCACCAAGAGCGCAAATGCGCGATCGCCTCTTCTTTGCGTTTGGCTTCGACTTCTATCCAGGGTGCTTCATAATAAACACTGGGCATGGCGCTAATTAAATCACTGTGTTTTCTGTCATTGAAAGCAGTTTCACCATTGGAAATATGGACTAATTGCCAATCTGGGTTTTCCCAGGTTTCCCGCGCTGCGTAAAACATCTCAGCTACACTCGGATCGTCGTAACTGTCTAAATTTTCGTGACAAATATGGTGATGGGCATCAAATACCATTGGCACGCCAGCCTGCTGACACACTGCTAAAATTTCACTGGCGCTATAGGCGTATTCGTCGTTCTCAAAGGTTAAACGGCTTTTAATTGCTTCGGGTAGTTGCGAGATTACCTTTACCAGTTGTTCAGGACGTTGGGATTTACCGCCGTGAATATTCATCAATGACCAAGGCGATCGCGGTAAACCCAATAAATCAAATGTCCGGGCTTGTCGTTCTAAAATTTTGATACTTGATTGTAATACTTGAGGCGAATCAGAACTCAGCACCACAAATTGATCGGGATGCAGCACAATTCTGATACCTAAGGCTTGCGATCGCTGTCCGATTTTAGCTAAATCAGCGCTCATTTCTTCTAAAATATTTGCGCCAATCTCGTCTTCCATATCACTCAGAGGAAACAAAGACGAAGGCATCCGATACAGCCGAAGCTTGTTTTCCTGACAAAAAGATAATCCTCCATCCAAGCGCTGCAAGTTACTTTGATAAAGTTCTCTCAGGGCGCTTTGGCGTTGTTCAGGCGTGAGTTGTAAATAGCGCGTGCGCGTCATTGTCCGAAAACGCACTTGTTTGTCAAAGGTAATGCAAACCAGCCCTAACTCTGGTAGAAAACCTTTTAACCGCTGTAGATTAGGTAGATTTTGGAACTGGATTGCAGTCATTAACTAAAATTGCTCAAGTTTTGGCGCTTCTTTGATTTAACTAAGTTCTGTCTTGGGGAGATGAGTATCTAAAGGCAGAACTCTGAAGGTTGAGGGATGGAGACAAGACATACCAGATATCTAGATCCTGATTTTTTCTTCTTTATTAACAATTTTGAGATATACATCTATCTTTTTAGGTATTTTTTAAATTAAAAAATAAATTTTTCTGTAGTTTTTGTATTGATTCTATAAGAAGTTAATACAGATTTTAAGCTGACAAGCTTCCTAACTCAAGCTATTGCCGTTCATCCGAGATAACAGATCCAAAGGAGGAATGTCATAAAACGGAGATGTATCTTTTGACAGTTTAGTCAATAGCCCGAAATATTTATTAATATAGATATATATTCAGCGTTCAGAGTGAAAAAGCTCTGACGGGGATTTTGTATCAATGCAATGAATTACTTCACCCACGGAGTAGAAGATCATGGACGACCAGAAACCATCAGACTCTAAAGATGTTCTGGGCAATCTGAAGAATGGGATTTGGCTATTTGGCCTCTCATCTTGGTTGTTTGGCATTACAGATCGCAGTATTGCCTCTTTTGCAGATGGTTATCTATCTGCTTTGGATTTGACGCAACTATTTACAGCCACTACATTTTTGGTGGCATGGCTATTTTTGAAGCCAGTATCTAGAGCATAATTATCGGATCTACTAGTAAGTTTGTAGTAAGACTTTAACTCTGACTACAAAATCAAACTTATCTTGGTGAATTAGTAGATCAAGTTTCAAGGATTGCAAAAGATTGAGAAGGTGCATTATGTGAGAGAGAACAATTTTTTACGTCATAGGAGTTTAAGTCAAAGATTGCAGATAGTGCAAAAAAGCAGCGGGGAAGAAAGGTTATTTGATCGGAATTTCAACCTTTTTAAACTGGAGCGTAATTTCCGCCAAGCTGCACTAAGTAATTTAGATTTACAACTGTAGGGGTAATTCTGGATTTTTCAGAATTACCCCGATTTTTAATGTTAGTTGTGCTGCTTCCGCAAATAATTTAGTTAATTTCTATAAAGCTACTATATTTGCCAGAAACTTTTGTCACAATACATCGGTCTGGTTGTTCAAAGTATCCAAATACCCATCAATGAATGCTTCTGCTCAAGGTATTCCCGGATTGCCAGATCTGACCCATCCTCATGAGTTAGTGCAATTTGGCACTCAAGTACTTAAAGGTTCACTATTAATTGTATTTTTAGTTATAGCTTTAGGAATAGCGATCGCTTTAGTAAGTTTTTCGCTACGGCGAAATTCGTTAGAACAGTCAGTTTTCTTTGGCGAGTGGGCGATTCATTACTCTCAAATTTTAAAGGGACTACAGCATTTAGCTTTAATATTAGTGCTATTAGTCACAGGTTTTTTTCTATGTTCAACTTTGAGCAATCGCTACCACTACTGGGAACAAGCCAGGGTAGCGCAAGTAGCTGAAACTGTTGCTGGTGATAAGCTAGAACAAACTGCGCCTCAAGTCCGCTACGTAGCTCAAGAACCATACACCTATACAACTAGAGTTAAAGACAAGATAGTTAAAGTTAATGATACGCAACAGGTCAATCGTTTCTTAACGCTAGCTGGTTCGCAAATTCAAGTAAAACTTAAGCAAAGCGTAGATGTTAAAGGTCGCAGTTCTATTTATCTTGTAGATTACGCTGCTGAATACAAAGTTATTAACCAACTCAAAGATATTAATAGTTTTTTCTTTGAAGCACCGCCACCCAACGGTTACTCATTGCTAGCTAGATATAAAGTAGAGCGAGATCGGACTCAGTTACAGCAAACGAATCCAGGTGATTATGGTTTTCCTTTCCGTTTAGAACCAGGCGCAGAAACCACCTTTAGAGTAACTTATGAAGCGCAAGGTGGGCCGCGTTGGGTTTATAACGCAGCCGGACAGTTGCTCTCTAAATTCCGCTTAACTGCAATTGCCAACTTTAGTCCAGTTGATTTTGCTAGCGGCATTGTACCTATTAATATTAAAAATGACAGAGGCAGCACCGAATTTACTTGGATATTTGATGACAATGTTTCTGTAAAAAATCCTTTTGGTGTGTTCACTAACACTGCACCAATTCGGAATACTGGGATTATTCCCCGCTTATTATTGTTAGCACCAGCTATATTTTTGTGGTGGATATTATTACTATATTTATCGCTGCAAATGAATTTAAAAAATATAGCGATCGCAGGCGGCATTTTCTTCGCTTGTCTGTTGACTTTAACCTATTTAGGGAGATTAATCAGCCCTCAATTAGTTTGGACAATGATTTCTCTTGTCTTACTAACCTTAATGTGGGGATTGGGGTCCAATCGTCGTGCTTCCTTAGCTGCGATCGTTTGCACTATTGCCGGTGCAGTACTACCTGTATTTGGATTATTAGTACCATACAGCGGCCTTACCCTCAGCCTAGCGGGTTTACTTTCAGCCGTTTGGCTAGCAGTGCGCCACTGGTATGGCTGGCAAACTTCCCCAGCAGAGTGATAGGGCGATCGCTTAATTTAACAATTTATTCAAAATAAAATGCGATTTTAGAAGTGTATGGTGGGCAATGCCCACCATATCCGGATTTTGGTGGATCTTTCATATATTACACTCAGTGGCAAATCCCTATAATGCCATTTTAAGTAACAAAAAATTAAGCATTTTTATTCCTTATTTTTGATTTTGTCTGTATTCAGCACATTGTCCTTTACAATCAACTCAGATTGAATTTTTATATATTAAAAACACAAGATGCTTGCCAGAATTCGCCGCCTTTGGAATCAATTTTTTAGTAAAACAAGGAAAATCAACAACGAACCACTAAATACAGTGAGTTTGATTGTCATTATTTTGATTGATATTTTTATCTTAATTAATGTTTTTACGGGATTAGATGATATTAGCAGATGGCATCTCAGTCCTGCACAAGCTTATCCATGTTATTCCGAGTGGCAAAATTACCGAACAAAAACAACTAAAGATAAAGATTATGAAATTGTCAGTCTTGCATTGCCATACAACATAAATAATCGACCTAGTTTTCAGGAAACTTATCAACAAGCTCAAACAGGACATCTAGGTAAAGTTGCCCCAACTTGTTTACAGTACGCTGATTCTAAAGATAAAGTTAAAAACTCGGAAAATCAGCAAACGGTAAAAAGTATTGAGCAGAAACAAGCGAAAATCAGCACCCTTGAACAAGCCAATCGCAATATTCGCTCACAATATGATTCAACAATTTTAGAAAAAATTGCCGGACAACCTCGTGAGCAATCAATTAATCAGGTTGCTGCTGAAAAAGCCAAAGAGAATTTAGAAAAAAATAACAGCCAAATTTCTACCCTAAAAAATGAAATTTCCAATCTTAAAAGTGGATTGGTATCAAAACTAGAAAGTGTTAGTTTTCTAACCTTTATTAAAGATGAGAATAAATTCAGCGAAGTTGAAAAAAGCTACAAACAAGCATCATTTTGGTATCCAAGTATCCAACTTGGTTTTCAATCCCTCTTTCTGATGCCGCTAATTCTTATCGCCTTCTCCGTTCACAACTTTGCTCAACGCCGAAGATATGGGCTGATTTCGCTAATTAGCTGGCATTTACTAATCATTTTTTTTATACCGCTAATCTTAAAAATATTTGAATTCCTGCAAATCGGTGTAATATTCCAATTTCTCTTTGATATCATTAGCGCCATTTTTGGCGGGTTGCTATTTCTAATCAGTTATATTTATATCTTGCTAATTCCACTTGTGGGTTTTGGCATTATCAAGTTTTTTCAACAATTTGTTTTTAACGCTAAATTACAAGCAGCTAAGAGAGTTCAAAACTCCTGCTGCGTTAACTGTGCTAAGAGAATTCGGCAACAAGATAACCACTGCCCGCACTGCGGTTATTATCAATATATAGAGTGCCAAAACTGCCATGAGCTTACTTACAAACATTTACCGTATTGTAAACATTGTGGAAATTTTCAAGATGCCAGTAATTTGTAAATAGTCAAAAAAACTTCAGGTTTCTTGTTTTTTTAATAATCTATAGTTCCTATAGCAATCTGATTTGATTCTTGAAAAAATCTAAGTATGTGTAGGGTGTGTTATGGCGTAGCCTAACGCACAAATCAAAGGTTTTGGTGCGTTAGTCTTTGGTTGCGATGTTAATATAAAAAAAGGTGTATGAGTCTCTATATATTGATTTAGAGAGTAAATTAACGCCTATGAATCTACAAATTCAGCCAGAACTAGAAGTAAGAAGGATAAACTTTGAGTTTCCTGAACAGATTGAAAGGTACTGGTTTGGGAAAAGTGCCTTTAAAACTCATTTATTAAATAGTTTGACAATTCTGCTTCCTGATATTGAACAATACCTGATTCATAATATCAAAAACAGAATCAAGCAAATCGGCAATCCCCAACTAAAACAACAAGCTCAAGCATTCATTGGACAGGAAGCACAGCATTCACAGCAGCACAGCAAGTTTTGGGATAATTTACACTTTTTTGGCTATAAATTTGATTCATATCTGCGCTCTCTGCGAGCGATTCTTTTTAAGGCTTTGGAATCTCGACTGAGTATTAGCTTAAATTTATCTATCAGTGCTGGTATTGAACATCTTACAACTTTGATAGCTGAATATGCCTTAGAAAGTGATTTCATGGCAGAAGCAGAACCAAATTTAAAACAGCTTTTTGAGTGGCACGCTGTTGAGGAAATTGAGCATAAAACTGTTGTATATGATGTCTTTCAAAATAGAACTAAGAATTACTTAATTCGCATTCTTGGTTTGTTCATATCCAACATTTTGGTTTTATTTTTCCTAATTTGGGGTTTGGTAATTCTTTTATACCAAGACAAAAAGCTGGTGGATAGAAAAGTTTGGCAAGAAAGTATTGATTTCTTCTTTACCAAAGATAAATTTTTCTACAGAGTCTTATTAAACTCAATAGATTATTTTCGCAAAGGCTTTCATCCATCACAAACAGATAAACTATCTCTCTTTAAAATGCAACAAATGACTAGCCAGTGCGTTGAACGGTTTTCCAAGGCACTTCGTTCGGTCGCCAGACTTGTTCGCTGTACTGCAAAGCAGAACCCGAAGGGTAGAGTCGGGTAGGAAGTGCTGGCTTGTACTCCTGCGGAGAACCCGCAGGGTAGCAACTGGCATTATTTTGTCGCGTAGCGCAACGCACCATCAATGATTTTCGGTGCGTTAGGACTAACGTCCATAACGCACCCTACCAGATTCAAGCTAGTAGTAACGCTAACATTTACATTAAAGCGTCTGGGTCTACACCAAGTTCGCGTAACCTTTGGGCTAGTATTTGTACACGTTCTTCTGGTGTGCGTAAACGCCGTTCTTGTTCGTTATACCAGAACAGCCACTCCCGTGTAATACCTTGGTAAATTCCCTGTTCGCTACCAATTCCTAAACCAACCTCTGGTAACCACACTGGGTTTCCTGAGAGCAACTGATATTCATTATTGACCAATTTATAAACTTCCAGACGTGACTTACGGCGACGCGTCGGATGATAAACCAGGTAGTACAATACTCCCAACTTTGCGTACTCATCTTTCTTAGTTGTATATTCTCCGCGATAAGTCTGAGATACAACTTCTAGAACTAGTATTGGGACTTGTTCTTCTTCCCAAATGGCATAACTGCGGCGGAGGTTTTCATCAAAAAATCGCTCGACTCCTAGACTCAAAAATCCATCTGGTACTATTGCTGGTAAATTTGGGTCATAGTAAACACCCATATCAGCCCCAAAAAACCAGTCCATTCGGTCTGCCCATGCGATCGCTAGAATAGCTTTGAGTAACCCAGGAATTAAATCTTGTAGTTCGTTATCCACAGGAGTATCATCTGAGTCAGGCAGTTCCTCAGAGGAGGGCAAGCAGGCTAATGGATTGTAATCTAACATGATAGGGATGGCAATTTTTTAACAATCCAGTTTTCTTAAATTGTACCTGACTGGCTTTGACTATCTAGCTGCTTTGTATGTGGCACTATTAATTGAATAGAAGCTGAAACAGGTCACATAATGAACTTCAAAGAGTGACTAGAAGCTTAGTAATTTGTTATCGTACATAGGCTGTTACTTTCTGGAGAATTAGCTCTGCTCTAGAGGTTACAAAGTCTTCAAACTTGTCTTCTGTCCAGATGCTTTCATCTGGTGGAATTAAATGCTTTGTTATAAAAGCAGTTTTATCTACAACATATTTATCGTTAGAAATCCACTCTTTAAAGGACTTAGCATTCTTTTCTCCTCTATTTGTTTTAGGGTCTAAAAGTTGATAATTTTTGATGCTGTTTATTTTTTCCCAATCATATTTTTTATGTTGTAAAATTGATTTCGGCATAATATGATCAACGTCTTGAATATTGATAGTTTGTTTTCTGTCATACATCAGATAAAACATAAATGAACTTTCTAATCTATCTATATTTAGAGTGTCAAAAGTTTCTGTAAAATTTACACCATGTTCCTTATAGACATGAAAAAGTTTTGAAATTGGAAATTTGCTGTTTTTATGTAGTTTGATTTCATCCAGAAGTTTACGGATACCTGTTTTATATGGAATCCAACCAGCACCTTTGCTACGAAATACGCCATTAACTAATGAATAATAAATCCATTTTTTTATTGTTGAAAAGTCAGGATTACCTGTGTCATAGTTATCAAAGAATTCTTCAACTTGTTTATCAGTAATATTCTTGTGGAAGATATGGTATGCAATGAAAAATAAGGGAATAAATGAACGATTACTATCTTTATAGTAATTATATAAATGAGAGTGAATCAGAAATTGCCTTATACAAGACAGTGTATTTTTAATACGTTCTTTGTTATCAATTGCAAATTTTGCATCTGATGTTTCAATTTCAGTCATCTCTTTTTTATGGTTGTCTTGCAGCAGAAATATAAGTTTAATCAAATTATCTTGCGTAAGCCCGATTTCATTGTATTGAGAAAGCATTTCGTCTAAAAAGCTTTCCATCTTCCATTCAAAACCTTTAAGAACTGAAGCAACCAAGTCAAAAGCAGATAATTTTGTTCCTCCGTCATTTAATCGTCTGAAAAGTTCAACAATTCTTTGGCGATTAGCATTCTCATTAAAAGTTTTATCAATGATAACTTCAGAAATTCCTAAGCATTCAACTGCAAAAATACTCTGATGAAAAGCTATAATATTTTCTGATATGTGGTCTTTTTCATTATCGTTTGTAATACCGTCTGAAGCAATTATGCTTCTTACCACCGATTTAAACTTACCTGCTAATTTTAATTTTTTAAATAAATCATTTACAGAATACCATTTATAGGCTTTTATTGTTTTATTAGAATCATCTTTTGCTTGTTTAGGTAATTTACTAAACTCGCTTTCAAATTTGAATTCAAACTCTGAATTATAGTTACTAAATAAATCAAAATATAGAATTTTTCCCTTGATAGTTCCTGTTAAGCCTATATAGAATGACTGAAGTCTTTGCTGTCCGTCAATAACAAAACTTTGTGAGTGTGCAATTTTGTCTATCTCTATTGAATTAATGGATTCTCCGTCCTTAGTGAAGGGTCTAAAAGAAAAAAGAGGCTTACTATCTTTATCCTCTTTAATTACCATTATGCCGCCAAAAGAATCTCCTTTGAGTAAAGTATCAAATAAAAGCTCCATTTTATCCTCGTCCCATACCAATCTCCTTTGAATAACTGGAAGAACAAATCTTTTCTCATCTATATCGGTAATGATGTCTGAAATGCGGTAAGCTTCCCAATTAGCCATATTATTTTTTCCTTTAAGACACACCTAACTATTAATTTTCCCACTGTTGATCTATGCAACTTAGTGGTAAGTTGTATCAAGGATAACTTACCTTTTTTAATCTGAGTAGTCTAAAGTCTTAATAATTGGGCATTTCTTTTCAGCGATCATCAGTAGATACCACTGAATACTCACCTATTGACACATAACATTAGGGAAGTGACTATCCGTTGCACACTTAGTATAAATGGGTTTCCTTGGCTTGTTTATAAAAAAATTAGGGTAACCCTGGACTTTCCAGGATTACCCCAAATTTAGATTTTAGATTTCAGTCAAAACTGCTTATGCAAAAGCGGCAGTTTTCACATCATTATTTGCCAGAATTTCTTGCAATTCATCGGCATCTACTGTTTCTTTATCAACCAGCATTTGCGCGATTTGATCGAGGATGTGACGGTTGTTTACTAACACTTCTTTAGCGCGAGTGTAAGCTACTTCTACTAGTTGGTGAACTTCTTCATCAATTGCCGCAGCAGTTTCTTCGGAGAAATCGCGCTCTGACATGATATCCCGACCAAGGAACATATTGCCTTGCTGGCGACCGAGAGCGACAGGGCCGAGTTTGTCGCTCATACCAAAGCGTGTAACCATCTGACGGGCAACACGTGCTACCTGTTGCAGGTCGTTAGAAGCACCAGTGGTAACTTCTTCTTCACCAAAGATTATTTCTTCGGCCAACCGACCGCCTAAAGCTACTGCCATCTGATTTTCCAGATAAGCGCGGCTGTACAAGCCAGTATCCATCCGGTCTTCGCTAGGGGTAAACCAAGTTAAACCACCAGCACGACCGCGAGGAATGATGCTAATCTTTTGAACTGGGTCATAATCGGGCATCAAAGCACCAACTAAAGCGTGACCAGCTTCGTGATAAGCAACCAAGGTTTTGCGCTTTTCGCTCATTACCCGGTCTTTCTTCTCTGGGCCAGCTAATACGCGATCGATCGCGTCGTTGATTTCATCCATCGAAATTTCGGTTAAATTCCGCCGTGCTGCCAAAATTGCGGCTTCATTCAACAGGTTGGATAAATCTGCACCAGTGAAACCAGGTGTACGACGAGCGATTTTATCTAAGTCCACATCTTTCGCCAAGGTCTTACCACGGGCGTGAACTTTGAGAATTTCGCTACGTCCGGCATAGTCGGGACGGTCTACGACAACTTGACGGTCAAAGCGACCGGGACGCAACAAGGCTGCATCTAATACATCAGGACGGTTGGTAGCAGCAATAATGATGATACCAGTATTACCTTCAAAGCCGTCCATTTCAGTGAGCAGCTGATTGAGGGTTTGTTCCCGTTCATCGTTACCACCGCCTAAACCTGCACCCCGTTGACGACCGACAGCGTCAATTTCATCAATGAAGACGATACAAGGAGCATTAGACTTGGCTTGCTCGAACAAGTCACGGACGCGGGAAGCACCCACACCAACGAACATTTCGACAAACTCAGAACCAGAGATGGAGAAGAATGGTACGCCAGCTTCACCAGCCACAGCACGAGCTAGGAGAGTTTTACCTGTACCAGGAGGGCCAACGAGCAATACACCTTTAGGAATTTTTGCGCCAACTGCGGTAAAGCGATCGGCGTTTTTAAGAAAGTCTACAACTTCATTTAGTTCCAGCTTGGCTTGGTCAATACCCGCAACATCACCAAATGTCACCTGGGTTTGTGGTTCCATTTGCACTCTGGCTCTCGATTTACCAAAGTTCATCGCTTGGCTACCTGGGCCACTTTGAGCACGGCGTAGCAAGAAGAATAAGCCAACTAGAAGCAATACAGGGAAAAATAAGCTGCTGAGTGCCTTAAACCAAAAACCTTCGTCGGTTTGAGGCAATACAGAAATATCAACGCCTTTTGCAGTAAGAGTATTAATTAAGTCAGGGTCATTGACTAGTGTCACTACCTTTTTATTACCGTCTCTGGATGTAACCAAAGCTGTAGAACGGTCTGCACTTAAACTGACTTTATCTATTCTGCCTTTTTCAACTTCTTGAATAAACTGGCTGTAACGTAATGGCTCTCTGCTTTGAGGTTGCTTGTCAAAGAATGCTGTTCCTAAGGCAATGACAACTATAAAAAGCAGCGCGTACAGCCCCGCATTTCTCCATCTTTTATTCACTGAGGTGAATCCTCCTAATATTTTTCGTGCGATCGCGTAACTTCTCTGAGAAGAGAGGGCAATTTTAAGAATTATGTTAACTTATCTTAACGTATATCAAAATGGTGACGTTGTCATGCTAAAAAACTCCGGATTATTTTAAAACTAGGATGGTGAGGATTATATTCTAACGAGCCTGCGGGCTGCTTAACGGTATGGATAGGGACGATTTCCACCACACTGTTGCTATAGGCGATCGCTTCAAATCTTTTAACTAAATTCATTGTCCAAGGTTCCTGCTTCACTTGTTGTTGCTGGTATTGCAGCCATTTGACAAGCTGCGATCGCATAATTCCTGGCAAAATCCCCACAGCTAAAGGCGGTGTCCACCAACAGCCATCACACCATCCCCAAAGGTTACCTGTACTGGTTTCTAGCCAATTTCCCGCGCTATCTACTAAAATCGCTTCTTGGGCATTTAATTTTTGGCTAGTAGTCTTGGCTAACCAAGCACTCAGGTAGTTACCTGTTTTATGAGAAGGAAGACTGCGATTGTATTCCGCACTAGTAACAGCGCACACAACACCATTTGCTTGTTTTTCGGTCAAATCCTCTGGTAACAACCTACCCGTTATCCACTCCCGCCCATCGCAAAACAGGGTAATTCTGAGAACCGGGAAGTGAGTCAGGATAATTTCTGCACCTTGACGTAGACGGTTCCAATCTGGTTGCTGCCATGCAAAAGTTTTGAGTGATAGTAGCAAGCGATCGCAGTGTAAAAGCCAGTTAGTCAACCTACTATCAAGCGAGTTCTCATAAACCCGCATGGTAGTAAAAATTGTCGCCCCGTAAAGCAACCCCGGATCGTTAATATCTAACTCTAGGGATTGGGACTGAATTAATTTACCGTTGTACCAATAAATAACACTAACCTCAAAAGGGGGATGGGGAAGCAGAGGGAGATGAGGGAGCAGAGGAGAAATAAATCTTGCCTTTTGACTCTTGACTCTTGACCCTTGACCAATTACTAATCTTTTCCCGGCATGATAATTTTGTTACCTTCAGGAGTAGAAACTACCTTAGCTCCTAATGCCTCGATTTCTCTAATTGCTCTTTTACGACTTTTTTCATCAATTACGTTATTCAATACCATTGCCCATGTAGAAATTCTAGCAATTTTACTATCAGGATTACGATTGAGGAATTCAGTAGTTTTCTGAGAAATATAAGCTATAAGCTTACTGTCTTCGTCTGAAGATTTGCTAGCCCAATCAGCAGTTTTGATAAAAGATTGCTTGGCAGCTTGAGAATCCCCTAAGAATAATAATTCATCTATGCCTTTGTAACGCCATGCATAATAAGATTTTTCTGGAACTTTAGGAGATAAGAATTGTAAACTTTGTTCCATCAAGTCTACAGAGCGTTCAGGTAGGCCAGCATAAAGAGAAGTACTGGTGGATAGACCCAGATAAGCTGCTAAAAATCGTGGATCGCGTCCGAGAATAACTTCAAAATATTCAGGGCTAAAACTGTAACCTGTTTTGCGGCGTGCTTCGTCATCGCCAAAGTATTGCAAAAAATTTATATATACCCAATCGGCAATCAAGTTATCGTATCCAAAACTGGGCATTTGTTTGAGAAGATTGAGCCGAACTTTTTCTGCTTTAATTTCTCCTTCTAGAGTTTCTAAAGAAGAAGTTTCTCGATTACTTAACAGCTTTTGCAGTTGAGGATATTGCATTAAGCCAACACCTAACATACACAAACAAACTGTCAAATATGCACCAATAGTTTGTCGGTATAAAGCGAACATTTTACTTGACTGACCTTTTTGCTTTAGAGTTGTTTATATGTATATATAATTACAGCACACTCTAAATCAGCAGCCAAGGCTTATGCCAACCCAGAGAATGGGTAAACAAAGATTGTAAGTGCCATTTTTTACTTTTTCAAAATTTGCCAACATTGTTGAGCGATCGCCCAATCTTCCTGAGTATGGATTACCAATACCCGCACGGCTGATTCTGGGGTGGCAATGTCAACATCGACAGGGTTTGTTTGATTCTGCTGTGGGTCGATTTTCAGCCCTAAGAACCCAAAAGCTTCCGAGACCGCTTGGCGAATTCCAGGAGATTTTTCACCAACACCTGCGGTAAATACTAAAGCATCTAATCCGCCCAAACTGGCAAGCATAGAACCAATACTAGAACGCAAGCGATGTACGTAGATATCCCAAGCAAGTTGGGCGCGGTAGTTACCTTGGGCGATCGCCGCAATTACTTCCCGTAAATCGCTAGATATCCCAGAAATACCACGTAACCCAGAAGCCTTATTGAGAACATAATCAAGACTTTCGGCGGAATAATTAGATTGTCGTAGCAGGTAAATTAGAATTCCCGGATCGATGGAACCAGAACGACTACCCATCATCAGCCCATCTAAGGGTGTGAAGCCCATAGTAGTATCAATGCTGCGACCGTTTTTAATAGCTGCCAAAGAGCAACCGTTGCCTAAATGACAAGTAATTAATCGCAAGGACGCTAAATCTTTTCCGAGGATGTCGGCTGTACGTTGAGCGCAGTATTGGTGACTGATGCCATGAAACCCATAGCGACGGATACCTTGTTCCACCCACTCATAAGGGCCGGGGTAGATAGCTGCGGCATCGGGGATAGTGGCATGAAATCCGGTATCAAAAACTGCTACTTGTTTTACTGATCCTAAGCTTTTCTCTATCGCTTCTATCCCTTCTACAGCCGCCGGATTATGTGCTGGTGCTAAAGTCGCAAGTTGAGCGATCGCTTTTTTCACATCCTCAGTAATTACAGTACTATTACGGTAATCTTGTCCACCATGTACTACACGATGACCTACCACATCAATTTCTGATAGCTGACCAATCACCTTAGTGGCACCGCGAGTCAGAGTATAAAGCATATAGGTGACGTGTGCTTGTCGAGAATCCGCATAGATTGATTCTTGCAGCTCTTCACCTGTAGCTGTTTTCACCTGAATTTCTGCCACACCTCGGTCTTGCGTCCAGTTGACTTTGCCTTCCCACAGAGGTTGAGGTGCTAGCTTGGGCAAAGCATCATCAGTTATCTCATACAAACAACTTTTTTGACTACTAGATCCGGCATTCAGTACAAGGATTTTCATAATTCTTCAGAACTTAGTGCTGATCGATAGGCTCTAACTTGGATGTCAATACCAGTGATTGCAGTGCCAACTACAACAGCATCAGCCCCTAAACCTAAGGCTTTACAAGCCATTTGGGGTGAAGCAATACCACCTTCACAAATCACGGGAATGTTTAACTGTTCTACCATCTGGCTCAGGAGTTCCCAACCTGGAGGCTGAAGATGCTTGGTTGAGGCAGTGTAACCAAAAAGAGTCGTTCCCACAATATCTGCTCCAGCATCCGCTGCTGCTTTTGCCGCCTCAATTGTATCGACATCTGCCATCACTGGCTTATTTAATTCCTGATGAATTCGGGCAATCATCTGTGCTACTTTTTCATCACCAGGGCGGCTTCTGATCGTCGCATCTATGGCTACAATGTCTGCGCCAGCTTGCGCCACAGCCACAGCATGATGAAACTGTGGCGTAATGTATACATCAAAGCCAGCTATTACTTGCTTCCATAACCCAATAATTGGCACTTTCACACTGGCACGCACAGCGCTAATGTGGTTTGGGGTATCTATGCGTACACCTACAGCACCATTATTTACAGCAGCTTGTGCCATTGCTGCAATCACTAGCGGTTGATGCAAGGGTGAATCAACAGGGGCTTGACAGGATACAATTAGTCCTTTTTTTAAGTTTGTCATTTGTCATTTGTCATTTGTCATTTGTTATTTAAGCAATAACTCTTGACTATTGACTCATCCCCTCACCACCGTTATCGGCTGGGCTGGTATCCAGACAGTAAAAATTGAGCCAATGCCTACAGTAGACTCTACTTCAATTCGACCGCGATGAAGTTCCACAAGTTGTTTAGTTAACGCTAAACCAAGTCCTGTACCTTCGTAGCGGCGACGATAGGGTGTATCTAGTTGCTGAAATTTCTCAAACAATAATGGCAATTGTTCTTCAGGAATGCCAATACCAGTATCTTCTACTTGAAAGATAGCAGTGTCGTCTTCTACCCAAAGTCGCAAGGTGACATTGCCACCTTGAGGCGTAAATTTAATGGCATTAGCTAATAAATTTGAAATAATTTGTTCTACTCTTGTAGCATCGGCAGTAAAGCGATCGCGTCTTGGGTCAATTTGCAAATCAACTGTGAGATGCAGCTGTTCGTTTGTAGCTTTGTCTTCTAGTGCTTTCACAGTATTTTCCGCCACATTCCTTAAGGAAAATTCCGTAATATTTAAAACTGTTTTGCCAGCCTCAATTTGAGATAAATCAAGGATGTCATTAATCATTTCTAATAAATGTTCGCCACTGTCGTGGATTGTTTGTAGATAATCGCGTTGTCGTTGACTCAACTCACCCAAAGGCCAGCGTAACAGTGTAGAAGACATGCCAATGACATAAGTTAAAGGAGTCAGCAATTCATGGCTGATGGTGGCGAGAAATTCATTTCTGAGGCGGCTAGCGGCTTCGGCGGCAAGAAGGGCATCACGCAATGCCATTGTGCGTTCCACAACTCGTTGTTCGAGAGTGTGTTTTTCTTGAGTTAACGATCGCATTAATTCTGATTGGTGAATTGCGATCGCTAATTGTTCGGCAATCGAAGTCAGCAAGTTCCTTTCACTTTCACTCCATTCTCGCGGACTATTGCATTGATGAGCAATTAATAGTCCCCAAAGTTTTTCCTCAAACATAATTGGAGCAGCTAATTTTGCTCGTACCTTGACTTCCCTTAAAAAAGTTAACAAACACTCTTCTAGAGCATAAGTTTTTTCGACATCATCCACAGCCAAGGTAAAGCCTTGACGATACTTCTCCCAACATTGGGAAGTGTGCAGAAAGCACATTTCTTCCCTATAATTCAACACTGACGGAATTGTATCTGTTGCCCGGACTTCATAAACAATACAACCCCCATGCTGTTGATAGTCTTGTAGTGGGGGTTGGGGGTTGAGTGGCGTTTGTGGTGAGTATTGCCCGTTGAGTGACTGGGGAGGATCTCCTCGTTGAGCACCCAGCCTTGTACGAAGGTTCGTGCCATTTAAGGCAGCAGTGTCAAACGGATGTTGTAAACTTGTACCTCTAGAATCCTCAAATTTATAAATTACTAATCTGTCTAATTCTAGAAACTCACGCACTTGTGTAACTGCCGTCGCCATAATTACTGATAAATCTAGGCTGCGGCGGATTTGGTTTGCCACCTGATTCAACAGTCGCTCTTGAGAAATCTGTTTTTTCAGAGCATCTTCCACAGGCTGACAGATGTAAGTCATGGAATAGTCTGGAGCCGTTGCTACATCAACCTCCTGATTCATTTGCGGTAGAAGATATTCTAATAACAAGAGGCTAAATTCACCTTGAAGCGTACCATCATTAGTAGCGGGAATTTGACTATAACGTTCAAGATTTTGGTAAGTATAAGAATCAGACTCAAATAAATCTCGCAATTTTACGAGGAAGGATGCGATCGCTTCTGAATTAAATGTCAAGCTAGTAGTTAGTTCTGCTGAGTTCTGATTACTGTAGACGCCTCTGCGGTGCCATGTAGAAGAAAGTTGCTGAGGTTGGTTAAGAGCGTTAAGCAAACTATTAGTTGGGCTTACACCCGTTGTAGAAACTGAGTTTGTGGTGCCAAACAGCAGTTGCTCCTGGACGCAATGCCCCACCAAAAGCGCACTAAACTCTTCAGAAACTAGTAATGTAAAACGTTGTTCCTGCCACTCAGCAGATACGCATATCCTTGCCAGCACAGCTTCTGTTACCACCAAAGCCTCACTTTCCACTGCTTGAGCCATCTGCTGTAACAATTCCCCAAGCTGATTAAATGTATCTGAGGGTAAGGTTCGGGAGAAGCTCAAATCAGAAGAACTAAGCATGTTCAAGAATTTAGTGAGGGGCTGGCTGCTAGGCTAAAAGGTTGTTTCTTGTATTGTAATCAACAGTTTAAGACGGTAATACAGAATTATGCATCGTGTAAGTGCCACATCCGGAGGTTGGAATCAGTCAGAAGACCTGATTTTTATAGAACAAACTCCAGCTCCCTTTGTATTTATTACGGCTGCTGATACCGACATTCAAACTCTGGCAGCTGCGGTTCCCAAACTACCTGCGACATTCCCTGATTTAAGAGTCGCAAACTTATTGCAGTTACAGCAACAAATTAGTATTGACACTTACGGAGAGCAAGTTTTAGAACTTTCCCAGATTATAATTTTGCGCCTATTAGGAGGACGTTCTTACTGGGCTTATGGCTTAGAAGTAGTGCAAGAAATTGTTCAACGTAATAATATAACCCTCATTGTAATGCCAGGGGACGATGCTTTTGATCCCCATTTAATTTCTCAGTCTAACTTGCCTTTAGATATTGTTAACCAAGTCTGGCAATACTTTAACCAAGGTGGTGTAGATAATTTTGTTAACGCACTCAAGTTTATTGCTGATACTTGTCTATCAACTTCTTTCAATCCTCCACCACCGCAGTTAGTTCCGCGTATGGGCTTGTATGAATGGGGACTGGGGAATTGGGATAAAAGGAAAGGGGGACAAGGGACTGTGGGGAGTGTGGGAGAGGGTGGGGAGAAATGGGCCAAGGGGGAAATAATCAATGCCCAATGCCCCATGCCCCTTGGGCTGAGCGAAGTCGAAGCCAAAGTCGGCATTCTCTTCTACCGCGCTCATTATCTGGCAGGAAATACCAAGGTAATTGATGCTTTATGCCAAGCCTTGGTAGAGAAAAATTTACAACCAGTGCCAGTGTTTGTTTCTTCATTGCGCGAACCGGATATCCAAGTTGAATTGAGCGAGTTTTTCCAGCCAAAAGACTCGGAACAAATTGCGCTGCTGCTCAATACCACCAGTTTTTCTCTGGCGAGGTTGGAAACAGAAACACCTCAAATTGAATTGTGGGAACAATTGGATGTGCCAGTGTTGCAAGTAATCCTCAGTGGTGGTTCCGTTGAACAGTGGGAGTTACAAATGCCAGGGCTTTCTCCCCGCGATATCGCTATGAATGTGGCACTACCAGAGGTGGATGGGCGAATTATTAGTCGCGCTGTCTCTTTTAAGACAGTACAAGCTCGCAATCAAAATTTAGAAACAGATGTGGTAGTTTATGAGCCAGTGAGCGATCGCATTGAGTTCGTCACCCAACTAGCAGCCAATTGGGTGCGCCTGCGTTCCAAGCCACCACAAGAACGGCGCATTGCCTTAATTGTGGCAAATTACCCTAACCGTGATGGCCGCCTAGCTAATGGTGTGGGACTGGATACCCCAGCTAGTTGTGTCGAAATTCTCCAGGCTTTGCAGTTGGCTGGCTATCAGGTGGAAAATTTGCCTGCTGATGGCGATGAGTTAATACAACGTCTCACTGCTGGGGTGACAAACGATCCAGAAGGTAGAGATTGGCGTGCAGTACAGCAAAGTCTCTCTTTGTCAGAGTATCAAGATTATTTCGCTACTTTACCAGAGCCAGTACAACAAGGTATTTCTCAGCGCTGGGGACAAGGAGAAAATAACAATGCCCCATGCCCCATGCCCATCCCTGGTATTCAACTCGGTAACGTCTTTGTGGGAATTCAGCCAGCACGGGGTTATGATCTTGACCCCAGTTTGAATTATCATGCACCAGATTTGGAACCAACCCAAGCCTATTTAGCTTTTTATTACTGGGTAAGGGAATGTTTTGCTGCGGATGCTGTGGTTCATGTAGGAAAACATGGAAATCTCGAATGGCTTCCGGGTAAAAGTTTAGCTTTATCGAGTAATTGTTATCCAGAAGTAGCTTTGGGGCCAATGCCTCACTTATACCCATTTATTGTCAATGATCCTGGTGAAGGTTCACAAGCTAAACGCCGCACTCAAGCCGTAATTATTGACCATTTGACACCTCCAATGACACGTGCAGAACTCTATGGTTCACTGCAACAATTGGAGAATTTAATTGATGAATATTATGAAGCTGAAAGTTTAGATCCAGTGCGATTGCCAATGATTCGCGATCGCATCCGCGAACTAATTCTTCAAGAAAATTTACATCAGGATTTAGGCATTAGCAATGACCAAGAGATTTTGAATTTAGAACTTTTAATTTTGAATTCAATCAACGGTTATCTTTGCGAATTAAAAGAAGCTCAAATTCGTGATGGATTGCACATTTTTGGGCAATGTCCTCAAGGACGGCAATTGCGCGATTTAATAGTAGCGATCGCCCGCATACCCAATCGCCATTCCATAGGCATTACTCGCGCTTTAGCTCAAGATTGGGGTTTAGATTTCGACCCCCTGACAGCAGATTTGTCAATAGTCAGTGGTCAATGGTCAGTAGTCAATGGTAAAAATTGTCATACTCTGGGTGATATCGTTGAACTCCTAGAAGAACACGCTGCCTTCCTCGTCGAACAACTCATAACTCAACCCTCAGAAATCACAACTCACCACTCGGCACTCACCGCTGTTCTCAACTGGATATCCGCAAAACTCCTCCCAGCTTTGCAACAAACCCAGCAAGAAATTACTAACTTATTACGCGGACTCGATGGCAGATATATCCAGAGTGCCGCATCTGGCGCACCCACACGTGGTCGTCCAGAAGTTTTACCCACTGGTAAAAACTTTTACTCTGTCGATATTCGCGCCTTGCCTACAGAGACAGCCTGGGATATCGGTAGAAAAGCAGCTGAAACCTTGATTGAGCGTTATACACAAGATAATGGTGAGTATCCCAAAACACTAGCATTATCAGTTTGGGGCACTGCCACCATGCGAACTGGAGGTGATGATATCGCGGAGGCGTTAGCGTTGTTGGGTGTGCAACCTGTATGGGATGGTGCAGCAAGGCGTGTAGTAGATTTTGAAATTTTGCCACTGTCAGTTTTAGGAAGACCTCGTGTCGATGTCACTTTACGAATTTCTGGATTCTTTAGAGATGCTTTTCCCAACTTGATTGATTTATTTGACTCAGCCGTACAAGCAGTAGCGGCGTTAGACGAACCGCCAGAGCAAAACCCGCTAGCAGCGCAAGTTCTCCAAGATACTGATTTTTGGACTGCACAAGGTTTAACTTCAGAAGAAGCAATTGTGCGATCGCGCTACCGCATATTTGGTTCTAAACCAGGTGCTTACGGTGCTGGACTCCAAGGCTTAATTGAATCGCAAAATTGGACAGATGACCAGGATTTAGCTCGTGCCTACATCAACTGGAGTTCTTACGCCTACACTAACGCTAGTTCCCCTCAAGAACAAGGGGGCTTAGTGGGCATTTCTGCACCCGAAGCCTTGAAGAAACGTTTGATGCAGACACAAGTTGTCTTGCACAACCAAGATAACCGCGAACACGACTTGCTTGATTCGGATGATTATTACCAATTTCAGGGTGGTTTAACAGCCGCAGTGCGATCGCTTCAAGGAAAGAACCCCCAAACTTATTTTGGTGATAATTCTATTACTGCTCAACCACGAGTCCGCCTACTCAAAGAAGAAATTGCCCGAGTATATCGTTCTCGTGTAGTCAATCCTAAATGGATTGCAGGAATGATGCGCCACGGTTATAAAGGAGCATTTGAAATGGCAGCAACAATGGATTTTCTTTTTGCCTATGATGCTACAGCTCAATGTGTGGAAGACTATATGTATCACGGGATATTACAAGCTTATTTACTCGATCCGATTGTGTCAGAATTTATTTACAAAAAAAATCCTTGGGCATTGCGTGATATTGCTGAGAGACTATTAGAATCATACCAGCGCGATTTATGGCAGGATGTAAATACACAAACATTAGAAATGTTACGAAATCTCGTACATCAAGCTGAAGCAGCGATAGAAGAACAATAAGTGGTGTAGGAACCGAATATGGACAACCTCGCGTATTTCCACCTAGCTTTTGCTTACGAAGACAGCCAACCCAGCGAATTGGTTTCCCTTAGCTCTCTGTTTAACACAGCAGCAACACCAGACTGGAAACGGCTTTCTGGAAGGGCTTGGAGGTATATGTTACCTCTTGCTCTCACCTTGTCTATTCTCAGTGCTGTTAGTAGCGTCATGGCATTAGAACGAGGCGATCAAGGCCCTTCTGTCAGGAATCTACAACAACAGTTAAAAAGAGTAGGGTTTTATCAAGCTCCCGTTACTCAAATCTATGACTTCCCTACAGAAGATGCTGTCCGGCGCTTCCAAAAATCAGCTGGTTTACCAGTAGATGGTGTCGTCGGAGCCACTACCCTGCAAAAATTAGAAAGCTGGCGTCCAAAGGCTGTAAGTACAAGTACACAGGCTAAAAAACCTAGTAATAGCAACTCAGCTACTAAACCTACTGTTGTCAGCACAACTACACAGACGAAAAAACCCAGTACCACAAATACAACAGCTAATACAACAACAGCTAAAAAAACTACTGTTGCTACGGCATCCGCTAGCAAGCGCAGCAATTCCAATTACCTTGTTAGAGGCGATGAAGGTGAAGAGGTCAGAGTTCTGCAAGAACGGTTGCGAATTGCTGGCTTTTACTACGGTAACGCCACAGGTATATTTGGCCCGATTACTGAAGAAGCAGTCAAGCGATTCCAAGAGGCATACAAATTAGATGCTGATGGTGTTGTCGGACCCGCAACAATAGGAAAGCTGCCGCCAATTGGTCTTGGTGGTGGTGAAGATACGCCCAAAGCAGTGGTTGATCGAGATAAACTACGCATCGGCGATCGCGGTGAAGCAGTTCGCGTTCTCCAAGAACATTTGATCAAAGCTGGATATTTAGAGGGAGAGCCAAACGGCTACTATGGCCCCTATACGGCAGATGCTGTCCGCCGATTTCAAGCCGCTAACTATTTAGCACCTAGTGGTGTTGCTGGCCCAACGACCAGAGCTAAGTTATATAGCTTGGTGACTAATGCTCCTAAAAGTGAGTTTAGTGTCTTGGAAATTCAAAGGCGATTACAGGAAAAGGGCTTTTACAAAGGTCAACTTAACGGAGTCATGGCAGACGATACCAAAAAAGCGATTAAGCAAGCCCAAGAATTTTACGGTATCAGTCTCAGTGATATAAGAAGCGGACGCTTTTAGCATCCGCTTAAGTACTGGCAGTAAGATGTCCCCAACTGATTGCTACCTCCGATAACAGCGAATAAGAAACTGCTCAAAATTCCATATTTTGATTAGATTGAGGCTCCGCCTTGTTATCCCACCCAGGTGCTATAACGGCATAAGTGCCCTTTGGCACTTGGGGCATACTGCATGGATAGTTAGCTGACAATCAAGAAGATGGAAACCTTCTTTTTGAGCAGTTTTTGCTCCGATTTTCAAAATTGAGTCGTTTTTAAACTCAATCGTACTGTTACATCTGACACAGATGAGGTGATGGTGGTGATGGGGGTAAGGCTGATTAAGTTCGTAATGTTTATGTCCTTCTCCCAGCTCTAATTCCCGTAAAATACCCATCCTGGCCATCAACTTTAAAGTCCGATAAATAGTTGACAGACTTATGCCTTCACCGTCAGTTTCTAATCGATGATAAAGATCCTCGGCACTGAGGTGTTCACCTTGCGGAAGTTCTTGGAAAATGTGTAGAATTGTTTCACGTTGAGGAGTTAAACGCCAACCTCGGTCGTTTAATTCTGCTTTGAGTGAAGTAGAAGTGTAAACAGTCATACTAATTTTTCTCAACAAAGCCTAATAGTTGAGAATATAGCAAATATTTTGAGCAATTTGCAACAACCATCACTTATTGAGAATCTTTATTAAAGACTGAAGAATAATTTATGAAATTTTGATGAACCAAAGTAATAGATGATCCCCGCTATCAAAGCGTCTTAAAAGTAGAGTTCGCAAAACTCCAGCCTAATTAAATGAAAATAATTTGCCATAAACTAAACAGAGATTTTGGCAACGGGGATCAAGCAACTCGGTTACCGATAAATAGTTCAGAGGAGCCAGTGCGTTGTTAAGGTAGCAGCGTTTTGGGGTTTCCCCATAAACAACTGTTGAAAGGCTCCGCCGACTTTACTCTAAAGGAGACATCCCAAGACGCTCACATAGTGGTTTGCCGTTCGACGTACTCGTTTCCGAACTCAGGCTAGGATAGCAACATGGTGTTCAACAATCCATCTACTTGGATTTTGTTCACTTCAGTATTAACTAGCTCAGAGATTCTAAATAGTCGCGGATCAGGTTACGTCGTTTTGGTTGACGTAGCTTTTGTAAAGCTTTGGATTCGATTTGCCGTACTCGTTCCCGCGATAAATCAAGAGCGCGGCCAATTTCCGCTAAAGAGTAGGGATGACCATCTGCCAAACCAAACCGCATGAGAATTACATCACGCTCGCGGCTTGTTAAATCTGACAACAGATGTTGCAAGTCTCTTTGTAAAGATTCTCGCATTAATAGTTCTTCTGGGGTGACACTGTCAGTTTCTAGTAATTCCCCTAACTCTGTGTCTTTATCTTTACCTACCTTGGTTTCTAGAGAAACAGAGCGAGGCACTCTTAACAAGACTTCCCGTACTTGAGTAGGAGTCATTTCTAACTCAATAGCTAGGTCTTCCAGCGTCGGAGTACGACCTTTTTCTTGAGCAATTTTGCGTTGGGCTTTTTTGATTTTGTTCAGCTTTTCGGTAATGTGAACAGGGAGGCGAATTGTTCGACTGGAAGTAGCGATCGCCCTTGTAATCCCCTGACGAATCCACCAGTAGGCGTAGGTGCTAAAGCGATAACCCTTAGTTGGGTCAAATTTCTCTACAGCTCGCTCCAAGCCTAGTGTGCCTTCTTGGACTAGATCCAACAATTCTAGTCCCCGATTTTGATACTTCTTAGCAACAGACACTACTAAACGAAGATTAGCCTTGATCATGTGTTCTTTGGACTGGAGTCCTTGAGATTGAATTTGCTCCAGTTCTTCCACAGTTATCTTGGCAATTTCTGCCCAGCGACGCTTGCCTTCTGACAAAATTGGCTTCAAATCCGACACGTTCACACCAGCAGTGCTAGCCCACCTTTCTAAAGATGGTCGATGTCCTAGTTCAGATGCTAAACGCTCCTGAACTTCAATTAAGTGCAGATAAGGCTCAATGACTGCATCTCCTTGCTTAGCGGCATTAGCAAGTACTATCCGCATACGTAAGTAACGCTGGACTTTTTGAGCTTCTGAAACTTCCTCATCCCGCCCTAACAACCGAACCCGACCAATCTCTTGAAGATATAACCGTACTAGGTCTGTACTCCTACGGTTGGTGTTCGCGGCAAAATGAGCAGGATCGACAGAAGCCAATTCCAAATCCTGCAAATCGTCTACAGGTAACTCGTCGTCAACCGTGAGATCTCGGTTTAGGATATGCTGGGATTTTGGGGCATTGTAGGGGGCATCTGCGTAAAAAGATGTTGCTGGCATAAAGATCGTCTCAATGGCTCCAGGTAACAATAGATTACGGTCAGCTAAAAATTATGGTCAGCTAATTAACTGTTGCTATTGTTCCCGTGATTCAAGATGAACTAACACGGTTGAGAGTTACATTACAGTTTTTTTAAAAAAAAATCTAAAAAAAACTGTACTGATGGGTTTTTAAACATGACTACCGAAATAGTCGGCGGCTGTAGCACTCTGATTGAACCAATAGCTATTCACATCTACAGCTAGCCTTTAAGCTTTCAAATACCTTTTCAACATTTCAACTTTGATGGGACTTGACTGTTACAAAAGTAACGTGGTATAAACATATTTCAGTAAAAATCATGTTCATAATCGGCATAGTCATATCTACACGGGGATAGAAGTACTATCCTGACAATTTGCTAATTTTTCTCTAGGGAATATTTGGTAAGAACAGTAAGTAATTGTCATGATCAGTGCGTTAGTAGTAACGCTGAAGTGCTAATACCAAGCCCTTACTGTCTCAGTATTCTCAAGAGTGGTACTGAATTCTGAATTTCCAAAGGAATGGGGGATTGGGGGCTAGGGTTTGCATACTGGAAAATAGCGGTAAATTTGAACCAGCACCAAATTTTGAACATCTTTTACAATACAAACATCAGTTGTCAATGTTTACTGACAACTGATAAGGGAATACCAAAAAGTAAATTATTCAATATTTGTAGCGCTCATTAAGGAAACTGCTTACTCTTGCACAAAAGCTAGCTACACGCAGCGTCTTCGACTGGGGAAAGGTAGTACTCTTTCAAATCAATAGAGTGGTAGGTGCAGGCACAACTATTTAGAAGGCCAACGCAGGTCTAGAAAGATTTGTATTGCATAACGAATACAAAATATTTAGCAGTGTTTACCTGTGGTTCTTAATCATCAACTAGGATTTTTACAGTAGAGGTAAATCTCTAGTGATATCAACTGAAGATAATCACTTATTATTCACAACTCTCGCTAACTTCGGGTTCTGCTATGCAGTATGCGTGATCGTCTTTTGGCGCTACCGCTCCCTAACCCTACTAAAAGCGCTGATTCTTCGCGTCTCTGCGTCTTTGCATCTCCATGCCAGTCTTAACAATCAGTCTTTCAAGCGAACCTGATATTAAAGAAAATCATCCTATGCTTTGGAAAACTGCCAGGTAATTTAAATCACCTGACAGTTTTCTGGATTAGTGAAAATCCGTTAACACAACATATCCTCTAATTGAGCGTTAGAGGATATTGATGCTTTTTACGAAGCTAGTGCTACTTCTACTAATTGTTGTAATTCGCCTTTCTGGTACAGTTCAATTAAGATGTCTGAACCACCAACGAATTCACCATCAATAAAGACTTGGGGAATTGTTGGCCAGTTGGAATATTCTTTAATTCCTTGACGAATTTCAGAATCTGAGAGGACATCAACAGTCTCGAAGGGAACACCCAGCGTGTTAAGAATCTGCACAACGTTGTTGGAGAAACCACATTGGGGCATTAACTTGGTTCCCTTCATGAAAACCAAAATCTTGTTTTGCTGTACCAAGGTGTCAATTTTTTCTTTGAGTTCTGGCGTCATGGTTTTTCCGTTTCCTACTTACTTTTGCTTATAACCGAGAGGAGCCAGCCGCGTGGTGGGGCAGTCTGGTCTTGGGGAGCCAGTCCGTTGCGCGGGTTTCCCCCCTGGAAGAACTGCCGAAAGGGGTTTCCCTACTTGAGGAGCCAGTTCGTTGTGCGAGCTCCCAATGCACTCCACAGGGTAGCAACTGGCGTGCGCCTGGTGTTCAATCGTCAGTATTTAAACTGCTAAGAAGCGGCTGTTGCCTGCCAAGCTTCGGGAGTATAAGTTTTTACTGCCAGAGCATGAATCGCTTCAGTTGACATAGCTTGCCGCAATGCACCGTAAACTAACTGATGCTGTTGCACCAGCCTCTTGTTTGCAAACTGCGATGAAACTACTGTCACTTGATAGTGGTCACCACCACCAGTCAAATCTTGCACCTGAACCAGGGCGTCTGGCAGTTCCGCTTTGATCATTGCCTCAACCTGTTGCGGACTAATCATCGCAATTCCTGAAAAAAACTTCTTTTCTATTATTAACAGATATAGAGCGATCGCCTTTACCACTTGCAAGTTTTGGCAAGCTTAAGGAGCGACGCGCTCTAGGCACGCGTTTTCGTTAATGCCTAAACAGACGGCAGGTAACTCTATCCTACCATTAGGACATTGACAAGCCATGCCTCCCACAAAAAGGAAGATTGCTAAATTTGATTATTTTTGAGATGAAGAAGAACTACCACCTTGCCGAGGATAGGGGGCATCCACAAAACCTAACTCATATAACTGTTGGTAGGCTTTCTTGCCTAAATCCCGTGTTGGATTTTGACTTTTGATAATTTGTATTAGCAAAGGTACGGCTAATTCTGATTGATTTTGTGCTCGATGTACCAATGCCAGCCTATATGTAGCTTCATCTCTTAGTTGGGCGGTATCTCTAGCTTTTTGTCGCTGAGAATCAGAAACTCTGTTGTCAATTCCAGAAAAACTAGAGTTGAGATCTTGATAAAAATTAGATAGCTGATTAAAAACCTGACGTGCTTCTTGGAGTTTCTTCGCAGCTACGTCATATTTTTGGGAAGAAACAGCAGCTTCTGCTTCTTTGAGGAGACGCTGCCCGCTTTCAATACTCAGCAGGGTACTATTTTGCGATACAGGACGCAGGTTATTTGGATTGTTGGGATCAATTGGTTGTGGTTGGTTATTGCTCGGTAGCTGGATTACCTGAGCATTAACAGGTGATAGCAGACTGAGGCCTGCTATGAGCGATAAAGAAGTGAAGCGAATCCAGGGAACAGCAGCAGCTAGGTTCATGGGATCAATTCGTGCGACAAATATATAAAAAGTAATGGAAACTTCGGGTATCTTAACTCTGTTTTTGTCTTTGACCAAGCAAAGCAACATACTAAGTTTCTTTGTTTTAGACTGAAAATCAGCCTGATTGAGTTCCCTTAGCCCTTAATCATAGTATCTAAAATTGCTCCTATGAATGATCCCGTCAATTCCTCTAATTCTACCAACATAGGTATACCAGCGATCAATCTGGGAATGATATTACAACGCGGTGGTGAAGAATTGATTTTAGAAAAGGCTTTGGATCGTTTCACCATCCGTTTTGTTAATGATATTCCTCCCCAAGAATTATCTCAGGTTAGTTGGGGGACTTGGCAACGCAGCATTCCCCAAGCAAGGCTAGAACTTTTTACGGTAGCAGCCAACCAGTTAGAAACAGCAATGTCCCAAGCACGTGCTGACCAAAATGTTGCTTTTGCTAGTCATATTTACAAACTCAAAGATAATCCTGGAACTTTTGTTTATCTCAACGACCAAATCACAATTCAATTTGCTATTAGCGTTGACGACACTCAGATAAATACTCTCACCACTGGATTTAACCTAATCCAAGAAAAACCAGTTCTTGGTCTGCCTAATACTTTTGTGTTTCGTGTTAGTAAACAAGCTACAGAAAATCCCATCAAAATTGCTAACCAGTTGCAAGGACTAAAAGAAGTATTAGCTGCTGAACCTAATATCCTTGTAAGGCAGGAGACTCACTACAAACCGCGTGACCCTCTTTATCCCCAGCAATGGTATCTCAACCATAATGGCGGTAACCAGTTAGCAGTTGGTTCTCATATTTCTGTGGAAAAAGCTTGGGATATCACTCGCGGTGTACGTTCTGTAGTTGTGGCTGTGGTTGATGATTCTTTTGATTTGAACCATCCAGATTTCCAAGGCAGTGGTAAGATTGTCGCCCCTAGAGATTTAAAAGAAAATGACTTTTTACCTTTGCCTGATGAACAGGAAACTAGCCACGGTACAGCTTGTGCAGGGATAGCTGTAGCTGAAGAAAATGGTAAAGGAATTGTTGGGGTTGCCCCTGGTTGTGCATTAATGCCAATTCGCACCACCGGGTTTTTGGATGATGAATCAATTGAGGATATATTCAATTGGGCAATAGACAAGGGCGCTAGTGTGATTTCTTGCAGTTGGGGAGCATCTGCGCTTTATTTTCCGCTATCTTTGCGTCAACGTGCTGCTATTACCCGCGCTGCAACCAAAGGGCGTAATGGTAAAGGTTGCGTGATTTTGTTTGCTGCGGGCAATGCTAACCGCCCAATTGACGGTACTGTTTACGAGCGCAATTGGCCCAAAAATCTGTTAGCGGGTAATACAGATTGGTTAAGTGGTTTTGCGGTACATACAGATGTGATGGCTGTTGCTGCTTCTACAAGCTTCGGTAAGAAATCAGCTTACAGTAATTGGGGAACTAATATTGCAGTATGTGCTCCTAGCAACAATGCTCCTCCTGGTATATGGTTTCAGGAAGCTGGGTTTATGGAAACACAACCTGCGATCGCAACTTCTCTTTCAGGATTAGGAATGCTTACCAGTGACCAATTGGGAGCCGCAGGTTACGACCCTGGTGACTTTACCCGCAACTTTGGCGGGACTTCTGGAGCCACGCCTGTAGTCGCAGGTGTGGCAGCATTAATGTTGTCAGCAAATCCTGACTTAACAGCCCAACAAGTCAGGCGCATATTACAAGAAACTACTGATAAAATTTTGGACACCAACCCTGACCCCCAACTGGGTTTACGAGAAGGTACTTACGACAGTAATGGTCATTCTCAATGGTTTGGTTATGGCAAGGTAAATGCTGCTAAAGCAGTGCAAACAGCACAGCAAATGCGTACAGGTGCATCAACTGCTAGCAAGCAAATCAAGGGCAAAAATGACAACCAAATCGGAATTCCAGATAATAACAAACAGGGAATAAAAAGTGCGATCGCCATTTCTGAGGCGAGTTTAGTCCAAGATATTCAAGTAACAGTTAACATCACCCATGATTTTTTAGGCGATTTAGAAATTTATTTAATTGCACCCAATAATCAACAAGTTTTATTGCAAAATCGCACCTTGGGTCGCCGCACCAATTTACAAACAACTTATACAGTGCGATCGCACCCAGCCCTCAAACAGTTGCTATCCTTCTCAGCTACAGGACGCTGGCAATTATGGCTCATCGATTATGCGCCGCAAGATGTCGGTCAGTTGAATAGCTGGGAATTAAATTTGAGTATTTAGTTATTGGTTATTAGTCATTGGTCATTAGTCATTGGTTATAGGTATGAAATAAAAGAAAAATGATACCAAATTAACATAAGTAAGATTGTTTGAGATTCCTGGAATGGCATATTTATAAGGAATTTTCACCCAAAATCCTCAAATACTGTTGACACAGGACAAATGACTAATGACTAATAACAAAATCAAGAATTAGGAATTTCAGCAAATGTGTGACTAGAAATTTCTGATTCTTGGTGGTTGAGTTGTTGCAAAACTTTAGCTAAATCACTAGTTAAGCATTTAGCATTTTGTTTTACACAACCATTACTGTAATCTGCAACTTTTATTGCTGCTCCAATATGAATAATTACATCTGTACCCCAGTTTGGATAAGTTTGGCTGTAATTGATACTAATAGGTATAATTCTAATTCCCAAATCTGGCTGACTAGATTCAGCACTCAAAGCTAGACGAGCAATTCCAGGCTTTAATGGGTGGACATCACCATCACGGTAAATACCGCCTTCGGGGAAGATCACTAAGGTTTTTTGCTGCTGAAGCAGCTCAACTCCATGCCGCAAGGTAGTAATTGAAGGGTGTTTAGGATCGACAGGAAAGCCCCCTAAGCGGCGGACAAACCAACCTTGCAATCCTTTGCATTCGCTACTAGTCACCATAAATCGCAGGTCTTTTTTTATCTTACAAGCGATCGCAGCATAGGGTACAAGCAGTGCATCCCAACGAGCACGGTGTGTAGGAGCAAGAATTACAGGACCAGTTCTTGGAATATTTTCTTGCCCAATGATTGTAATGCGTCCAAAGAACAAGGGTAAGAGAAAGTGGCGTCCTAATAGATATGCCAGAGGCGCTAACCAGGGAGAAACCCGCGAGGTAGCAGAGGTAGTATAAGCCACCTGGGTATTTGCGGGGGTATTTGCTAGTTTTTGCTGAGAGGTAGGATTAGCAGAGTAAATTTCCATCATGATGGTGGCTGCTGATTGTCAGATAAAATGTGACGAAACCTTGATTAACTACACCGTAGATTTTCTTTCATGACTTGTGTCCTACCTATTGGACAGTTTTATCTCTGTCTGCTAATTTTGCTGATGCCGTCGGGTAGCAAACCAAGCTTGCAATTGCTGACGACAAGCAGACTCTAAAACGCCTCCAATGACTTGTAGGCGATGATTAGAGGCAGCACTATCGGGGATGTTGGTAACAGTACGTATTGCACCAGTTTTTGTATCGTCTACTCCATATACCAGCAATCCGATACGTGCGTGTATAATAGCACCGGCACACATTGGGCAAGGTTCTAAAGTTACATACAGGGTGCATTGATTGAGACGCCAATTTTGTAAAGTTTTAGCAGCGGCTCTCAGAGCGAGAACTTCTGCGTGAGCCGTGGGGTCTTTGTCGCGTTCTTTTCTGTTTTCACCTTCCGCCAACAGATTACCTGAAGCATCAACGATCGCAGCTCCTACAGGGACTTCTCCAGCTTCACCTGCTGCTTGTGCCAATTCTAAGGCACGACTCATCCATTGCCGATGGACAAGATACTCTGGGTATTCAATTATCATAGGATTATTGCTAAAAATTCTATGTAGCCATAACTCACAAACTTTAGTTCCTAGTAGTCACTAAAGCGACTAAAAATACTGAGGTGTTAACTACAAGCTAGCTTACAGTGAAAAACACTAAACTACTTACTACGAGATAGTATTACAAAGCCCGCTGAAGCGGGCTGATTTGATTTTAAATTTCGTTTTAGCTTGGAACTATCCAACCAGCCTCTTGAGGCTAATTTACCTGAGTTCGGGTTAAGCTGTTTGAGATAAAAGCCAGTCCATCTGAAGGCTAGGTTTTTTAGGTTGGTGGCAATAAGCAATTAATCCGCACAGAACGTTAACGCAAAAATTAACGGGGCTTCGGTGTCTTGAATGTTCAATCTGAGAAATGTTTTTGAGTTGGTCGTTAATCGTCTCAATAATTGAGCGTTTACGGGACAAAAGCTTGTCATGAAGACGCATCAGCCTATTCTTCATATTGCGACGGGGTAAGCGCAAAAAATTGGATTCCGAACTGTTCCAAAAGCTGAGAAGCGAGTTTTTCAGAAACATAGCCGCGATACCTTCGGTAAGCTTCGCTAACGCCAAATATTTTGCCAAACAACTCACGCAGTAAATCCGGCACAGGTTTACGGTCATCAATGTTACCAGGAGTCAGAGCCACATTTAAGAGTTGACCAAGTTCATTGACGACCAGATGAAGCTTAAAGCCAAAAAACCAATCCACAGAAGTTTTGCCACGAGAGGCTAAACCCTCAAACACCTTATGCCGAGGAATCCGACGGTTATGGCATACCTTCAAGCTGGTTGAATCGATAAAACCGATACCCGTACATCGTCCAAAACAATGCTTGAGATAGACACACAACGGTATCAAGGTTGATGGTATCCATTCAATAAATCTTTGATAACTCGGAAGGCCTGGAAAAGCAGAACTCCATTGCTGCTTGACGTGATTCAAATAAAAATGCTTGAAGTTCCGGTAGTGATTTTGATGAAAAGCAATCACAATTGTGATAATTTCACTTAAACAAAGGCTTTTAGTGCGAATACGTTTAATTCCTCCATGTTTTAACAGTTGTTTGTGCCATTGCGCTTCAAATGCTTTACAGAAATCATCTACATGACAAAACAAAGCATCTAAACTAAACATAGGGCAGGTTGCTGGATTTGTTGTTATTTTCAGCTTACTA
>NZ_MTAV01000087.1 GCF_002154695.1 Nostoc sp. T09
CTGGTTACGACTTCATCCTTAATGCCTTATCTGTCGCAAACATTTTTTGAATTGGTATTAGATGAATTGCAAGCTATAACTGTGCGATTGTTAATCCTGGCTGATGTGTCTCTTCACAACAACAACCCGCAACCCCTTCTGTAGGATGAATCTCACGCAGAGTAAGTACAGACGGCTTGGCAAACAAAGGACAGGAAGGTAATTGCCATTGCACGGTTGAGACATTCAAGTCTTTGATTAACCCAGTTTTGATGTCTAGCACCCAACCATGAATTGTCGGGGCTTTTTTCTCATGGAGGGCTTTGCGCACGATGGAAGTTTGGTAGAGATTCTTAACCTGCGCCAGAACGTTGATTTCTGCCAAGCGATTTAGACGTGCTTCTCTGGTTGGTATGGCATTAATCTCTTCTTGGTTGTGTAAATAAAGTTCCCGAATGGGATTTACCCAGTTATCAATGATTCCGGTGGTGCTTCCTTCTAGCGCTGCTTTAATTCCACCACATCCGTAGTGTCCACAAACAATAATGTGTTTAACCTGAAGATGGGAAATCGCATAATCTAAAACCGCTAAGAAGTTCATATCTGTTAGCGAAACTTGATTAGCAATATTGCGATGTACAAATAACTCTCCGGGTTCTGTGCGGGTAAAGCTATTCAGAGGTAAACGACTGTCAGAACAACCTATGTAAAGAAAAGGTGGTTTTTGCCCTTCGGCTAATCTGTCAAAATAGTTCACGTCTAAGGCTAGTTTTTCTGCAACCCAAGACTGATTATTGGTTAGAAGTTCATCAATGGTGTGATATTTCATCAATATATTGTCTTTTATCTCTATCTATCGGTATGCTCTCCATGCATCAAGCTATAGCGCTTTTCGTTTGCATGAATTACCCGCTTTGAAGACTCAATTATTGTCAAGGCACAACAATTAAGCAGCTTTATAGTGATCTATACAACTGCAAATTGCTATTAGCTTGTTAGTTTTCTCGTGCTTAGGGATATTCGTGAGAAACAAACGGAACTGCTACTATTTCACCTTCGGTTTCTCCTACTTGCACTTTCAAGCCAACACCGCCCGCTTTGGTGCGAATGTAACCTAGCCCAAAGTAGCCGTCGACTGTTTCAGTGTAACTGGTGAGTTTGCCAACTTTTTCATCTCCTACTGCGATCGCTGCTCCAACTTCCGCAGGTCCACTCAGACGAATTCCCCAAAGGTGTTGTTTTACACCTTTATATGTATTTAACCGGGCAATAGTTTCTTGTCCAATATAACAACCTTTATTAAAGGAAATTGTTTGCCATAAACCGACTTCTAGAGGATTGTAATCATCTGTTAGTTCCGCATCTGGGGTCGGGCGTCCTTGTAATATTCGCAACAAATTCCAGGCGCGATCGCTCAATTCTACTGCCCCAGATTCTAAAATTTCGCTCCAAATCCTCTCTTTTTCTGAGACAGGCAAAATTAGGGTATATCCAGGGGAAGCCAAGCCGCTACCTACAGCAACAATTACTCCACCGTTGACTAAAACATGATTACCATAGGGTTGACCAATAATTGCCCCAGCGCCTAATTTTTCAATAATGGCATCACTTCCCGAACCGATGAGACTTAAGGTTGCGGTTTCATCAGTTACATCGGTCAATAGCACCTTATCAGCAAAAAAGATATAGCGATCTAACCACTGCATGAGAAATTCACGGCGGTTAGGCGAAACCAATAATAAAACTGCATCCTCTAAAACGTAGGCAGTCACCAAGTCAATCGTGCGGGCGGTGGATGTCACCATCACAGTGTCGCACCCTTGTCCAGGCTTGAGACTTTGGAAGTCATTAGTACTTTGGTTGTGTAAAAAGCGGAGACGTTCATCATCAGAAACACGGATGCGTCCCCAGTGAGAGCGATCGCATACAGCAACCCCTTCTTTTACCGCTTGGATAGCTGCTGCGTCTTTAGCGTCAATTGCAGATGTTGGCATGGTAATGAAGAGTTGCTTAGTTTCAATGTTGTCGCATTGGAAATCTTAGCAAATTCAGGTTTGCTGGTTCAACAGTCAATAGTCGTTGGACTCATTACTCCCCCAGAGGAAGTTCAATGCTACTCGTCTAAATTTGTGGTTTCATTTGAAAGATATCAACTATAGCTATATAAAGTTTTAGAAGTTTTATGATGCCGAAAGTTGCACCTGCTGTAGTGGTACTTGGTCAAAATAGTGTGGCAGTAGCACGCAAAATCATTAGTGTTCTGCCAGGGGCGACGTTATACGGTTTGGCAGGTCGCACTTGGGAGGTTGATGTCAACTTTAGCAATTTCGGTGACACACTGCGGGAGTTGTTTGCCCAAGGAAGACCACTGATTGGGATTTGTGCCGCAGGTATTTTAATCAGAACCCTAGCGCCAATGATTTCAGATAAACGGCAAGAACCGCCAGTACTAGCTGTAGCTGAGGATGGTAGCGCGGTTGTTCCGCTGTTAGGTGGATTAAGTGGGGTGAATGATTTGGCACGCCGCATTGCTGAGGTACTGGATGTCAAAGCTGCAATTACAACTACTGGCGACATCCGCTTTCGCACAGCGCTTTTGTCTCCTCCTCCTGGCTATCATTTAGCTAACCCAGATGATGCCAAGACATTTATTTCAGATTTGTTAGCTGGGGCGCAGGTGAAACTAGAGGGAACAGCACCTTGGTTGAGTAACAGTCAATTGCCGATTGACTCTAATGGAAATTTGACGATTAAAATTAGCGATCGCGTGGTTACTCCTACAACCAATTGTCTTGTCTACCATCCAGCAACGATCGCGATCGCTATCAGTGACATCTCTGGAACTAATGATGAAGTAGTAGCTTCAGTACGACAACTATTAGCAGAAGCGGAACTTGCGCCTGCATCGGTAGCTGGGGTATTTGCACCCATCTCTACCGCTGCAAATCCTGCAATCCACGCTGTTGCTAGCGCGTTGGAAGTGCCTACACGTTTTTTCACCCCAAATCAACTAGAAAACCTGCGATCGCAAGGTTATACCCTTGCCCAAGCCGTAGCTATGGCGGCTACAGGTACATCTGGACAACTAATTTCGACAGCAGAAGCAGAAGTTGCGATCGCTATTTCGCCCCAACCAATCGACCCCAGCACCATCGGTCAACCACGCGGGCGATTAGCAGTGATTGGCACGGGGCCGGGTAGTCTAGAGTGGATGTCTCCTGAAGTCAAAGAAATCCTCAAGTCTGCTACTGATTTGGTAGGTTACACAACTTACTTAAATTTAGTTGGTTCCCTGGCTGAAGGTAAGCAACGGCATGATTCCGACAATCGAGAAGAAATAGCACGGGCGGAAATGGCGCTGGACTTGGCAGCCGAAGGGCGATATGTGGCTGTGGTATCCTCTGGCGACCCTGGTATTTATGCGATGGCGACAGCGATTTTTGAAGTACTCGATCGCCATGCCAAACCAGAATGGGATAGTATCGACATTCATGTAGCACCAGGCATTTCAGCGATGCAAGCCGCCGCCGCTGCCATTGGCGCACCCTTGGGGCATGACTTCTGTGCTATTTCTCTCTCAGATATTTTGAAGCCTTGGTCAATTATTGAACAACGAATTGCTGCGGTGGCTGAAGCTGATTTTGCGATCGCTTTCTACAATCCTGTTTCTAAAGAGCGTACTTGGCAACTAACAGAAGCTAGAAATATTTTGCTGCGCTATAGAACGCCTGATACCCCAGTAGTGTTAGCACGAAATCTCGGCAGGCCGGGACAGGCTGTTAAGGTGATTACTCTTGAGGAGTTAGCACCAGCAGTAGCAGATATGCGAACAATTATTCTTGTTGGTTCCAGCAAGACGCGGACGATTCAGCGCGGCGATGGTAGTATCTCCGTTTACACTCCACGTCGATACGGTTAAAATCGCAATCATCAAAAAAGGGAATAGGGGTAGGGAAACAGGGAACATATTTCTCTATTTCCTGTTCACTAGAGATTCGCAAAAAATAAATTAACCTATATTGCAATCCTAAATTATTCTTGAAAAAATCTCTTGCCTATTGCCTCCCTACAAAACTAATTTCATAACTCATATAGGATTGCTATATGCCTTACGATATTACTATGTGCCCCGGACAAAATTGTCCGATCAAACAAGATTGTTACCGTTTTACCGCTGAAATTTTGGGTCGTCAGGATTTTTTTGGAACCGATCCCTATAATTTTACGACTAATTCCTGTGAGTATTTTATCAGTAATCGCCCAGATGAAGATAAAATCCGTTTCAAAGCTTATGAAATCTGGCAACAAACAGGCTATCCGGATGGCAAGTCTGTGGAACATTGGCTTCAGGCTGAGAAGGAGTTGACAGAGTAATAAAAATTACCTTCCTGATGGATATTAGTTTGTACTGTAAGATGAAATCGGCTCATTTGAGCAGTCGAAATTCTTCACCTGGAAACCAATGAACAAGTTTATATTTCACTTACTTTCGACTCCTGTACTTATTAGCTCTATCTTGTCTACAGGAGCCGTAATCAATCAAGCCCAAGCTATAGAGCCAACACCCACAAATACAGATCGTCTATCTTGTATCCGCAATAAACATAAAGTCGGTTTAGTATGTGCCAGAGCTTCTGTATTGGAGCAACTTCCTAAATATCAACCAGAAGCGCAACCCTCTCAGGATGGTGTGCCGATGTTAGAATTTAATGACCAAGAAAGTGATATGGCGATCGCATTATTTGGTTGTGATTGTCCTGCTTGTATAAATTCTTTAAGGAAGATGCAGGGCGCAACGCCGTTAGTTTATTAACCTTTTAAAGTATTTGTTTCTGCTTCGCCGCAAAAAACTTCCAAGATTAACGCTTGGAAGTTTTTTTTGTTATTAGCACAGCTTGAAGTAAAATCGTAGCGTTTTAAACAAGCTAAAACTATAACAATTTTTTGCCTTGATAAATGCCTTGGTTTTACGCAATTAGAAACTGTTGTAAAAGCAGTTTAGGGGAATACCATTAGTTAACCGAGAGGTTAGCTTTGCATTAACTAACATACATTTAATAACTAAAATGCCTAACAATTTTCAGTTTTAAATCACTGAACAACTACTACCCCAAGTCACCCATTTATGCGATATGCCCACTTGCACAATGCTTTCGCCTATCTCTTGTTCGGTGATGCTTGCGCCAGTGAAATCTGCATCAGTGATTTCTGCTTCATCGAGATTGCAACTAATCAAATTTGTTTCTCGAAGATTAGCACCTCTTAAATCGGCTCCACTCAGTTCTGCTTCGCTGAGGTTTGCACCAAATAGGTTTGCCATTGCTAAATTTGCACCCCGCAAATCAGCACGGCTGAGGTTTGTTTTCTCTAAATTAGCTTTGATCATTTCTGCGCCAATCAGGTTTACCTCACTCAAGTTAGCACTGTTGAGATTGGTACTAGTTAGATCGGCATCAGTCAGGTTTGCTCTAGTTAAGTTAGATTCACTTAAGTTAGCTTCACTTAAGTCGGCTCCACTCAAGTCAGCATCCGCAAAATTTATCCCACTCAAATCAAGATTAGCAAGGTTAGCCTGATGCAAATTGGCTCCATTAAAATTTTTTTCTCCTGCTGCATATCGACTCAGGAGCTTGTTCGAGTCCATATTGTCACCTCGCAATGTCTACAGGTAAGTCAAGTCTAGTTGTGAGTTACACTCCACCCAAACCACACCAAAAACATTTGGTTGTCTCAGCAACCAAAGTATTAGTTTAGTAAAAACTTTTATTCTTATTGTGCTATGGTTTCAGAAATTATGAATACTTACTTAATCTAAATATAGGAATTTTGATTAATTATGCACAAGTTGTTACTACCTCTCTGTCATTTAACTAACAATTATTTTTTCTAACATTTTGAAATATCCGATAGTTGAGGAAAAGGGGGCAGTATGAGATGGAATTATTTAACTCGGAAATTTCATTGATGGGTTAAAGTAATGTAAAGCATTGTCATTTAATAGCTAATTATTGATAATGCGATCGCACTTGATAAATTACCGCTCCAGTTTTCCCCAAACAGATGCTTTCTCTACTTAAATCAATCTCAGATATTTTGAGTATTGGTAGCAGTTCTAGGTTTACTACTCCAGCCTTAAGGTTTAATCTCATACCCTAATATCTCCCCAAGCGATCGCTCTATGAGTTGGCTGACTAACTGATTACCTTGTAAGTTAAGGTGAATGTGGTCTTGATACAACGCTTTAACGTTTGGGTTTGAGTTGAATATTGGCAACACATCTATATAAGTAATCTGCTGCGCTTTAGTAAAGTCACTCAAACGTTGACGTGCTTTAATTTCGTAATCGCGGGGGCCTGGTTCACCAATCTCTCGCAATAAGGGAGTCATTACTAACAGAAATTCGCTGTTGCTTACACGAGTTAGCGCCTGAATTCTGCTGATAGCATCTAAATTGATCCCAACGCGATCGCCTGGTTCATTTTGTACGGCTTGGATTTCGGGAATTGGCTTTTGTTTAATTAGATAACGTTGCCAAACTTCTACTAAAGCCAGGGAAGGTTTACGATCTGGATAGTTGCGATCGCGTCCCACTGGTAAGGATGTTGGAGCCGTAGCAAACAAATCATCAGTATTAATTAATAACACCACTGCCTTGGCTTGGAAATTCCCAAATCGTTGGAGATAGGCTAATTCATTCCTGGGGCCCCAAGAGTTTGCTGACGCATTTAATACTTCGGCTTCTTGATATTTACCATTAGTGGCTGAAGCTAAGGAGCGCATCATCAGATTAGAAATTGTATTATCTTGGTCTGTCCACCAGCCACCATTAGCGATCGAGTCTCCCAGAATTAGCACTCGCAGTGTGGAAGGTGCAGGTGTCTGTGGGATCGGGCTGCTACGCATAGAATACTGATTAATCTCAATGCGATTTCCAAAACGGTGGGTGTGCTGGTTAGGCGCTAACAAATAACCTATTTGCTCGTCACCAACGTAAATCAGGGGATTGCCAAAGCCAAATAGCGATCGCAGCCCGATCTCAATTGATACCAATAATCCGATAACTACTGCCAAAACTATGAACAGCGCTAATTTCACCTGCAACTACTCTCCAATTAATTTCAGAAAATTAATCGCCAAAAAATAAAGTATTAAATTATACTATTTTATTTTCAGTCCGTAGACTGATTTTTGAGAGTTTTCCGGCTGTTGAGTTTAAATACATTTATGCAAGAAAAAATTATATTTTAGTATTTTAAATTACTTTTATTAGCAATAATTTTAGAGATACTTGTGCCCAAGCTCTCACTATACAACCTTGATTAGCAAGTTAGTTTTATATATTTAGGTATAAAATAATACTTTGTGCCCAGAGATGTAGATAGACATGTTGCTGTCATTGTTGCAAAGCTTAAACAAAATAATAATGACGATTTAATACTATCTTTGGACAGAAGGACTACAATCAAAACGGACAAATTAGCACTGTAACAAAGGAGGTTTACAAAGCTATGTCCGACTTAAATCGCGGAATCATGAAATTCGAGGGTGCGGATTCTCCAAAAGTTGTCACTATCTCTACCGTGCTGCTTTTGGGGTCAATAGCTGGTCTGATTATTTGGGCATTACAAGCTGCCTATGCGCTAAACTAAGGATTAGCTGCTTAGTATTTGGTAAGTTGGCAAGGCACTGGGTAAAATGGCTTCTGCCTGACCCAAGTGTCCATTGCCCAACTCTTAAAAAGTGCCCTTGAAAGCATCAATAAAATTTCCGAAAGATTTTAGATTTGAGATTTGAGATGCAAGATGCAAAGTGCAAGATAAATCTAAAATCCAAAATCCAAGATGTTTGAACTTTGGGGTGCCTTAACTATTTTAATTGTCTGCCCACTCTTGGGTGCGTTACCGCTGATTAGCTGGATTACCTACGCCCTTACAGGAAGGCAATTGACAAAACTCGGTACGGGAAATATCAGTGTGTCAGCCGCTTTTTACCACGGTGGCAAACTGGTAGGGATTCTCGCAGTCTTATCAGAAGCTTTTAAGGGTATTGCAGCAGTTCTCATTGCCCGTGCTTTCTTTAAAGAAGGTTCAACTTGGGAATTGATTGCCCTGATTGCCTTGGTAGTAGGTAGATACTCGATTGGCAAGGGAGCAGGCACAACAAATGTCGTCTGGGGATTTTTGGTACACGATCCACTCGTGGCAGGTTTTATAGGTTTTTTAGCAGCTCTCAGCTTTACAGTTTTGCAATCAAAAAAACTAGTAAAGTTTGGAGTTTTGCTGCTGTTTCCTCTGTTTGTGGCAGTGTTACACATTGAAGATTTTCCCAGAATTGTTGCGGCTGTTAGCCTAGCTGGCTTATTAGGTTGGATTTATACAAAAATCCCTGATGATCTCAACCTCCCAGCCCAAGGCGCGAAAGCGGAATCGAAAGCCATGCTGGAATTATTGGGTGGCGAACTAAAGCTGATCTCTCTAAGCGAAGACTTGGATGAGGCAAAAGTGGGGCATAAAGCAGCTGCACTATCTCAACTCAAGCGATGGGGTTACCCAGTGCCTAAAGGGTGGGTACTTGCTCCAAACGACGATGCCGAAGTAGTGAGCGACTTTTTCCAACCCTCAGAATTATCACCTTTAGTAGTGCGTTCCTCGGCAATTGGGGAAGACTCAGAACAAGCTTCCGCTGCTGGACAGTACGAAACGGTATTGAACGTTACCAGCGAACAGAAGCTAAAAGAAGCGATCGCTCAAGTTAGAGCTTCTTACGATCAGCCAGCTGCCGTACAATATCGACGTGATCGCGGTTTACCAGACCAAGCAATGGCAGTGCTGATTCAACAGCAAGTCCAAAGTGTATATTCGGGCGTAGCTTTCAGTCGCGATCCGATTACTCAACAAGGCGATGCTATTGTGATTGAAGCTTTACCAGGCAGCGCCAGTCAAGTTGTTTCCGGCAGAATCACCCCAGAACAATATCGGGCTTTTGTTGTTGAGACAGAGAATTTCTCATCTGTGCAATTAGAGGGTACAGGACGAGTACCACAAGCATTAATCAAACAAGTAGCATTATTAACTCGCCGTCTAGAAAAACGTTACCACGGCATTCCTCAAGATATTGAGTGGAGTTACGACGGTCAAACGCTTTGGGTATTACAAGCTAGACCTATTACTACCTTATTACCCATCTGGACACGTAAAATCGCTGCCGAAGTCATTCCTGGAGTGATTCACCCCTTAACTTGGTCGGTGAATCGTCCCTTAACTTGTGGAGTTTGGGGAGAAATTTTTACTATAGGTTTAGGCGATCGCGTTTTAGGGTTAGATTTTGCCGAAACTGCCACCTTGCATTATTCAAGAGCATATTTTAATGCATCGCTCTTAGGGCAGATTTTTCTGCGTATGGGTTTACCGCCAGAAAGTTTAGAATTTTTAACTAGAGGCGATAGCTTAAGTAAGCCACCTTTGCTCTCCACCTTGCGGAGTGTACCAGGATTGCTGCGGTTGGTGCGGCGGGAATTGGATTTAGAAACAGACTTTAAGCGAGATTACCGCGAGAAGTTTATTCCTGTGTTGTCACAGTTGGCTCATGAATCGATCAACGATTTAGAACCATCCCAGTTGTGGAAGAGAATAGAATTAATTTTAGATATACAGCGCCTTGGGACTTACTACAGTATTTTTGCTCCCCTGAGTGCTGCCATCAGACAGGGAATTTTTCGGGTGAAGGATGGGCAAATTGATAACAGCGTTGCGCCAGAAGTAGCGGTGTTGCGATCGCTAAGTGCTTTAGCGCAAAATGCCAAGCAAGTATTACCCGAATTTGAACCAGAAAAGGTATTTGAGCAGTTGGAGGAAACTCCCGAAGGCCAAAATATTCTGTACGATTTTAACGAACTGCTTCAGGATTACGGCTATTTAAGTGAAGTTGGAACTGATATTGCCGTTACCACCTGGAAGGAAGACCCCCAGTATGTCAAACAGTTATTTGTACAGTTAATGCAGGGAAATGAGCCGCAAACAGGCGGTGTAGACCCGATAAATCAGGTCTTTTCTGGCAAACGAAAACGCGGTAATGTCCAACGACGTGTGGATCTTAAAGGTCGAGTCACCGAGGTTTATTCTCGACTTTTAGCTGAATTACGTTGGAGTTTTGTCGCTTTAGAACAGATTTGGTTAAAGTCCGGCTTGCTTAAAGAAACTGGGGATATCTTTTTTCTAGAGTTGGATGAAATTGGCAATCTAGTTGCGGCGGCTGATTCCGAATTTAGTAATCAGTTGCAGAACTTGGTGCAAAAGCGGCGATCGCAATTTGACCAAGACAGTGAAATCAATCAAGTTCCGCTTTTAGTCTACGGTCATACGCCTCCTCACCCCCTAGCCCCCTCTGTCCTCTACTCTGACCAAGTTATACAAGGTATTCCCGCCAGTCATGGACAAGCTGAAGGCAGAGTTAAGGTGTTGAGAAATTTACAAAATATACCAGAGATTAATAAAGAGACAATCTTGGTAGTACCTTACACAGATTCCGCCTGGGCACCATTACTAGTCAGGGCTGGAGGATTAATTGCTGAGGCAGGAGGCAGACTTTCTCATGGTGCGATCGTTGCCCGTGAATACGGTATTCCCGCAATCATGGATGTACGTGGTGCTACCTGGCTGCTGCAAGATGGGCAGAGAGTACGGATAGATGGCTCTAGGGGTATTGTGGAACTGTCGAATGATTTAAGACCAGAATGATTAGCACTTCCCTGAATGATCTACCAGAAGAATCTGTTTCTCACAACCCCGAAATCAAGAAAAAGGTAATGTTGCGGTTTGGGGATCTCCCTCACCTGACTAACTTTTCTCAAGCACGTTTTGCTCCCGGACAAAGCGCACCAGCACACGCCCATCAGGATATGGCGGAAGTGTTTTTTGTGGAAGCAGGTTTGGGGGTAATTCATATTGATGGTAAAGAATATCCTTTACTTCCAGGTAACTGCGTTGCCGTAGAACCGGGAGAAATCCACGAAGTTGTGAATAGTGGTACAACTGAACTTGTGCTGACCTACTTTGGTTTGCGAGTGGAAAAGCAAGCCTGATGTAAGGTTCTGGGCTTTTAAATCTCCCGCTTCGTTTTGTTGGCGAATTAGCAGAGGATTAGGTTAGTCCTTGACCCGAATGACAGCCGTCACCCTCCGGGTACTCTGCGAGAACCCCTATAGGGAACGCCAGTTCGACGGGACGGAAACCGACACCGCCGACTGGACTTACCATTCTATGGTGCGGCTACTCGAACCTAGACGCGGAGCAGCTTCCCGCAGGGTAGCCAGCCTCCGCAGGCTCTAGAAATTCAGGCTGTAGGGCAGGGCTTCGTATCATTAGCCCCAGGCTTCTAGCGTGTGGGCGGTGGCTGTTTGAGCGAACTTTTTATCTCAGCATTTAGGGCTACAATTTGCCTGCTGTATCTTTTGAGAAGTTGGGGATCTGGATGCGGCAAATTTTCACCAATCAAATCGGATTATTATATGCAAACCAAATGTATGTGCGCTTATTTATAGATTAAAACAATGATGACTATAAATAATTAGCGAAAGTTAGTCATTTAAATTAAATGCAATCAGTCTAAAAATATGCATTCATAGTATGCAAATAATACAATCCATAAATTTAAATTTATATATTAGGAATTTTCGGCGGCATTGGGTCAAATATATATAATTTTACTTATATAACCAATCTAATATTTATTTAATATTTCCTAGGTCAGAGTTAACCATTTGCACTTTAAAGCCTGTACACTAATTTTTAACAAGTTAAGTGATGCTTCCGCTGTTCCCCAGATTCTAGTCTATTCCTACCCCAAGTTTTGTTGATACATACAGCATTCGTTTTCGCCATTTCTTTTAGAGATGACGAAAATCCTCTTAACTAAAATAGGTCTGGTTTACCTTTTTAAAGCGTAAGAAAAAATTTTTTCTTGCCTCAATTGTCATAAATATAAAACCTATTTACCACTTTTCAGGAGACACAATGAAAGGGTTTTTTAATCAATTTTCTCGCCGTAAGTTTATCTTAACAGTAGGATTATCTGCGAGTGCTGTATTGTTAAAAGGCTGTTTAGGCAATCCCCCTGAAAACCTCAGCAATGGCGGTGGGACAACACAAGCAGCAGTTAAGCAAGTAGCTAATATTAGCCCCGAACAAACACCAGAAACTACTACAGTTAAGCTAGGATATATCCCGATTGTAGAAGCAGCACCCCTAATTATTGCTAAAGAAAAAGGCTTTTTTGCTAAGTATGGCATGAGCAATGTTGATCTTTCTAAGCAAGCTTCTTGGGGTTCAGCAAGAGACAATGTAGAAATTGGTGCTGCTGGTGGTGGTATTGATGGTGGCCAATGGCAAATGCCAATGCCACATTTAATTAGTGAAGGCTTAATTACCAAGGGTAATCAAAAAATTCCCATGTATGTTTTGTGTCAATTAATTACTCATGGGAATGGAATTGCGATCGCAAGTAAGCACCAAGGTAAAGGTGTAAGTCTGCAACTGGCTGGTGCTAAGTCTTTATTTAAAGAACTCAAATCATCCACACCCTTCACCGCTGCATTTACCTTTCCCCATGTCAACCAAGATTTATGGATTCGCTACTGGTTAGCAGCAGGTGGTATAGACCCAGATGTAGACGTGAAGTTGCTCACTGTACCTTCGGCGCAAACTGTTGCCAACATGAAGACCGGAACAATGGATGCATTCAGTACTGGCGACCCCTGGCCTTATCGCCTTGTCAACGAAAAAATTGGCTATGTGGCAGCATTAACCGCAGAGATTTGGAAGAATCATCCAGAAGAATACCTGGCTATGCGGTCCGATTGGGTAGACAAACATCCTAAAGCAACCAAAGCGATACTCAAAGGCATCATGGAAGCGCAGCAATGGTTGGATAATTTTGACAATCGCAAAGAAGCTGCGCAAATTCTCGCAGGTAGAAATTATTTCAATCTTCCTTCAGCAGACATTCTGGCAGAGCCATTTCAAGGTAAGTATGACATGGGCGATGGTCGCAAAATTGATGATAAATCAATGGCAGCTTACTACTGGAAAGATGGAAAAGGTAGTGTTTCCTATCCCTACAAGAGCCATGATTTGTGGTTTATTACTGAAAGCGTTCGCTGGGGATTTTTACCCAAAGATTACATTGCCAATAATGCTACGAAAGCTAAAGAACTAATTAATAAAGTCAACCGCGAAGACATTTGGAAAGAAGCCGCGAAAGAGGCAGGAATTGCTGCGGCTGATATTCCCACAAGTACATCTCGTGGTGTAGAAGAGTTTTTTGATGGCACCAAATTTGATCCAGAAAAACCAGAAGAGTATTTGAAGAGTCTCAAAATCAAGAAAGTTAGCTTTTAGTCAATAGTCAAGGGTTAAGGGACAAGAGTCATTTGGTATTTATTCCAAGCATAAATACCAAATGACCAATGCCAAATACCAAATGCCAAATACCAAATTACCAATTTAGAGGAGATAACAGTTTATGACACTTGCCCAAAAACGCCCTGTAAGCCCTAGATTTGATAACAGCTTTATATCTCGTCTGCAAAAGCAATTTCCCGATATTATACCCCCTGCGATCGCGATCGCTATTTTCCTCGCTTTGTGGCAACTTTTTGCTTTGACCCCTGGCGCAACCTTACCAGGCCCAATACAAGTTATCCAAGACACCTGGATACTAATTTTCTGGCCCTTTTACGACAAAGGTGGCATAGATAAAGGTCTTTTTTGGCAGATTTGGGCAAGTCTACAACGGGTTGCTATCAGTTATACTTTGGCAGCAATTGTGGGTATTGGGTTAGGCATTTTAATTGGGGTGAATAGAACTATGTCTAAAGCTTTAGACCCCATCTTTCAGCTATTGCGAACTGTACCACCTTTAGCTTGGGTGCCAATTTCTTTGGCAGCTTTACGCCAAAATGAACCAGCAGCTTTATTCGTTATCTTCATTACAGCAATTTGGCCGATATTAATTAATACGGCTGTGGGTGTGACTCAAATTCCCCAAGATTACAATAACGTTGCCAAAGTTCTACAACTTAGCCGCAAAGACTATTTCATAAATATCTTAATTCCGGCGGCGTTACCCTACATTTTCACTGGTTTAAGAATTGCAATTGGTTTGGCTTGGTTAGCGATTATCGCCGCAGAAATTGTCATGTCCGGTATTGTCGGTATTGGCTTCTTTATCTGGGATGCTTATCAAAATAACAACGTCAGTGAAGTAATTTTGGCTCTAGTTTATATCGGCGTTGTCGGTTTGATACTCGATAAACTCATGGCTTGGCTTCAAAATTTGATTTTGCCAGCAGAACAGAAGTAGTCGTTAGTCATTAGTCATTGGTCAATAGTCATTAGTAAAAACATATTGCCAAAGGACAAATGACTAAACACCAAGGACAAATAACAAATGCCAAATACCAAAGGACAAATGACAAATGAGCATATTCGTTGCTGTTGACCAAATTGATAAGGTTTTTGAATTAACTGGTGGTGGTCAATATATCGCCCTTAAAGGAATTGATTTACAAATTAAAAAAGGTGAGTTCGTTTCTTTAATTGGTCACTCCGGTTGTGGTAAATCCACGCTATTAAATATGATTGCTGGGTTGGATTTACCATCTGAAGGTGTAGTTACTTTAGAAGGGCAAAGAATCACCAAACCTGGCCCAGACCGGATGGTAGTATTCCAAAATTATTCGCTACTACCTTGGCGGACAGTTAGAGAAAATATTGCCCTGGCTGTAGATTCAGTCATGAAGGGTATGCCCGCTGCGGAACGCCGATCTATTGTAGAAAAACATATAGATATGGTGGGTTTGCGTCCCCATGCTGATAAACAGCCAGGAATGTTATCTGGGGGACAAAAACAGCGAGTTGCGATCGCCCGCGCTTTAGCGATTCGTCCCAAGTTACTCTTGCTAGATGAACCCTTCGGTGCATTAGATGCACTCACAAGAGGCAATTTGCAAGAACAACTCATGCAAATCTGCGAAGAAAATGAAGTCACGGCGGTAATGGTGACACATGACGTAGATGAAGCAGTGTTGTTATCTGACAGAATCGTCATGTTGACCAATGGCCCCGAATCTAAAATTGGTGACATCTTAGAAGTAGATATCCCGAGACCCCGCAAGCGCATGGAAGTAGTAGAACATCCCAGCTACTACAGTCTGCGCAGTGAGATGATTTACTTCCTCAACCAGCAGAAACGCATCAAGAAAATTCGGGCGCGGAAAACTGCGGCGATTTCCCGTCATGGCTTAGAAAAAGTTAACTTAGAAATTGGCTTTTTACCACTCAGCGCCTGCGCCCCCTTGGCCATTGCCAAAGAAAAAGGCTTTTTTGCCAAGCATGGTTTAGATGAAGTCAACTTAGTCAGAGAAACCAGCTGGCGCGGTATTGAAGATGGTATTGCTGGTGGTTATTTAGATGCTGCTCAAATGCCTTCGGGTATGCCAATGTGGTTAACATTGGGCGGACATAAAAACCAACCGCTACCCGTTGTCAGTTCCCTCACCATGACTCGTAACGGTAACGCCATTACCTTGGCAAAACGCTTTTACGACCAAGGTGTACAAAGCTTATCAGACTTCAAAAAATATCTCCAACGTACCCGCGAACAAAGGCACACAATGGGGGTAGTCCATCCCGCATCAATGCACAATTTACTGCTGCGTTACTGGCTAGCGGCTGGAGGAATTGACCCCGATAGCGATGTGGATATGAAGACCATTCCCCCAGCGCAGATGGTAGCCGACTTACAAAATGGCAGTATTGACGGTTACTGTGTGGGTGAACCTTGGAACTACCGCGCCGCCATTGAAGGTGTTGGCTTTACCGTTGCTACTGACTTAGAAGTATGGCTAGGACACCCCGGTAAAGTTCTCGGTGTGCGGGAAGATTGGGCAGAAGCTTACCCCAATACCCACATTGCATTAACTAAAGCCTTACTAGAAGCTTGCGTTTACTGTGCAGATCCCAAAAATGCTGAGGAAATTAGAAGGATTACAGCCGGGCGAGATTATGTCAGTACAGATATAGAGTATATTCAACTCGAAGATCCCGAAGGCTTGACTTGTGACTTAGACCATCCACTGCGGGATTACGCCCATCACCAGTTTTATTCTGAGTCTGCAATCAACCGCCCCAGCCGTACCGAACAAATTTGGATCATGAGTCAATTAGCGCGGTGGGGTGATACTCCCTTCCCCAGAAACTGGGTAGAAGTTGTGGAAAGAGTTTGTCGAGTCCGCGTCTTCAGCACCGCAGCTAGAGAATTAGGTTTGGATATTAGCTACACTCGCCAACCTATTCAGCTATTTGATGGCACACCGTTTAACGCCGACGATCCAATCGCCTATCTCAACAGTTTAGATATTAAGCGCGACTTCTCCGTTGCTGAAGTCATCCTCGATGCACCCAGAAGAACAGCAGCCTAGAGAGAATTCAAAATTAGGCTTCTCTGCGAGAGGCTACGCCAACGACTTCGCTCAGCCTTCACCGTAAATCTAGTCAAAGAGTTTACTCTGAGCGAAGTCGTTCTCCGAAGGAGTTCCCGTTCCCCGAAGGGGTTGCCGAAGGCTAGGGTAGGGTCAAAATTCAAAATTATTTTCCCACCGTTTAAACCTTGAGGACATCCTTAGCCTTCATTTTTCCAGACTTGAGAGTCTTTGAACTCCGTTAATGAGGCTCATAACTCGGTGAACGAGGCTAATAACTCCGTTAATGAGGCTTAGAACTCCGTTAATGAGGCTAATAACTCCGTTAATGAAGCTCAGAACTCCGTTAATGAGGCTTAGAACTCCATTAGAGAATACCAAAAAGGTAATCACGCTTCTTTTTCTTTCTACCTCTGCGCCTCTGCGCGACGGACACTTTCCTCAACGGGGGGAACCCCCGCACGGAAGTATCCTCCTCTGCGTGAAGCTAATTCATCTTTCCACTCAGCAACGCCCTAATTTTCACCCTTCACCCTTCCTAAGTCGCCATGCAAAACCGCAATTTAAGATTAGCCGAAAGAACACCATTAGCAACTGGAATCAGCAATCGCCAACCTTTCCTAGAGATTAGAGACGTTTCTAAAGTTTACCCCACAAAAAAAGGCCCCTTCACCGTACTCGACGGCGTTAACCTCAACGTAGAACAAGGCGAGTTTATTTGCGTAATTGGTCACTCTGGCTGCGGCAAGTCAACCCTGCTGAATATGGTATCGGGTTTTAACTTTCCCACCTCAGGACAAGTGCTGCTAGAAGGACAACCCATCACTAAACCAGGCCCAGACAGGATGGTTGTCTTCCAAAATTATGCCTTACTCCCCTGGCGCACTGCATTTGACAACATTTACCTAGCTGTTAACGCAGTCTACCCCGAAAAACCAGAAGCTCAAAAAAGAGCGATCGTCCGCGAACATTTAGCAATGGTGGGACTCGCCGATGCGATGGAAAAGAAACCAATGCAAATGTCTGGTGGTATGAGACAAAGAGTTTCTATCGCCCGTGCTTTGGCAATTCGTCCCAAAGTTCTGATTTTAGACGAACCTTTTGGGGCATTAGATGCAATTACCAAAGAAGAGTTACAAGAAGAATTACTGAAAATTTGGGGTGATAACCGCTGCACAGTGCTGATGATTACCCATGATATTGATGAAGCGCTATTTTTAGCAGACAAATTGGTGATGATGACCAATGGCCCTCATGCAAAAATTGGTGAAGTCTTGGAAATTCCCTTTTCCCGTCCACGCGATCGCGCCCGCATCATGGAAGATCCACAATATTACAAACTACGCAACTATGCCCTAGACTTCCTATTTAACAGATTTGCCCACGACGATGTAGGCTAAAACGTTCCCTAGAACAACAAAGGTTAGTACTAAGTCAAAAGTAAAAGGTAAAGTCAAAAACCTGCCTTTTATTTTTGGCTTTTTTCTTTGTTACTGCTTTTACAAATAAATGAATCGGTGCGCCTTACCAAGGATTTGGATATTGTTTCCTGTTGGGGTGACCAGCTTTAGCTTGAAAGCTAAGTTTCAAGCCAGAGTTTGTGGACAGTAACCCAATCCCCTGATAAAAACTTGGCGAAACGCTTCTATCTCCTGCGTTTCCGGCTGGCCATGAGAAACGACAGCAACCTGGTAGCGATGCATGACATCAATAGGGGACTGTCCGCCAGCCAAACTCCAAAGCGCTAATTGTACCTGCTTTGGTGGTGAGTACCTAATTCCTAATTCACTTAAGACTGACCTCAAGTCACCATCTTCTTGAGGTGAGACCTGATACTTTAGTCTGACTTTAACTACCCAACCATCAATTTGATTAATCACAGTGACGAAGCTGATTTTGAGTTGAGGTTTACTCTGTAGGTATTCAATCAACCGTAATGTAAGGCTGGCATTCGCCAGATAGCACAGGTATTCCATATGAGTGCTGCTGAATTGGGTTAGTTCAGTTTGAAGATACAGAAACAATGTGAGGAACTTGTGAGCGATCGCCCCTCACCTTTTGCCCTTCATCTTTAACCCCATCCCTCAAAGATTATGGCTGACTTTTTAGGCAACTATCCTATTTGCATGACTTGTTTTATCCATAACGCTATATCTTGTGAATTCGCATTTACACCTTTTAGGTTAGCAGTTGTAAATTTTGCGATCGCAAACAAATAACTTTTCAATCACAATCACTTCTTAAATGCAACATAATAGCTGTCGAGAGTCCATCCCACAGCGGAGTATTAACATCAGCTTTTCTCAATGCTTCTGCTGCCCAGGTATTACAATTTCTCAATATTGAATAACTGCCCAATGCATCATAAAAGCCAGCATTAGCCGTATGACCATTACCAATACGGATGACTCTACCTTGATTGTTTACTTTAAAAGTAGCTTGAATAAATTTTATTAATTCTAAATAATGATTTTTATTAACTTTAATACATTTAACTTCTAAATAATCTGGTATTAATTGATAACCTTGAACATATATGACAGAAGGAGTTGGTAGAAATAAAGCTCTAAAAGTCGTAGACAATCGTAAATCCGCCACAGATGGCGTTGACATATAAAAATCGCGATCGCCCCAACCAAAACTTAAATAATTATAATCATTGAAATTCTCTATGCCAATTCTTTCTACAGATATATACTTGTGCCAATCAAAAACATAATTTTTTGTCGGTACTATAATATTAGAATGAATCCCAGTATTAGAAATACAAATAACCAAATTACAATTTTCTTTTGGCTGATAACCCCATTTCCTAGGGATGAATACACCAATAGCTAATAAAGCTAGACTAGATAAACACAATCTACAAAAGTGACGCCGACATAAAAAACAGCGAGCCAGTAAATTCTGAGTAAATTTCATAACAGCCCTAACAAGTTTTGTAATTAATTTTACACAGCGAAAAGTTATAAGGGAGCCGGGTTTCCCGACTTGGGCAGACTGCCGTGGAAACCCCCGCAAGCACGTGGCTTAACTTTTCAAGAGAGAATGTATAGAGGTTGCTAATTCGATATCTAAAAATATAAAAGGTAATAATCATGAGTCCTCGTGCACTGCTGTTAGTAAATCATCATGCTCGTAAAGGGAAAAAGAGCCTCACAGAAGCGATTGAATGTTTAAAAAAATCAGGCTTTGATTTGATTGAGGAATCTACAGAACATCCCAACCGCTTGAATGAAATTATTCGTCACTACCGAGATCGAGTTGACTTGGTAATTGTTGGCGGTGGTGATGGCACACTCAATGCCGCAGTGGATGCTTTAGTCGATACTCAATTACCTTTAGGTATCTTACCTTTGGGAACTGCTAACGATTTAGCCAGGACTTTAGGAATTCCCAATTCCTTAACCGAAGCTTGCAAAATTATTGCCACCGGAGAGCAGCGACGTATTGACTTAGGACGGGTAAATGGCAAGCATTTTTTCAACGTCGCCAGTATGGGACTAAGTGTGAAAATCACTGAGAGACTTACCAAAGAAGTAAAGCGCCGCTGGGGAGTATTCGCTTACCTCGCCACAGCATTACAAGTAATGTGGGAATCTCGACCCTTTAGCGCCGAAATTCGCATCAACGGTGAATCGATTCGTGTACGAACGGTACAGATTGCTGTAGGTAATGGTCGCTATTATGGTGGTGGCATGGCAGTTGCTCACGATGCCACAATCGACGATCAAAGACTTGATCTCTACAGTTTAGAAATTAACAATTGGTGGCAAATCATACCCTTGCTTCCAGCAATGCGACAAGGACGACACATAAAATGGCGCGAAGTCCGTGCCTTTCAAGGTCAAGAAATGGAAGTTTATACCCGAAAACCACGTCCTATTAATACTGATGGCGAAATAACCACCTATACCCCAGCCCACTTTTACGTTATTCCTAAAGCTGTAACTGTGTTTGTCCCATCAGAAGGAGCGCAGCTTTAATTTTTAAGTGTTAGATTGGCAAAACAAAACACATTCAAGATAAATAAAATTTGATTTTTTACGGAATTATTTGTAGAACAAATGTATACATTGATAAAGCGATTTACTTAACTAAAGTTGGGTATTGTGGAAAATCGCCAAGACTCAAGCCAAATGCATCTCAGATTTTCTCAAGAAATTAAGTCATTATTGCAAAATTTAGCCGAACAGCCGCTAACCCTAGGAGAGATTCTGGCAAAAACTTCCGAACGGGGCTTTAGTTTGGTAATAGCATTGTTAGTTTTACCGTTTTTATTTCCTATGCCACCCGGATTAACTGGGCCATTTGGTGCTGCATGCTTGCTGTTATCGACGCAGATGGTATTAGGAAGGCGATCGCCTTGGCTACCCAAAAAAATTGCCAACTACAAATTTCCCCGCCGCTTTGCCCAATTATTGCTGCATAACCTGCGACGAGTTACGAGGATATTAGAAAAAATTGCCCGTCCCCGGTTAGCAAAAATAGCTAATAGTCATTGGGCTTGGCGATTCAATGGGTTTTGTATATCGTGGTTAACCGTATTACTAATTTCACCAATTCCCTTAACCAATCCCATCCCTACTGTCGGTATTTTACTACTAGCAGTTGCCACGATCGAATCTGACGGTTTATTGATGTGTATCAGCTATGTAGTTACTGTTTTAATTACAGGACTATTTGGATTTATCGGTTATGCGCTGTGGTTAGCTCCAAGTTTATTGCCATCTATTTTTAAATAATAAAAGTCCCCAACTTAAAGCTGAGGACGTAATTAAAATTAAGGTGCATCTACCATTTCTATATCCATCAAGATTTTGCGATATCGGGAGGAATTTATCTAATTACGAAAATTTTATCTTTTAACTTTTGACTTCCGTATCAGGGTACTAGTTCTCCATTGCTTGAAGAACTTTGAGATATAAATTTTCTACTCTCTGAGTTTGCAGTTCACCAAACGAGGCGTAGTTCTGCAAGCCTGGGGACCCATTAACTTCGATAATAATATAGTCTACCATTGGCTTAGTTATATCGTTTGTAATAATATCTACACCTACTAATCTTAAGCCCATATCTTTTGTAATATTAATTGCCAATTTTTGAAAATCGGCATGAATACTTTCTGTTAAATCTATTGCCTCACCTCCACTTGATAAATTTGCATTGTCCAAAAGATAGATAATGGTATCTTTTGGTACCACACTGTCAAAAGTTAGTTTTTGCCTTTGTAATTTTTTTTTAATTCTAAAATCTTCAAAATCTATAATTTTTCTGCCATTTTTATTCAGTAATAATTGCTTTCTCTGCAAAAGTTCCCAAACACTAGATTTACCATCTCCTACTACAAATAAGGGAATTCTTTGGTAGGCAATAATTACCTCTTCATCTAGTACCAAAATCCTGTAGTCATTACCAACATGAAAGCGCTCGACAATGAATCCTGAGGTTATTTGCAAGATTTTTTTAGCTACTTGATAGTATTCTCGCTTATTATGAACCTTGGTAACTAATCTACCTTGGCTAAGATTCAAGGGTTTGACAATTACAGGAAATCCTAGAGCTTTAGCATAATCAAAGCCATCATCTATATTTCTTAATGTGCCTATTTTTTTACATAAGTGCTCATTAAAAAATGTTTTGCCCTCAGGAACTTTATAGCCAAAATGCTTCAGTAAAAAACTAGAGCAACCTTTATCTTTTGCAATCTCCGCTGCACCGAAACCATTTATGTTGAATTGAGTAGAGCGAAAAACAGTTTTATTACCGTTTTTAAAAGTAATGTGTCCCACAAAATTACATTCTGGATCTACTAATAGTACTGCTCCTATTTGCTCAACTACTTTTTGAAGTATTGATATTACAAATGGTGTCTTCATTTTTATAAAGTCTAGTTTTAAATCTAAATGTACCTACATAAATTTTTGGGCATTGAGAAAAATCACACAGGCGTAATGCTGGCGATATTTTCCTTCTTGCTTTGATATTAAGTTGTGGTTTTCTTAATTGCAGAGTAAAAATAGGCTCAATATATATTCAAGTGCTATGTGCTAAATTGTCAATCCTACAGTTTATTTTAAAACTCTTCATTAAGCGATTTTACATAGCAATTTAGTTCTTTTCAATGCGCTTAACAAAGATATCTTTGGCTCATCAGGGGACAGACCCATTTTATTGCTTATGTGACGACGACTGTCGGTAGTAGCGCAGGGCCTTGTGCCTGTTCAATGATGCCAAAGTCCCATTTTTTACCATGTGATGAGGGGTATCACCCTCGATTTGGCACCAGCATCCTAACAAATACTAGGCGCTAAATATTAGTTTTAACTAACATTTAACACTAAGTGTTGACAACCCAAAAATAATGTATTAATAAGGGTGCATCAATAACTAAGAGGCGTTAGTAGAACATCCCTGCCAAGAAACTTACTAATGCCTTTGACTTAACTCCTATGGATATCTAGATCATGCCACAAAATACCGATTACGATTCCACCACAGAAAATCAAGCTAAAGCTTACAAAAAACGTCTTAATGCTTGGGCCATCAGCCGTCTTGTTCCTAATATGGAACCAGTGATTGTAGCTCGATTTCGCAGTCGTTCTGATGCAGATGGATATTTGAGACACTTACGCCAGGTGATACCTAACACTGCCTTCGAGATTATTGTTGATTATCAACGCGATGAAGCTGTAAGCTGAAGTTTTTATTCATGCAATGTCCTAAAGCATTGATTCAATATTCATAGGTATTTTTACACAAAGACAAGAAAGGCAAGGGAGAAAAGGTGAGATAGGTGCTCTCTTGATAGGGTTTGCAACATCCTTCGGGTGACGCTCCTTCTCCCAAGGGGAGACGCTACGCGAATGTCGCTAACGCCAGTTCCCTACGGTGGGAAACCCGCCTACCCTGCGGGAACGGCTGCGCCGAACAAAACTGGACTCACCACTTGCTACCCTGCGGTAAGCCTCCGACGAAAAAGCTGGGAAAATCTTTCGGGTGAAGCTCGTTCCGACGCTTGTACCTCGCTACTGCTAACGATAGTCGCCTAGGGTGGGAAACCCGCCTACCTTTTGGGAACGGCTGCGCCGAACAGCGCTGGACTCACCACAACGGACTGGCTTCTTTGCAGGCGAATGCGTTAGTGAGAAACAAGCGTGAGCTTTAGCTAAAGGGAAAGCAAAGAAGAAATCTCTTTAACTACAGGGAACAGGAAAGAGAATTTCCTATTCTCCAATGGAAGCAAGAGTTCCTCGTTGCCCGTTCCTCTTGTCATAATTGCCTCATGCCCTACTTCTCAAATAATTTGAAGATTACTGAATTGGTGTTTTAGAAAACTGGAAGGGTAAGTTTTATCTAAGGTGCAAAAAAAGGCGAACACAAAGTTCGCCTTTACTCATATGGTGTTATGGTGTTGCTTGATTAAACCCAAATCCTAAATTTTTGCTTCTTCTTTGACCAACTTATCCCAACCCAAATCTTTTAAGCTGTTATTCCGACGTAGGGGACGAGTTACCAATTCCAAAATGTCACGGGCATTGCCAAAGCCGTGAATTTGCGCAAAGGTAAACTCTACAGACCACTTAGTGTTAATACCCCTAGCTTCAAGCGGGTTGGCGTGAGCCATACCAGTAATTACTAAGTCTGGCTTCAGTTCATAAATACGCTGAACTTGGTTGTAATTATCTGGCTTCTCAACAATCTTCGGCAGAGGTGCGCCCATTTCTTTACAGGTTTGCTCTAGTAACGCTAATTCAGCGGCTTGATAGCGCTTGTCCATGTAAGGAATACCAATTTCGAGAACTGTCATCCCACAGCGAACTAGGAAGCGTGCTAAGGAGACTTCCAGTAAGTTATCACCCATGAAGAATACAGATTTGCCGCGAATTAGTTTCACGTATTCTTCCAAGCCTGCCCAGATTTGTGTTTCCCGTTCATCTAAACCTTTGGGAGTAATGCCGAAAACAGAGCAAATTTTCTCAACCCAAGCACGAGTACCATCAGGGCCAATGGGGAAGGGTGCGCCGATGAGTTTGCATTTGCGGCGACGCATTAAGGTCGTAGCAGTACGGCTGAGGAAGGGATTGACACCAGCAACGTAATAGCCTTCTTCCAGCACTGGCAGTTCAGTGAAGCGTTTTGCGGGTAGCCAGCCGGAAACTTTGATGCCTTGCTTCTTCAGTTCTAGAGTTAACTGCGTAACAACAGGGTCAGGAAGGGAGCCGAAGAGAACCAAAGGCGGGTGGTCTACATATTCCGATTCTTCTTGGACTACTTCTTCTTTCTTCTTACCAAAGTTGAGCAGTTTGGAAATAGCGTTGCGTTCGTTTTTGTCTGTTTCTGTCACAGGAGCTTTATCAGGACAACGATTAGCCATAGCGGCTAATACAGTGTCTTCTCCTTGGGTGAAGGCGTAATCTAGACCATTGGCACGAGCAACGACGATGGGAATACCAAGTTCACCTTCCAGCTTGGGAGCCAAGCCTTCCAAGTCCATTTTAATAATTTCAGTAGTGCAAGTGCCAATCCAGACAATTACACTAGGGTTGCGATCGCGTTTAATTTGCAAGCACAATCGCTTTAACTCTTCATAATCATTCAGCTGCGCTGAAATATCTCCTTCTTCCAACTCTGCCATTGCATAACGGGGTTCCGCAAAAATCATCACCCCCATCGCATTTTGTAGGAAGTACCCACAAGTCTTGGTTCCAATCACCAAAAAGAAACTATCTTCAATTTTTTGGTATAACCACGCCACGCAGCTAATTGGGCAAAAGGTGTGGTAATTCCCAGTTTCGCATTCAAAGTTTAAAGCTTCTGGTTGTTGAGCGACAGTCATTTTGGTTGTTTCTCCCCTTGATTTTTAAAGCGAACAAGGCAGGTGAATATAGGGCAGGTATGTGGGGAAAGAATGATTCTTCCCCCAGATTCCCGTGATGTGGCACATAGCACCAGCCAGCAATCCCTAAATTCAACAGGAACGCTAATAATTTAAGCGTTGGGGAAGAGACGGGCAATTTCGGATTCATCAAAAACGCCAGCTGGCAGTTCTTCCCCTAAAAATTCATTGTTGCCATCACCCTTTTGCAGCGCTGTTTCATCACCCCAGACATCAGATAACACGTCACTAAAAGCGTTCTCGTCTGTTGAGTTCAGATCCTCAAGCACCTGGTCATCCAGCTTGATTTCTGATGTAGTAGTCGTATCGAAGGAAATCTCACCAAACTCATCTACATCTACACTGGATGCATTTTGGGACTCATCTTTTGAGTTATGCCCGTTCAGTCCATTTGAGATTTGATGAGCAGCATCCACGATTGTAAATTCTTGAGCAACGGCCGCATCCGCAAAACTATTGAGATGAGCATTGCTAGATGTTTCATCTTGGAGGTTGCCATCAATGATAGCTACTGCATCATGCCGATAATTCTCTGAATCTAGCTTGGGGATATAACGGTTACCCAGAGCAATGTCTGGATCGAAATGTAAATCCAGTACTTCAATTAGGGTATCGGCGTCAGGATTCAGTCTGGAAAAGGGTAGCATTAACTGCGCGAGTTTTGGCTCTAACGCATTGACAACTCCCAGGATGAGGTAAGAAGGTGGTCGTTTACCGCCATCAGGGGTATACACTGATTCCACCTCCATGTGAAGAGTAATCCAGTCACGATTCGTCTGGAAGAACATTAACCACTTTTGCTTTATTGAATCTGTAAAGCTATGAAAGAAAGCCATATTATTTCCCCATCCTGAGAATTTAGATGATTTATACAATCATCAAGTCTAATTCCTCTTCCGGATTCCGTACCTGGGGTTTACTCGGATTTAAATAAAAATCTGATAATAAAGAGAACAATTCCCGATCTTGGGCATCATTCGGGACAACACCTTCTGGACGCGCCAGAATTTGGTCAGCAATGTTGAGATAGTAATCGCAAACGTAGTTCAAAGATGGGTCAGATTCTGCCATTTCAAACAAAGTCTTACCTTTAACACGAGAAACGCGGATGTCTTCAATTAAAGGCAGGACTTCCAAAACTGGCATTGGTACTGCTTCTATATATTTCTCGATCAAATCACGTTTGGAGGTGCGATTACCAATTAAACCAGCTAGACGTAGTGGGTGAGTCCGTGCTTTTTCTCTAACTGAAGCCGCAATACGATTGGCAGCAAATAAAGCATCAAAGCCGTTGTCAGTCACAATCATGCAGTAATCTGCATAGTTGAGTGGTGCTGCAAAACCACCGCAGACAACGTCACCTAGTACGTCAAAAAGAATTACGTCGTAAACATCAAAGGCATTAAGTTCTTTAAGTAATTTCACGGTTTCGCCAACAACGTAGCCACCGCATCCGGCACCAGCGGGGGGACCACCTGCCTCAACGCAATCGACACCACCGTAGCCTTTATAAATTACATCTTCTGGCCAGACATCTTCGTAGTGGTAGTCCTTTTCTTGCAGGGTATCAATAATTGTCGGAATTAAAAATCCTGTGAGGGTAAAGGTACTGTCATGCTTGGGGTCGCAGCCAATTTGCAGCACTTTCTTACCGCGTTTTGCTAGGGCGACTGAGATGTTACAGCTAGTTGTGGATTTGCCGATTCCACCTTTTCCATACACTGCTAGTTTCACTGTTGTTTGCCTCTTATAGTTTTTTGTCAAACTTGTGGCTGAAACATTTGCCTTCACCTAGCCTGATATGGCGATGCGTGAGGTCTTGTCGTTGTCATTATTGTCCAAATCACAAGGAAAATAAAGGGCCTTTAAATATGAAAAATGGCTATATATGACGATTTAAAATTTATTTAATTAATTTAATGATAAAAATTTCATATAAAACTTTTTATAAGCAATAAATTAGCATTTTTAAAATTTTAAAATTTATTTTTATAAAAAAAGTTACAAAAAACAAAAAGCTTAAATCTAGTTTTTTCAATACTTTTGATTCGATTAGACGATACTCATATCCGTATATGAGATTGAATCAACCTCTACGTCAGAGGTGAAGATAGAGATTCACTGTCCTACGGTATAAATCCCAAAAAACTGATCAATAGCAGGTAAAGTGCCAGTTTTTCCTCAACTGTCAAGAATATCTAATTGCTGTTTTTGAGCAAGTGCTTTTTATATGCAACAAATTATTAAATTTTTAAATATGGGTTTGACCCGATTAAAAAAAATCAACAATAAAGCAATAGTGCGATCGCTAATTAGCTTCGATAGTTACGTGATTTGATTGGAATAGCAGTTATCTGCTAATTGAAACCAAATCTGAGTTAGCCGTGACAGTCAGGATACCTAGTGAGATACTCAGATGATTCAGCTTTACTAGTTCTGACCAACTCATAATTTGAGTTAATTTATGTAACAAAATTTCCAAAATTTTGATTATTTTTTGTAGCTCGAAACTATCAACCATCAATCAAATGGTAGGAGTCAAGAGCATGAAAAAAGAGCTTAATAGTACTGATATTTCTAATTTACCTCCAGTAGAGGAACTTTCTGATGCAGCTCTCTCTAATATCTCTGGCGGTCGCTATAAAAAACCCTTGAGCCAAACTAGCACAGTGGGTTTATCGACACCAGACGGCGACCCCGTTGACGTTTATGTTGACGGAGTTCGTGTCAATTCGGTCGAAACTGGATACTATCCTAAGTAGTACCGCACTCGGTAAATCAGGAAACTTCGTCTTCGAGTTGTACTATTTCCTTTAATGGTTGCCAGTCGGCTTGCCACTGAGAGTTATCTTGTAATAATTTGGCATTGAGCCAGAAACGAACTTTTGGATCGCAAGCCGCAACCATTTCAGCGTAAACCCAATTACCTTGATTTTTGCGGTTGACGACTTGGAAATGCCGCCAACCATCTATCTTGTGCTGCGCTGTCCATTTAGAACCTAGAAGATAAGGAAATTTCTGCTTTTTAGCCATTTGTCTGTTGTCATTTGTTTATTGTTACCCCTGCTGCTGTGCTAAGGGGTAACCCCATAAACATTCTAGGTAAAAGTTTGACAATGCAATTGCATAGTAAATACTGTAGAGACGCGAAATTTCGCGTCTCTGTAACACTAGGCGATCGCTGCTACCTTCTCCAATAACCCTTGAAACAGCCTCAACCCATCATTACCGCCTAAGATTGGGTCAGAGGCTCTTTCAGGGTGAGGCATCATGCCCAAAACATTGCCCTGACGGTTACAAATCCCGGCAATGTTGTTCAATGAACCGTTGGGGTTGTCACCTGCATAACGGAACACCACTTGTCCGTTATCTTCTAGTTCTACCAGAGTGGCTTTATCAGCATAGAATCGCCCCTCCCCGTGGGCAACAGGCACAGTGATAATTTCACCAGGTGCGTAAGCTTGCGTCCAAGGCAGATTGGTACGCTCAACTTTGAGAGGAAGGCGATCGCATATAAAATGCAAATCCTGATTCCTAGCCAATATCCCTGGCAATAAGCCAGCTTCCGTTAAGACTTGAAAGCCATTGCAAATACCTAAGACAAACTTACCTTTTTGAGCGTGTTCGACAACCTGCTGCATTACTGGCGAAAATCGTGCGATCGCACCGCAACGTAAATAATCCCCGTAACTAAAGCCACCAGGTATGATAATCACATCCAAATCAGCAATATCAGTCTCTTGATGCCAAACCATGCGAGTCGGTTGCTTTAGCAAGTCTCTGGTTACATAAGCAACATCGCGATCGCAATTAGAACCCGGAAAAACTACAACGCCGAATTTTGTCATTGGTCATTTGTTATTAGTCATTTGTCATTGGTCAAGGGTCAAAAGGCAGTAGTTAATTGTCCCCCTGCTCCCTAATTCCTATTCTCTAAAAGACCCCTGTCTGTGTTTCGACTTCTATCAATTCAAAGCGATAATTTTCAATTACCGGATTTGCGAGCATTTGGTCACAGATGCGCTCAAGGTCTTGACGTGCTTTAGCCTCTTGCGTAGAGGTGATCGTCAATTCAATGTACTTACCAATCCGCACCTGTTCAACGTTGTCGTAGCCCATTTGCTTGAGGCCAGATTGTACAGCCACACCAGCTGGGTCTAAAACAGAAGGACGAAGTGTCACGAAAATTTTGGCTATATACTTCCTTTGCATAGGCGTTCGCTGAATGCTGCGATCGCTATACTATAACTTTCTGTTCCAACTGAGTGAAAATAAGATTACGAAGCGACTACAGTTAATTTATTAGTTAGCCAGTATGACGGCTTCAACCACAGCGGCAAATTTAAACAATTGTCTATGAGAGCCATACGTACCCGCAGTCAGGAGAGGATTTTGAATCTGTTGAAAACCATTAAGCAAGGAATTTCCGCACAGGAAATTTACCTAGAATTACGTAATTGTAATCAGAATATGGGGTTAGCAACAGTTTACCGTTCCTTGGAAGCCTTAAAATTGGAAGGTATGGTACAAATCAGAACTCTGGCGAATGGTGAAGCCCTTTATAGCCTAGCGCAGCAAGACAGGCACCACCTCACTTGCTTGCAATGTGGAATTTCAATTCCGATTAATCAATGCCCAGTACATAACCTGGAAGACCAGTTGCAAGCCAACCATAAATTTAAAATTTTCTACCACACTCTAGAGTTTTTTGGTTTGTGCAACCAATGTCAGAACGATCAGGCTGCTGAAATTAGTCAATAGTCATTTTTCATTGGTCAAGAGTCATTATTTATTTCTTCCTTGTCCCCTACCTACGGGAATGGCTAGCCTGCGGCAACGCTCGCCGTAGGATGCCCGTTCGCGTAGCGTCTCCTTTAGGAGAAGGGCTGTAGGGCGATCGCTGAACGAGTAACGCTCGCTGAAAGCGTTCCCGTAGGGTAGGGCGTTGGAAAGCCTACCAAAAGCGCTGTCTCACCTTGCCGTCTCTTCTCAACTAGACATGCTTATTATTATTGACGCTGGAAATTTCCTGACCTTCTGAGACAATAGAGCGTATGCCCTCAAGGGTTGCAGGAATAGTGCGGGGGTCCATAAACATGACCTTGCTGCTATCGCTTTTACCAATTGTCGCGCCCATGTCGAGATAACCTAAGGCAAATAGAACTTCTATTGCTTGATGGGCGTCGGGGTTGTTTTTGATTTTTTGAGCAATAATTTCTGCCGACTCAGCAATAGCTTGGGCTTTGAGAACTTGCTGCTGACGTTCAGCTTGTGCCCTCAGAACAATCGCTTTTTGTTCAGCTTCGGCCTGCAAAATTACGGCTTTCTGACGGGCTTCTGCATCAAGAATTTGGGCATCAGCTTTACCTCTAGCACTATTAACAGCCGATTCGCGATCGCCTTCCGACGTTAAAATTGATGCCCGTTTGCGCCGTTCTGCTGACATCTGTAATTCCATCGATTCCTGCACCGCCTTAGAGGGGATAATATCTCGCAGTTCTACCCGCGTTACTTTCACACCCCAAGGGTCAGTAGCAATGTCCAAATCCCGTAATAGAAGTTCATTAATTTGAGAACGAGCGGTAAAGGTTTCATCTAATTCTAGTTGTCCCATTTCCGAGCGGATTTGAGTCAACACCAAATTCACCATTGCTGACTGGAGATTTTCTACTTTGTAATAAGCTCTTTCCATATCCATGATCCGCCAGTAAACTACTGCATCAACAGTGATTGAAACGTTGTCACGGGTAATGCACTGTTGTGGCGGAATATCTAAGACTTTTTCGCGGATAGTTTGTTTATAAACAATCTTATCGAGGAAAGGAGTAACAAAGTTTAGTCCTGGCCCTAGTTTTTTGTTATAGCTACCCAATTTTTCAACCAAAGCCTCATCACCTTGATTAATGACTTTCACTGAACCTGCTAAAGCAGAACCTCCAAGTGCCAAAAACACTAGCAAAAAGAACTGTTCCATTGTGAATCTCCTAAGTTTTAATATCGAGAGTGAGTAGTAAATGATAAAGATATAGAAGGGAAAGGGATAAGAAAGACAAGGTAGATCAATAATTCAAAATCCAAATTTCAGAATTATGATTCTTGAGTCTTGCCTATTGCCTATTACTTTTTCACCCTTGACCCTTGGCCCTTGGTTTATACCTAGGAATGCAAAAGGTTTTCTGGCATCACAATCAAGGTGGTGCCTTCTCTGCGAACGATATAAACTCTTTGATGAGGTGCGACGCTGAGTTTGTCATCATCACATCTTGCTTGCCAAGAATTTCCTTCGTATAGCACCCGCCCTGTTTTCCCAGCAGGAATTTCTGTTAAAGTTTCAGCTGTAATTGCATTTTGGATTTTCGAGTTGCGTCGTCGCGGTTGTGACAACCTACGGGAACCCATAACTAGTAATGTGGAAAGCAACAGCCACGCTAAAACTTGCAGCCATAAACTCCGCAGAACGAATTGTGACAATAGCGCCACTATAAAAGCGCTAATACCCATCATGAAAGCGACAAAAGCAGACGGCAAGAACAGTTCCATGAAACATAAAACTGCTCCTGCCAAGAGCCAGATTACGGTATAACTTGGCATAGCGCCATCCTAGACACTACATTTATGTAAATCTCTTTCTCCTAACTAGATCCACCTATAGGCTGGCTGTTTACGGAAAACCAAATATGGTAGTTTAGCCATCAATTTTGATTAACTTCAGTAACAACTTGTAGCTAGAGGTACACGAATCCAGTCTATTCTAGCCTTCAAGTATTTGACAGCTATATTTAATTGAAATTCACGAGTTTATGATTTCTACTCAACAGATAATTTATTGCATCAATCCAGACTGTACAAATCCAATTAATTCCTTAGGGAGTCGTGTTTGTACCAATTGTCAAACTTCTTTAGTTCATCGCTATCTGTGGGCAACTGGCTCATCAGCAGCGAAAATTCCACCAGGAACAACGGTGGCAAATAGGTATGAGGTAATTAGGCATCAAGTTTGGTTGGATACACAACCTGGGCTACTACCTGACATACCTGAAGAATTGCCAAAGGAAGTGATTCCTTATTTACGCTTGTATTATGAGCGATTGCACCTGCCTCAAGCTTATGGGTATGTTCGCTCTTTTGAGGGAAGTGGCGATGATATTCTCTTGCTGGAAAACGTACCGATCGCACAGACTGGAAATATCTACCCAGCGATCGCTAATGCCTGGGAACAAGCAACGGCGGTTAGACAGGTTTACTGGCTATGGCAGATTCTTCAACTTTGGCAACCTTTATTAGAACAGGGAGTTGCTAGCAGTTTACTCATGTCGAACAACCTGCGGGTGCAAGGTTGGTGTGTGCGTCTGTTGGAACTTCACCAGACAACAGAAAGCTTACCTAGTTTGCAAGATTTGGGCCAATCTTGGCAGCCGTTGGTAGCATCTGCCAAAGCACCGATAGCCCAAAGGTTACAGAATATAGTCAAACAGATGGGCACAACTCAAGTTGAGTTTGAGGCAATTTCAACTCAACTCAATGCCTTGTTACTTTCATCTGCGGCAGAATTGCCATTAAATCTGGAAGTATCAGGTGCAACCGATACTGGGACAGTAATGACGCGAAATGAAGACGCTTGCTTCCCTGCTAACTCTGATGACCGAAAAGACTCACTAGTACCACACTTATCAATTGTTTGCGATGGTATTGGCGGACATCAAGGCGGTGAAGTAGCTAGTCAATTAGCAATACAGTCCGTAAAATTGCAGATTCGTGCTTTATTTGCAGAGTTAGCAGCGCAAACTGAACTGATAACGCCAGATTTGTGGGAAGAACAACTAGAAGCTAGCTTGCGGGTAGTAAATAACGTGATTTGTGCCAGTAATGACGCACAAAATCGCCAAGGTAGAGAACGTATGGCTACAACTTTGGTGATGGCATTACAAGTGCCACAACGAGTGCAGGCAAACTCTGCTAAAGGATCAGCAACTACCCATGAACTTTACCTGGCTAGTGTCGGTGATAGCCGTGCTTATTGGATTACTCGTAATTATTGTCAGCTACTGACAGTAGATGATGATGTAACGGCGCGGGAAGTTCGCTACGCCCGCAATCTCTATCGTCAAGCCTTGATGCGGCCAGATGCAACTGCACTAACTCAAGCATTGGGAACAAGAGATGCGGAATCTTTGCGGATTGGGATCAGGCGGTTCATTTTAGAAGAAGATGGCATATTGTTGCTGTGTTCCGATGGCTTAAGCGACAATAACTGGGTGGAACAATCATGGCAGAATTACGCACTTGCCGCGTTAAATAGACAACTAGATATAGAAGATGCAGTGCATCGTTGGATTAACTTTGCAAATCAGAAAAATGGTCATGATAATACATCGCTGGTTATGACTCTGTGCAACGTTTCGCGAGAATACTTCGTCTCCTTAACTTATGCACAGCCGCAAGTAGAAATTATCGCAGCGGAAACAACAGAAGATTTCTCCTTGGCGGAAAGTAGTGTGCCATTATTACTAGATTTAGACATTACAGAAGAACCTACCCCAACTGAGGTCAAACAACCAAGCCGAGGTAGATCTCTAGTGCTGCTTGGAGGATTATTATTACTTTTAGGTGGTACAACTTTGGGATTATTGGTTTGGTGGCAACTTCAGCCGCAAACATTCCAGCAACTGTGTCGCCAACTTCCACCAGGATTGCAGCAGCTATGTTCGCAGCAAAAGTAACTAGCAGGATTTTGCTCACTCCCAACTCTAACGACTCATTTTTGCGCCTTAATCAGCAATTCTAGTCGCCATAGTATCTGGAAATAGAATATCTATCTTGTTGTAGAATTAAACTTGGCGTTAAAGCGCCCATTCAGAGCTAAAGCGGGTTTTCCTTGCCCGTGAGGCCGCTCATCCTCAACAAAAGCGCCTCTGAGACACCGATGAGAGTGGACAAGTGCACTAAGGAGGCAATAAAGGTGTGAATTTCTCACCCACCAGATGCCACCTAAGTAATCCCTGTTTTTAGCAAGCTCATTGTGAGAGTTTGTATAACTGTGGGAGGATGAAAAGTTAACTAAAAATAAAACGATTAGACCTCTTGCTAAAGCACTAGGCGACTATTATTTAATGTCGCTCATTGACCAACAACAAAGCCTGCATGGGCAGGCTTTGTTCGTATAGCAGTTACGGACGCATTCAACAGCCAGTCTGTACATATGAGATGCGAAGCGTGACTGTTGCAAGCAGTCTATTTTTCAAAAAAGCAAGTTCAGTGAGGGATGGCTGTGGAGATTGTTGTGGAAAAGGAAAAGCTAGGTGTAAATGTTGTTATGAAAGTTGGCGATCGCGTCCGTGTTAAAGATTCGGTAGTAGTTTACCATCATCCTGAACATCGCGGTCAGGCTTTTGATCTCAAAGGTGCAGAAGGCGAAGTCGTAGCTATTGTTACCCAATGGCAAGGTAGGCCTGTAAGCGCTAATCTGCCGTTATTAGTCCAGTTTAGTAAAAAATTTAAAGCTCATCTCCGTGACAATGAGTTAGAAATCATCTAAATACTTCAAGAGCGGCGAAACCAGCGCATAATATTCAGTTCGCCGCGCATTTTTTCTAGCTCTTGACGGTGGCGTATTGCTGTTGTGTAGTACCACTCACAATGTTGCCGAAATTCTGAGCGCGCCCTAACTTCATGATAGAACTGGTGGGTTGTTTGGTAACTGGCAAAGCCTTCTTCAACTTCGCTGGGAGTTGCAGGGATAATATAAGGTAAATTTTTAGACATAATGTCAGGGAGTGCTGAGTCCTGAGAAATTTAAAAATCAAAACTCTGTGACTACTGAAATTATAGCGATTGAAAATTAAAGTTCTAAAACTAAGGTTACTACTACCACTGAGCACTTTGTTATAGCCAACCACGCAAGCTATAGATAAAAAGACCAAGGTACTCTTTTAAAGCGCTAGTAAACTGGTCTAATTCATTGCTATTAGGTAACAAATTCAATATGGCAGCTTTCGGACTGCTGCCAAGTTCTTGCATTTCACCTTGGCTAACAAGAAAATCGGTAGGGGCAGGAATAGCCTCAATTCCTTGATGCTGAAAAATTTTGAGCGATCGCGGCATATGCATTGCCGAAGTCACCAACAATATGCGGCGAATGTTACGAGACTGTAAAATTTTCTTGACATTTACAGCATTTTGATGACTGTTGAAAGAATCAGGTTCTTGGACAATCGCCTCAGAGGGTATACCAAGAGAGGTGAGAATATCTGCCATATCTGCCGACTCTGGGGCACCACGTCCACGCCAATCGATTCTACCGCCACTCAGGATAATTAGAGGTGCTTTTTGTTGGCGATAGAGTTGAGCGCCATAAATTACGCGATCACCTTGTTCGCTTAAATCGGCACTCGGTCGAGGCCAAAAAGCTGATTTAGTAGCACCACCCAAAACTACAATGGCTTCTGCATTAGGTATTTGGCTAGTTGCAGTATTTTGCCATTCTAGCGATCGCACGAGCCAGTGAGAAACCCAAGCATTACTGCAAAATAGCAATAAAATTAGTGCTACAGCTATTGCAATGGCTGCCGTGCGCGGCCGTTTCCATAAAGTTATCAATGCCACTACCAAACAGATAGAGGCTAATCCCAACGGGTAAAAAAACAGCGGGAGTAACTTAGAAAGATATAAAAACATAGCTGGGGATTGGGCATTAGGGATTAGTGGCTAGGAATAAGGAAAACAAAGTAAGCAAGGCAACATTATTTAGAGAAGTGTCTCCCTGCTCCCCTGCTTTTTACACTAGTCCCTAATATAGGACTCATATTTGATTTTTGAAAAAAACTCAGTACAGTTTTATTCCTTCTTCCCT
>NZ_MTAV01000088.1 GCF_002154695.1 Nostoc sp. T09
ATAGCAATCCTAAATGGTTTATGAGAAAACACCATATTCATGAAGTTTAGGGAAGTCAAAAATTTGACAATGAATTGATAGCTCAAATAACGCCTTGACTACGTTAAAAGAATGACAGAAAAAATAAAATTCTCTAATTAATCGTTTTGCTTGCAGCCAAATATCTTCTACAGGATTCTGTTGTGGTGCATTTGGGGCAAACCTCAAGCAGGTAATCCACCATTGTTCTTTTTCCAATTCACGATTTAATGAATCTAGATAATCTTGAATTTCTTGTGAACGATGATAACTTGCACCATCCCAAATTATTAAAAGTTTGGCTAATGGTCGTTGTTGACGGAGATATTCTAAAAAATTAATTGTGTTTTTAGAGTTACCTTTTTCTGCTGCATAGGTGATAAATTCCTTGGTTTTATAATCTAATGCACCAAAATATGTTTGTTTAACACGAGCATTAACTACTGGTATTGTCACTCGTTCATTAGTTTTTCCCCAGACATAACCTATTATGTCTCCCCAGAGTAAATGATATTTATCTACCATGAACACAACTAGCTCTCCTGATTCTATTTCAGGTCGTCGCGTCTCCAACAATTCACAAATCTCTTTTTTTTTGAGTCTACTAATTCTTGGTCATATTTTGGATTACTTGCTTGAGTTTTCTTCCAACTAATACTGGCAGCATCAAATAAATCGTAGTAACTTTGTTTCGAGAAGAATGTCACTCCATATTTTGAAGCGATATGGTGCTCTAATTCATTTAAAGTCCATCTATCCTTAGTTTGCAACCATTCAATTACCTCGGCACGTTGAATATCATCCAGATACCCTTTACTTCCTTTATGCCCTAGTTTTAACCCATCAATCCCCATTTTAAAAAATGATTTTTTATAGGTACTTATGAACCCAGATGAGACACCTAATATTGGCATTATCTCCTCATGCTTATATCCACATAGCAGCATCTTTACTGCTGTAGCCCGCTTGATTTCACGCGGTTCTTTACTATTTTTGATAAAATCTTCTAATAATTGCATCCACATCACTACACCCTCATCTCAGTTGCA
>NZ_MTAV01000089.1 GCF_002154695.1 Nostoc sp. T09
TGCTTGGCGCTCGGCGCGGTGTAGCCGCGCCATTGCTTGTGACAGTTGCGTAAGTCCTGAGCTTGATTAAGTAAGTCGGTGGGAAAAAACCAATCTATGTTAAGAAAGGTAAATTAGGCTAAAACTCTCTTTCCTTCTGCCTCCTGCCCTTCGGGTTCGCAGTCGCTCATGGGGGAGACCCCCAAGACCGCGCTGTCTCACCTCCTGACTTGTAAGTAGGGAACAGGGAACAGGGAACGGGGAACATGTAAGAACTACTTACATGCTTGGCGATGAAAATTTTTTCATGGGGACTGCCTTCTGCCTTATCCCAACGACAAATATTTACGCCGTTCTACTTACAACTATTTAGGACGGGTTGCAGGATTCCCGACTTCTTAAGGGAAGTTAGGAGTCTGACTACAGTTATTCTTGTCAGCGGTTTGGCTCAAAAACACTACAGCAGAATTCAGGAGTCAGAATTTAGAAGTAACACAGGCTTATGCCTAGATTTTAAGACTGAGGGTCTGTACTTCACCAAAATGAAATCCGCTGTAAATAAAATTGTAAATATTCGTATAAAATATTACAATTTATTGGTAAGAAAGTATTTTATCTGTAATCTTGCTATTCTGGAAACATCCTTTTAGAACAAAATGTCAATCAATTGTTAATCACTTGATACAATACTTAACGTTCATCTAGGTTGTGTAATTTAGATTAACAATTTAGAGAAACTCTCTCACAATGAGTAGAATGACAAATACAAACTAAGTCACAACTACCTTATGGATTAGCTAAGCTAGAACTGTAAGGCTCATTTTTTAAGTCCTCAGCTATTTTGCTACTTTTCCCTGAGGCTTAATAATCAAAAACTCAGCCAATCAAGACCAAGCCAAATTCTTAATAAAGAGCTCCCACGAATCATAATGCCTGTGATTGAGAAAAAAAGAACTCGCGATCTGCCCCAAATTAACGAACGTATTCGCTTCCCGAAAATTCGGGTTATTGACACTGATGGGGCCCAATTAGGAATTATGCCCCCCCAAGAAGCACTACAACTAGCTGAAGAAAAAGAGTTGGATTTAGTGCTGCTCAGTGACAAAGCTGACCCGCCGGTTTGTCGGATTATGGATTATGGGAAATATAAGTTTGAGCAAGAGAAGAAGGCGCGGGAAGCCCGGAAAAAGCAGCACACGGCTGATGTCAAAGAAGTAAAGATGCGCTACAAAATAGAAGAACACGACTACAACGTGCGTGTCAAGCAAGCAGAGCGCTTTCTCAAAGACGGTGATAAAGTCAAAGCGACAGTGATGTTCCGGGGTCGAGAGATTCAACACAGTGACTTAGCAGAAGATTTGCTCAAGCGAATGGCAACTGATTTGGAGCCATTTGGCGAAGTGCAGCAAGCACCGAAAAAAGAAGGAAGAAATATGATGATGCTGATCTCTCCCAAAAAGTAATCTTCCAACTGTTCTAGGCAAGAAGTATAAACCAGAACTAAAGATTTAAAACCATTACCGAATTCGGTAAAATTTATCGAAAAATGATAGTCCTGAACGCTGAGTGGGAAAAATAATACTCAGTTGTTCAGGACTTTTGCCATTTTGGTAAAGGCTGTTAAAACTCCCCTTTGTTTAGGAGACACAAACAGCAAATAGCCCTGCGCGTCCGGGTTTCCCTACGCGATACGCTAGTCCGTGGAAAGAATTAATCTCCCCGCATCTGGCTCAACTTTTCAAAATAGCAGTGTAAATTTTGCTACTGCTTAGTTGCTTTGGCCTAGCCTTAAATCCTTGCTCTTAAACAAGCCGCTTTGAAGCTGCAAAATATACTCCTCCTATTAGTACTCATTATCGAAATTACTTGCCTTTTGCACGGTAAAGATACCAGAAAGAAAAACTGAATGGAACTGAAAAATAACTGGTTGGCTGCAAATAGAGGCACTCTGGCACGGCTGCTACAGTGGTTAAATCTCCGACCTGAGGAGAGCGAACGGACGTGGATGATGTTTGCCTTTTATACTACTGTGTCTGTAGGGTTACGGTGGGCAGAAGACAGTACAGTAGCGCTGTTTTTAGATGAATATGGGGCCGATCCACTGCCTTTAATGTATATCGCCAGTGCAGCCATCGGTTTTGGACTAGTTGTTTTATATTCTTGGCTACAAAAGATTTTTCCTTTGCGCTGGGTAATTGTGGCGATCGCACCTTGCATGGTGATGCCATTAGTTTTATTAGTGTTCTTACATTGGGGGATACATATTTCCTACTTGACGGTTGTTATTGTATTTTTGATGCGGCTATGGGTAGACGCACTTTATGTGGTCAATGACCTCAACACTTCCATCGTCGCTAATCAACTATTTAATATTCGCGAGATTAAGCGCACCTATCCACTGGTGAGTAGCGGGTTATTGGTAGCAGATGTGATCAGCGGCTTTAGTTTGCCCTGGCTGCTAGCATTCGCCAAGCTGAATAAGGTAATTGTTATCGCTTGCGTAGTGATTATTTTAGGAACAGCAATTCTCTTTTATCTAAGTCATCACTATCGAAAAGCATTTCCCGACGCGCCACAACGACTAAATTCTCCAGAACAAGCGTCCCGACACCGCCGCCTTGAAGAACCACTCAGCCGTTATAAGTGGCAGCTATTTGCCTTTGTTGGTCTTTTACAAGTGATTGGATTATTAATAGATTTCCAATATCTGCGGGAATTAAAGTCCAATTTCAATGACCGAGACCTCGCTAGCTTCTTGGGACTATTTGGTGGCATGGTAGGGCTGTGTGAGTTAATGACCCAGTGGTTTATCTCCAGCCGTTTGATCGAACGTGTGGGAGTGTTTTTTGCGGCAGCGTTACTACCAATTACTGTAGGCTGTATAGTCCCATCTGGGATTGCCATATTTAATTTATTTCCTGGAATGCAATTGCCCAGCTTTTTTTGGGGGTTAATAATTCTCAAATTCTGCGATGAACTTTTGCGCTACACCTTTATCATGAGTAGCGGACCAGCACTCTACCAACCAATTCCCGAAAGAATTCGTAGCCGGATGCAGATATTATCGGGAGGAACGGCAGAAGCGATCGCTACAGGTTTAGCTGGAGTGGTGATTTTTATAACTTTATTGGTTTGCGGGAGGTTTGTCTCTGAAGGGCTACAAAAGTGGGTATTTATTGCAGAAACAGTAGTAGTAGCTGGTATCTGTTTAAAAGTAGTTTTAATGCTGCGATCGCGCTATGTTGACTTATTAGTTTTGAGTGCAGATCGGGGTGAATTAAGCGCCGCAAACGTGGGTCTGCGAGCTTTCCAGCAAGGAGTAGTCAAGGCTTTAGCAGAAAAGGGCAGTTTAGCGGATAAACGCTCTTGTATTGAACTTTTAGCCCAAATAGATCTCCAAGGTGCGGTGGAAATTTTAGCACCTTTGCTAGTGAAGTTACCCCCAGATTTGCAATGCCAAAGCCTGGAAGTCATGCTGATGGCTGAGGCCAATCCGATTTATTTGCCAAATGTCCGCCCTTTGTTGGAACAACTTCAAGGAGCAATAACTCCAGAGGTGTTTGCTCTTGCCTTGCGCTACGTATGGCTGGCTGAACCACATCCCAATTTAAGTTTATTAGAAGAGTATCTCCACCCAAGGCAACACTCACTCATCCGCGCCACCGCCGCCGCCTTACTTCTGCGTCAGGGAACGCCAATGCAAAAGGTAGCAGCTACCAAAGCCATGCGCCGGATGCTGACTCATAAGCAAGAACGGGAACGAGTCAATGGAGTCAAAGCTTTGAGAGAAGCCGTTTATTTACAAGCTTTGCGCATTCACATCCCGAATTTGTTGCAAGATGAGTCCTTACGGGTGCGCTGTGCTGTATTAGAAATGATTGCGTCCACCCGTTTGGAGGAATACTATTCAGCATTGCTGGCGGCATTATATTATAAGTCCACCCGCAGCACAGCAATGCGTGCCTTAGTGCAACTAGAAAATGAAGCTCTAGAAATGCTGTTGCGCCTAGCTACCAACATTTACAAGCCTGAAGTAGTACGAATGTACGCTTGGCGTAGTATTGGTCAAATAGGGTCTTTGGAAGCTGTAGATTGTTTATGGCAAAACTTGGAACAATCTTGGGGTTCTACCAGATATCATATCCTCCGCAGCCTATTAAAAATACACAAACAACCAGAAATTAGAAGCTTAGAAGATCAATTTTACGAAGGTAGGGTAGAAACTTTAATTAAGCAGGAATTAAAGTTTTTAGGAGAGATTTATGCAGCTCATATAGACTTTACACTACAGCAGAATCTCGAGAATCAGCAATCAATAGTAGTTTTTGAGTTACTACAACGCGCTCTCTTAGACTTAGAAATAGATGTGAAAGAAAGATTGTTGCTGTTACTGAAGTTGCTTTATTCTCCAGAAAATATGCAAGCAGCGGCTTTTAATCTTCGGTCTGAGTCAGGAGCCAACTTAGCGCGAGGTTTAGAAATTTTAGACCATACTGTGAATCTGTCTTGCAAATCTTTGTTGTTGAATATTTTAGATCGGCGATCGCATGAAGAAAAACTCTATCTGCTTACAGCAGCAGGGTTAGGAGAATATCAACAGTTGTCAGTCAGCGAGAGGCTACGTAGATTGTTGATGCTATCTAACTTCCTGTCAGACTGGTGTTTAGCTTGCTGTTTTCATTTTGCACAAGTTAGCCACATCCGATTAACAACTCCAGAAATTATGATTTCTCTGCGCCATCCCACAGGTTTTGTTAGAGAAGCCGCGATCGCGTATCTTAGTGTGGTGTCACGCCGTGTTATTTTAGAACTCCTTCCTCAACTGCAAAAAGATAAACACCCCCTGGTGGCAGCTCAAGTTAAAAAGTTGATGGCAAAATATCAAGTCCAAAATTACAGAGTAGAGCAGGAAGTCTAGGTTGAAAATTGGATATGGAGCATGGGGGATTGGTTATTTGTCTACCTCATCTTTGGATTTCTTAGTCCCCAACAAAGTAAAACCCAACAAATTCTTGGTTTTGTTGGGTTTCGTTACCTATCGTAGTGAAATTACCCGCGAGTTGCTTGCTAAATTTTCAGTTGCTGTTAAAACTTCTTGTCTTGCCCATTTATCTGCTGCCAAAATGTCATCTAAAGAGGGATTTTTACAGTTATCATTTTGATGGCGATCGCACACCCATTCGATACAACGAGGAATATCTAAAAAGCGAATTTTTTCTTCTAAAAATAAAGCCACAGCTTGTTCATTGGCAGCATTCAATACAGCCGGCATGGAGCCACCAGCCCGACCGACAGCATAAGCTATTTGCATACAAGGATACTTTTGATGGTCTGGTTCACGGAAGGTTAAGTTTCCAGCTTTCACCAAATCTAGTCGTTCCCAGTCAGTGTAGATGCGATCGGGCCAAGATAAAGCATACAGTAAGGGTAAACGCATATCCGGCCAGCCGAGTTGGGCTAAAACTGAAGTATCTTGCAGTTCAATTAGCGAGTGAATAATGCTTTGGGGATGGATGACAATCTCAATTTGGTCATAATCTAAACCAAAGAGAAAATGCGCCTCAATTACCTCTAACCCTTTATTCATCAAAGTAGCAGAGTCTACTGTGATTTTACGTCCCATCGACCAGTTAGGATGCTTAAGAGCATCAGCAACCGTGACTTCTGCTAACTTTTCTACCTCCCAATCCCGGAAAGCTCCACCAGAAGCAGTAAGCAAAATCTTCCGTAAACCGCCGTTTGGCACACCTTGGAGGCATTGAAATATTGCGGAATGCTCTGAGTCAGCTGGTAGTAATTTTACACCGTATTTCTCTACTAAAGGTAGAACCACAGGAGCACCAGCAATCAAAGTTTCTTTGTTCGCCAAAGCGATATCTTTACCAGCTTCAATAGCAGCGATGGTGGGGAGTAATCCCGCACAACCAACGATACCAGTGACGACTGTTTCAGCATCGCCGTAGCGAGCAACTTCTATAACTCCAGCCTCGCCAGCAAGAAGAATTGGTTGAGGATCGAGGTCTTTGATTGCTTCTTGCAGCGTCGGCAATTTATCTTCTAAACAAATGGCTGCTATCTGCGGTCGAAACTGCCGAATCTGAGCAGCCAACATTTCTACATTGCTCCCCGCTGCCAATCCTACAATCCGAAACTGATCTGGGTACTGGGCAACAATATCTAAAGTCTGAGTACCAATAGAGCCAGTTGAACCAACAAGAGTAATAGCTTTCACAATTGTTTAAGATTTACAGACAACTCTCACTATAAATTGCTGAGGACTCCTTCATCAAAGCGATCGCTAGAATCGTTGCAGCTTGGGATTAAAGCAAAACGTCAATATTTATTCTAGGGTTTGATATCCGAAATCTTTATTTATACAAAGATTATATGAACTCTAGTCGCTAAAGAACTGGCGTTCCTTTTCCATCTCATCTGCTGCGCTACCTTTTCGAGTAATATATCTAAATTGCAACTTGGTAAGCATAGTTTTTTCCACTTTAAATTTTTAATCGCTTCTTGATGGCATGGGAAAAAAACTGAATCAGCTTGCTCCAGTTCGTTGGATGATTGGCGTTAGCACCTTAATATTGTTTGCTTGTAGCAGTTTACGACACGAGCTATTTCAGTCAGGCGCTTGGGATTTAGGGTTTTTTGACCAGGCGGTTTATTTAATTAGTCAGGGAAAACCACCGATTTCTTCTTTTGTTGGCTTTCACGTTCTAGCCGACCATGCTGCTTTGATCTTGTATCCTTTAGCTTTGCTGTACAAAATTTACCCCACTGTCTACTGGTTATTTGCCGTGCAGGCAGTTGCTTTGGCATTAGGTACTTTGCCTACTTGGTATTTAGCTCGTCAAGCTGGATTGAAGGAAAGTCAAGCAATTGCTCTAGCAACTACTTACTTACTGTATCCATTAATTTTTAATATCAATTTGTTTGATTTCCATCCGGATGTGATAGCTGTACCAGCAATATTGGCAGCAGTTTTAGCTGCGAGAAGCGGCAATATTTGGTGGTTTTGTGGCAGTATTTTCATAGTATTGGGATGTAAAGCAGTATTTGCTCTCAGCATCGCCGCAATGGGAGTCTGGCTGCTGGTATTTGAGAAGCGAAGGTTATACGGTGCGATCGCTCTTATTATTGGTCTTGCTTGGTTTGCGATCTCTACCAAAGGAATCATTCCTTATTTTGGTGGCTCTGCGGCATCAGTAGAACGTCATATTTATCGTTATAGCTATCTGGGAAAATCCTTTCCAGAAATGGCTCAAACTTTTCTTTTTAAACCAGGCATTGTATTAGAAAAGGTACTGTCATTTGATAACCTTTCCTATTTGCTTTTGCTGTTTGTGCCTGTTATTTGGGGGCTTTCTCTGCCAGCTATGACACCTTTGGTAGCGGCTATCCCACCTTTAGCAATCAATTTGATAGCTGACTATCAACATCAAAAAGATTTAGTGTTTCAATATTCTTTACCAATTTTGCCGTTTCTGTTACTAGCAGCGATAAAAAGTCTAGCAGCAGGCAAGGGATTGCTGCAAAATAAACGAGCAATTATTTTGTGGTCATTAATCGCATTTTTAAGCTTAGGTAAATATGGTTTTTTTTGGACAAAATATTTGAGTTACCTCGATACTTGGCAAGCGACAAGAGATGCGATCGCCCAAATTAAAACAATAGGAAGTATTTACACTACAGATATAATTGCCCCTCATGTAACTCATCGCCAATCAATCAAGCTGATAGATGCTAATTCTCCAATTAAGGATTTAACAGAGTTTGATTATGTTTTGCTGAATGTTCGCCACACTGGACTTTGGTCTTATCAGCCAGAATTTTCTGCCAGCTTGGTACAAAAATTAAAAAATCGCTCCGAATTTAAGTTGAGTTATCAGCGTGATGATGTGTATTTATTTATTAAAACTTAATTCAATAACACTTATAAATCATTTACTAAAACTCTCTTAATTCTTATCTTTGTGACCTCTGTGTCTCTGTGGTTCGTTTAAAAAATAATTTTATTAACCAATTTATAATTCTATTTATTACTTCAAAATTGATGAACAATCAAGTAAAAGAAATTAATTATATATCATCAAAGTTACTCGTAACTCCTATAGTTTCGATGATAAGCATTAGTACCTTATTCTTATTTATCTCCAGCATCTTTAGACATGAAAAATTTGATTCAGGCGCTTGGGACTTAGGAATTTTTGACCAGGCAGTTTACTTAATTAGTCAGGCACAACCGCCAATTTCTTCTTTTTTAAATTTTCATATCCTAGCCGATCATGCTGCTTGGATATTGTATCCCTTGGCTTTGCTGTACAAAATTTACCCTAGTGTTTATTGGTTGTTTACTGTTCAGTCAATTGCTTTAGCTGTAGGTGCTTTACCTATATGGTATCTAGCACGTCAGGCTGGACTGAAAAACAGTCAAAGAGTTGTAATGGTAGTAGTTTATCTACTCTATCCATTAGTGTATAACGCCAATTTATTTGATTTTCATCCAGATACGATCGCTGTTCCAGCGCTGTTATGGGCAGTTTTAGCCGCAAGGTTAGGAAAAATCGGTTGGTTTTGTTTCAGCGTTATTGTAGTTTTGGGATGTAAGGCGGTATTCTCTCTGACAATTGCGGCGATGGGAGTTTGGTTACTTTGTTTTGAAAAAAAGCGTTTATGTGGTGCGATCGCTATTTTTGCAGGTATTGCCTGGTTTGCGATCGCTAACAAATTCATCATTCCTGTATTTGGTGGTGAAGCAGCATTACTAGAGCGTCATTTCTATCGATATAGTTATCTAGGAAACTCTTTTCCAGAAATGGTTAAAATTCTGCTGATGCAACCAGGAATTATTTTAGAAAAAATTTTTTCTTTAACTAATTTAGGATATTTACTGCTACTAGTAGTACCTGTAATTTGGGGACTTGCACCTCAAGGTTTAACACCTTTAATTAGTGCTATTCCTTGCTTATTACTCAATATTCTTGCCGATCATCCATCGCAAAAAGATTTAATTCGTCATTATTCCCTACCTGTTTTACCATTTTTGATGTTAACTGTAATTGCTAACTTGGCAGCAGGTAGAGTATGGTTACAACAAAAAAAAATCATTATTCTTTGGTCGCTAGTAGGGTTTTTAGCTTTAGCGAAAATTCCTTTTATTAGCTCAAAACAAATGTGGTATGCGGACACTTTGCAAGCTACAAAAGAAGCGATCGCCTTAGTTCAAGCTCAAGGCAGTGTGCTGACTACATATAATATTGCTCCTCATTTAGCCCATCGACCATTAATCAAGTTAACAGATACATCTGCCTCACCAGTAGATTTCAATGTATTTGATTACGTCTTACTAAATCTTCGTCATCATTTTAGTACTCAAGAATTTGCTAATGGTTTGGCTAATCAATTAAAAAATAATCAAAAATTTCAGTTAAAATATCAGCGCGATGAAGTTTATTTATTTGAGAAAAATAAGCAGAAATAGAATTTTTTTCATAAAAATTGTTAATTGTTCTAACTGGCATGGAGAAAAAATTGGAATTTGGCGGTGTGGGTTGGATGATAGGCATCAGTGCCTTAATTTTATTTGCGTGCAGCAGTTTACGACATGAGTTATTTCAATCGCTTGCTTGGGATTTAGGAATTTTTGACCAAGCAGTTTATTTAATTAGTCAGGGAAAACCACCTATTTCTTCTTTTATTGGCTTTCACATTCTTGGCGATCATGCTGCTTGGATTCTCTATCCTTTGGCTTTACTGTACAAAATTTATCCTAGTGTTTATTGGTTGTTTGCTGTACAGGCGATTGCTTTAGCATTAGGTGCTTTGCCAACATGGTATCTAGCACATCAAGCTGGATTGAAGGATAGCCAAGCCCTAGCAATGGCAGTTGTCTACTTACTTTATCCACTAATTTTTAATGTCAACCTTTTTGATTTCCATCCAGAAGTTATGGCTGTTCCAGCACTTTTAGGGGCAGTTTTGGCAGCTAGATGTGGAAAAATTTGGTGCTTTTGTGCCAGCATCCTTCTAATTTTGGGTTGTAAGGCTGTTTTGTCTTTAACAGTTGCGGCTATGGGAATTTGGCTGCTGGTATTTGAAAAGCGGCGTTTATATGGTGCGATCGCTATTATTAGCGGTATTACTTGGTTTGCGATCGCTACTAAAGCCATAATCCCTTTTTTTGGAACTGAAGCAGCTTCAGTAGAACGTCATATTGGGCGCTATAGCTATTTAGGTAAATCTTTCTCAGAGATACCTCAAAACTTTTTAAATCAACCAGGAATTATATTCGGAAATTTGTTTTCATCCGAAAATCTAGGATACTTAATTTTGCTGCTAACACCTGTAATTTGGGGTTTTTCACTTCAAGGTGTAACGCCTTTAGTTAGCGCTATTCCTTCTCTGGCTATCAACCTGTTAGCTGACTACCAGCCTCAAAAAGAATTACTGCACCAATACTCTCTACCAGTTTTACCATTCTTATTATTAGCTGTAATTAATACTCTAGCCGCAGGTCGGGGATGGTTACAAAATAAACGAACTATTATTTTGTGGTCGTTAGTTGCTTTTTTAAGTTTAACGAAATTTACTTATTTTACCGGAAAATATCTGAAAAATCTCGATAATTGGCAAGCTACAAGAGAAGCGATCGCCCTAGTTACAACTCAAGGTACTGTCTTAACTACAGATGAACTTGCCCCTCATTTAAGCCACAGACAATTTATTTATTTGATTAATCGTGATACTCTACCAGCCAATTTTAGTACATTTGATTATATATTAATTAATACTCGCCAACCTGGTCTATCTATATCTCAAGAATTAGCCATTAGCTTAGTGAAAGAGCTACAAAATCAACCAAAAATTAAATTGAAATATCAACGCGATGAAGTTTATTTATTTACCAAAAATTAGCATTTATAAATAAATTGTAATAATCACTAATTAATTTCCTGTGTTCTCTATGGTTCTGTATTAAATTCATTCTTATAAATGGTTTATAACTGCCATATATACTTATTGAACTGTAACTTTATGAAAGAAAAACTTAAGTTTGGTAGTTTGTGGTGGATGATAGGCATCAGTGCCTTAATTCTATTTTTGTCTAGCAGCTTACGACATGAATTATTTCAATCAACTGCGTATGATTTAGGAATTTTTGACCAGGGAGTTTATTTAATTAGCCAAGGAAAATCGCCTATTTCTTCTTTCATGGGTTTTCACATTCTTGGCGATCATGCTGCTTGGATATGGTATCCCTTAGCTTTACTGTACAAAATCTACCCCAGTGTTTACTGGTTATTTGCTGTGCAGGCAATTGCTTTGTCCTTTGGTGCTTTACCGACATGGCATCTAGCGCGTCAAGCTGGATTGAAGGACAGCCAAGCCTCAGCAATGGCGGCTGTATACCTGATGTATCCATTAGTATTTAATGTAAATTTATTTGATTTTCATCCTGAAGTCATAGCCATCCCAGCGCTATTGGGGGCAGTTTTGGCAGCAAGAGGCGGACAGATTTGGTGGTTTTGTGCCAGCATTCTCCTCGTATTAGGATGTAAAGCTGTCTTATCGCTTACGGTTGCGGCTATGGGAGTTTGGCTACTGATATTTGAGAAGCGGCGTTTATGTGGTGCGATCGCTATTTTTGCAGGTATTGTTTGGTTTGCGATCGCTACTCAACTGATTATTCCTTTTTTCAGTGGCGCAGAAGCAGCAGCAGTGGGACGTTACAGCTATTTAGGTAACTCAGTTCTAGATATAGCGAAAAATTTAGTAACTCGGCCAGGAACAATTTTGGCAAAGGTTTTTTCTCTAGATAATTTAGGTTACTTAATCCTACTAGTCGCACCCGTGATTTGGGGGCTATCTCCTCAAAGTATGCAGCCATTAATTGGTGCTATTCCCTGTGTAGCGCTCAATATTCTTGCAGATTATCAACCTCAAAAAGATTTAGTACACCAGTACTCTGTACCAGCACTACCATTCCTGATATTAGCTGTAATTTCCAGCCTTGCTCAAGGTAGGGGATGGCTGCAAAACAAACGGGGAATTATTTTATGGTCATTACTAGCCTTTTTCAGTTTGGCAAAGTTTACTCATTTTGGTGGAAAATATTTAGAGTCTGTGGATAATTTACAAGCCACAAGACAAGCAATCTCTCAAGTTCCAACTCAAGGAAATGTTTATACTACAGCACAAATTGCCCCGCATTTAAGCACACGAGAATTCATTCAGTTTACAAATAGTGATTCACCACCAGTAGATTTTAATAGCTTTGATTATGTATTATTGAATGTTCGCCATCCAGGCTGGGCAAGTAATCGAGAGTTTGCTATTAGTTTAGTAAATAGATTACAAGCTAACTCTAGATTTAAGCTGCAATATCAACGTGATGATATATATTTATTTATTAAAAATTAGTTATTATTTCTAAGTTTATTTACTAGTTAGTAAAATTCCCAATGGGGGAGACATATATAAGTGGCTAAGAAAAAAACTATTATTAGCTGGGTCTTACCTTCAATTATCTGTATTATCTTTATTCTTTGTGCTGCTGTGGGGATGTTAATTTACCCAGAAGCTTTTCATAAATTCTTTTCTGTATCTAGGTTGTTTCGCGAAATTCCCCCAGTTGCACCCCATAAAAGTTACTATTGGGACGTAGAAGCTTATGCTGAAATGGCTATAAATCCTACGTGTAAAGCTTTTTATCCCCTGTGGCCGTTCCTGATTCGTAATATCTTTCATCCTCAGACAATAGAACAAGCTGCACATTGTTTTTTAGTAAGTGCAACTTTTTTATTTTTTATTTCAACTTTTTTATTTTTCTGGCTTTTACAGATAGCTTTGCAAAGTTTTTATTTAGCATTTTTATTAGGTTTAGCTTATGCTATCAATCCTATGGCAATATTTCGCGTTATAGGTTATACAGAAAGTTTATTCACATTTTTTAGCATTTTTTTTATTTGGATATGTTTGTCGCAGTTAAAAATTAACGAAAATTTAAAACTATCTTTTTTGTTTTTTATAACATTTTTAATGTCTTTAACTCGACCAATACTAATCCAAATATTTTTCTCAACCACGGCAGCAATGTTCACAATTAGTATATGGGAAAGTTACTCATCAAAAAAAAATTATACAAGCAATATATTAACTAATCTTCAAAAATTTCAACACGAGCTAAAACTTAGTCTCACCATATGGATATCAGCCTTATTAGGATATGCTGCTTATGGAAGTTTCTGTTTGAAAAATAGAGGCGATTTTTTTGCACCTTTTCACGATCAGAGTCACTGGGGAAAAAGTTTTGGCTTGCATCTAGAACTTTTATTTTTCCCTAAAACCTTGCTAATTGACTTATTAGGCCTTTATTTACCATTAATTATTTTATGTTTATCACTTACATTTGTTTATCTAAAACTAATTCAGCCTGAGCTACATATATTTGTTCCTAAATTTAGGCTCTGGTGGAATATATTATTTTTGTATCCTCCTTTATTACTTTTTTGGTATTTGTTTAATTATCTTAGAGTCAATAAAAATAAATTACACAACAGTTTTAAAGCTCTAACTCTATCAAACCATTCACAAAACTTAGCTAAAAGCTATATATTTTGGGTTTGTATATATTTTACTGTTGCACATTCTGCCATAATATTTTTAACACAAGGTAGCCTGTTTAGCTTGGGAAGATATGTTTTTGCAATGCCTTTTTTATTCGTAGCTATAGGATATTTATATCGCTGTATTCCTGGGAAAACAAAATATAACAATCTGTTTTGTTTAATTTTGATTTCAGCAATTATGCTAATACAACAATGGGTACGCTATGGACAAGATAAGTGGCTGGGTTAAATGTATTTATTTAAATAATTAATATATAAATGATCTATTTCAATGATAAAAACTAAAGAATTACTGAAAAATAGTTTATTTTTTGCCATAGCAATGTGGCTATCTAGCCGCTTGGTAATCGTTATTGCGATGTTATTGATTGCTCCTTTACTGCCAACTCCACCAAATGGTATTGCTGCCACATTTAGTTGGAATGTTTTCTCTGCTTGGGATAGTATTTGGTATCAGATAATTGCCACTTTTGGTTATGGATATACCAATGAATATGGGCAAAGTGCTGTTGCTTTCTTCCCACTTTTCCCTTTATTAGTACATCTCATTATGAGCCTCGGCTTGCCTTTTGAAGTGGCGGGTGTGCTTTTGAATAATTTGGCATTTTTAGCTGCTCTGATCGTGCTGTATTTTTGGGTAGAAGAGAATTATGGTACACATGCAGCACGGTGGGCTACAGCAACTTTAGCATGGTGCCCTTACTCTGTTTATGGAACGGTTATTTACACTGAAGGGTTATTTTTATTATTTACCACAGCAGCCTTACGAGCCTTTGAGAAACAGCAGTATCTCTCAGTAGCTTTCTGGGGCGCATTATCCACCGCAACAAGATCCCCTGGAATGGCTCTGATACCTGCGTTTTTGTTTGCCTCTTTGAAAGAACGCAGAGGTATGAAGGCTTATATTTCTAGTTTAGCCGTGGGGTTAGGTGTGTTGATTTATAGCTTGTACTGCCAAATTAAATTTAGTGATGCTTTAGCTTTTGTACATGCACAAAAAGGATGGCGTTCGTCAGCAGGGTTTGATTTGCAAGGTTGGTGGTATAACCTGATGTTAACTGTAATAGGCCCAGGTAATGCACAGTCTGGCCACATTCAAGACCCATTACATCCTATACTCTTCACATTCTCTATCGTTAGCGGTTGTTTATTATGGTACTTCCGCTCTAAATTGAGTTCTACCAAGCTGATATTAGGATTTTATTTGTTAAATTTAATACTGTGGTTATTAGGAGGCGATCCATATATTAAAATTCTGTTGGTTTTTGGTGGTATTTATTTTTTATGGCTCTCAAGGAATAAAATTCCTCTAGCTGCTGTTGTCTACGGCTTCTGTTCTTTTTTATTAATCCTCAATATTGGAAATACCTTGTCTGTCGAGCGTTACGCTTACGGTATCGTCTCACTTTCAGTAGGATTTGGGCTGCTACTTGCTCGTTACCCTCGCTGGGGATATGCAATTATGAGTTTCTTTGCCATCCTCATAGCAACCTTTGCTATCAGATTTTCTCAGGATTTATGGTTAGCTTAGACGGAGATGCGATCGCGTAGGTTTTACTTTACTGGGTATAAATTGAAACTATTTAATTAAATAAAAATACTACGTCACAACTTCTGGCAGTTAATCAACTAGAATTTATATTTAATTTTTTTCTCATTTATGATAAGATTACAGCCGACAAAATAAATTTCTAAGTAATTTTGCTGTACCATTGGATATTTTTATTAGTAGAAAGCCAAGCTGAATATTTAGATTAATTAAGTAATAAACCACAATCAATAGTGGATAATCTAACTATTTGCCACTCACATAAACTTTTATTACTTAACAGTTTATGTATCATGTCATATTATTGCCACAATATAGAAACTTAGACGATAACAAAATTTTTGTTGATGAATCAGTAAAGAGTATCTAGGTTAACGACTAATCGAACTTGGGTAATGGGAAACTATATTTTACTGGAGTCGTCTCTTTGCTTAAGGGAAGGTAAGGATAATAGTCAGAAATCTAAAAATTTAACTTTTTCTTAAAAAAGAAAAAATAACTATCAGCAGTACAATATACTCTGTCACCGATGAAACTGAATAACTTGTTAAATGCATTTTGGGTAGATACCACCCCCCAATACGCTAATTAAATAGCTTACCTCTTGAATAGAAGCAGGATATTTAGACGCCTAAGTAATAAGGGGTAAATATTTTCCAAATTAATTAACTGATAGGCAATAAGTCTGAGTAAATTCATTACTCTTACTAACATAACTTTTAAAGGAGCAGTAAATCGCCTAATTTTTCTGTTTCCTTGTTTTAGCTATTGATAGGTACAAATTCAATATCCAATCCCTGCGGATGGTCTATTTGAAATTAAACAGTACCAAATATCGTATGGATAGCGGTTCCTAATAAACCAGATAATCTGGTTTTCAGTTGAACTTTTTATATCTATATGACTGATTGCTAAATTTCTGTTAATCTTGATTCAATTTTTCAAGATTACCAGACAGTCTCTGTGTATCTAAGTGTGTAAAAAAATATGTTATAACGTACCCGTCAGATACGTATCTGATGGTTTAACCCTTCAAGGAGCTATTAGGTGGAAAACAATAAGTCGTTTTTTTGGCCGCAAGGATTATTAATTGCATTAGTTGTCTTAGTTGGTAGCTTCAGTCTTGGCTTGATGATGCTTGTCAAACCAAATGCTTCTGAGGCTCAGAGTCAGCAAACTATAAATGAAACCGCTATTTCTGCTAAAGTAGGGACTCAAGAGCGGATTGAAAGCTTAAAGGCGACAATGCTCACAACTTGGCAGCAACAAGCTAAAGCTAAGGGGTTCGCTTATGCTATCCCACCAAGTTTTCTAGGGGTAACTATTGAGGCTGCAAAAATAAGTCCAGGAAAGAAAGTAATTGCACTTACCTTTGATGATGGTCCTTGGCCTGAAAGCACTGCAAAAGTGCTGGATATTCTTAAACAAAATGATATCAAAGCAACATTTTTTGTCGTTGGGCAGAACGTAAAAAATTTTCCAGATCTTTTGAAGCGGGTAGTAGCTGAAGGACATACTGTTGCCAATCATACCTGGCATCATTGGTATCATTTCATGAATCCACAAACAGCTGCCTATGAAATCGACAACACAACAAATTTAATTTTTCAACTTACAGGTGTAAAAACAAATATGTTTCGACCACCAGGAGGAATGATGCATAATGGAGTTGCTGCTTACGCTAAAAATAGCAAGTACGCCGTTATTATGTGGTCTTCTGACTCTATGGATTACTCGCGCCCCAGTGTGCCACGGTTAATTAATAATGTATTTAGGGAAGCCAAACCAGGTGGTATCGTGCTTATGCATGATGGAGGCGGTAATCGTTCCCAAACTGTAGAAGCTTTACCAACAATTATTGCTAACTTTCGCAAGCAGGGCTATAGCTTTGTTACTGTTCCAGAACTTTTAGAAATGCAAGATAAAGACCAAAAATTAATTGCAAATAAAAAGTAATAGTAAATTAGTAATATCTAATACCAATTCTCCAAAAAAATGAACTTAATATTTATTAAATAAACCGTAACGTAGGCAAAGAAATATATAGATAGTCTAATAGCGGTAGAGAAGTAATTATTAATTACAAATTAAAAGAAATTTGGTATACAAATTGACTAAATAATTCAGTTAATTTAAGTTGATAAAAGTAAAATACCCCACTTTGCCTTCAGGTATTGGCGTTAGCCTTCCCGAAGATGAAGTGGGGCTTTAACTTTTCTGGGAGAATTATCGACCTAGGACGGGTGAGAGGCTTATACAATCCAATTTTGTTGAATAGGAAAGAGAACCACTCTAGTCATTAGCCATATCTGATTTATTAATGACTAATGACTAGCGTCAATATACTAAACTGTGCTCAACTGTTTGATTTGGGGATTTGCTTCTGGACTGTCAGCCTCAGAAGGCGGTACTAATTGCCAGAACTTCGGTAAAAATTCCTGCCAGTTTTGCAGAATCATTTTTGCTTTTGGCGAACCAGTGCGATCGCAATGGGTTTGAATTAATTCTTGCAATTGTTTCTCACCAGCTTCTGTACTTACCTGCTGAATTTTGACAATGTCCTTGTTAACTAAGTCCGGGAAGGAACCGTCTTCATCCAAGAAGTATGCCAGTCCGCCAGTCATCCCAGCCGCTACGTTGCGTCCTACTTTACCGAGGACGACAATCACGCCACCAGTCATATATTCACAGCAGTGATCCCCAGCACCTTCAATGACTGCTAACCCTTTGGAGTTGCGTACAGCAAAGCGTTCTCCCGCTAAGCCATTGGCAAATAACACCCCACCAGTAGCACCGTAGAGGCAGGGATTGCCAACTATCACATTTTGTGCAGGGTTATAGGTGGCACTAGCTGGAGGTTTGATGATGATTTCACCACCGTGCATTCCTTTGCCTACATAGTCGTTGGCTTCTCCTTCCAGCCGGAGAATCATCCCAGGAAGGTTGAATGCACCAAAACTCTGCCCTACACTACCTTGGAAGTTGAGATGAATTTGTCCTGCAAAGCCGTTATCGCCATATTTAGAAGCGATCGCTCCTGCTAATCTAGCACCTACTGTTCTGTCGGTGTTGACGATTTTTAAGGTTTTGGCGATCGTAGACTGGTGACTAATGGCAGCTTGAATATCTGGATCGGCAAGCAATTGGTCATCTACAACTACACCGTTGCTATGAACTTCTTCATGCACCAACCAGCTACGGTTATCTTTGGTATCTGGTAGCTGAAGTAAGCAGTTGAGATTGAGTGATTGGGTTTTGGTGAGTTTGACATCCTCACGCAATTTCAACAAATCTGCACGTCCAACTACTTCTGATAGCGAACGGTAGCCTAGTTTCGCCAAGAGACTACGCACTTCTTCAGCAACAAAGTAGAAGAAGTTAACCACATGTTCTGGCATTCCGGAGAACCGTTTCCGCAGTTCTTCTTTTTGGGAAGCGACACCTACAGGGCAGTTATTTGTATGGCAGATCCGCGCCATAATACAGCCTTCGGCAATCATAGCGATGGAGCCAAAACCGAATTCTTCACCGCCCATCAAGGCACCAATTATCACATCCCAGCCACTCTTGAGACCGCCATCTACACGCAAAATCACGCGATCGCGCAGGCTGTTTTGCATTAGCACACGATGTACTTCGCTTAAACCGAGTTCCCAAGGTGAACCAGCGTGTTTAATCGAACTCAGTGGTGACGCACCTGTACCACCATCATGCCCAGAAATCTGAATGATATCGGCGTTAGCTTTGGCTACCCCAGCTGCGATCGTCCCAATCCCAATTTCTGCTACTAGCTTCACTGATACTTGAGCTTTGGGATTGATTTGATGCAAGTCAAAAATTAGCTGCGCTAAGTCTTCAATCGAGTAAATATCATGGTGTGGCGGTGGAGAAATCAAAGTTACACCAGGCTTTGAGCGCCTTAACATCGCAATATAAGGGCTTACCTTCGGACCAGGTAGTTGTCCACCTTCCCCCGGCTTGGCACCTTGAGCGATTTTGATTTCAATTTGCTTGGCGCTGGCCAAGTAACCTGGTGTGACACCAAACCGTCCCGATGCAACTTGTTTAATCGCACTAGAAGCAGTGTCACCATTCCGCAATCCTTTTAAGTGCGGGAGGGTGGGTGAGTGACCAGATTCGTCTACATCATCTAAAACTTTGTAACGTACAGGATCTTCGCCACCTTCACCAGAGTTGGATTTACCGCCAATTCTGTTCATGGCGATCGCTAAAGTTTCATGGGCTTCTCTTGACAAAGCACCCAAAGACATACCACCAGTGCAGAAGCGTTCCACAATCTTGCTGATTGATTCAACTTCTTCTAAGGGGATTGGTGAGCGATCGCTTTGGAAGTCTAGCAAGTCGCGTAAGGCGGTGACTGGTCTACCTTGGAGGTGCTGTTTGTAAACCTCGTAGTGGTCGTATTGTTTCCCATCTACAGCTTTATGTAGTGCTTTTGCTAGTTCGGGGCTATTCATGTGGTACTCGCCGCCGCGACGGTACTGGACAAAGCCTAAGTTTTCTAACTTTTTAGTTGTTAGTTCTGGGAAAGCTTTGTGATGGAAGGAAAGTATTTCAGTGGCTAGTTCGCTCACACTCAAGCCACCGATACGGGAGGCTGTACCCTGGAATCCCAGTTCTAACAAATCTCCACCAATCCCAATGGCTTCAAAGATTTGTGCTGCTTGATAGCTAGAGAGTAAAGAAATTCCCATTTTGGAGAGAATCTTCAGCAAACCAGATTCTACTGCTTTGCGATAGTTGGCTAAAGCTTGCTCTAGGGTGATGCTGGAAATCTGTCCCCTAGTCATAAACTGTTGGGTTTTGGGATCAGACCACCAATCTCTTACACTGTCCAAAGCCATATAGGGGCAAACTGCACCCGCACCATAGCCAATCAGACAAGCAAAATGATGAGTACTCCAACACTGGGCAGTATTGACAATGAGGGATGCTTTCATCCGCAACCCTTCACGGATTAGGTGATGGTGTACAGCACCTACCGCCAACAGCGGAGGAATGTAGCTGTATTCGGTTCCCAAGGTCGAGCGATCGCTCAATATCAAAATCTTCGCACCTGCCCGCACCGATTCAGCCGCTTTAGCTTGCAAAGACTTAACTGCTGCTTTCAAGCCTTCTGGGCCTGTGGCAATTTCAAATAGAGTTGACAATTCAGCAGTGGCAAATCCTGAAAGTTTAATCGCCTCTAATTCTGTCTCGGTCAGTACTGGCGACTCTAGTTTGATTCTGCGAGCATACTCTGGCTTGGCTTCTAATAAGTTACCTCGTTCACCCAGTTCCACCTTCAGCGACATAACTAGCTTTTCCCGTAAGGGATCAATGGCTGGGTTTGTCACCTGTGCAAAGCGCTGTTTGAAATAGTCATAAAGCAAGTGGGGTTTTTCTGACAACACTGCTAGGGGAATATCATCTCCCATACAGAAAGTTGGCTCTGAACCTTGCATAGCCATTGGCTGAATCACCATTTCTACATCTTCTGTGGTGTAGCCAAAGGCAACTTGATGTTGCAGCAAGTTTTGTCTATCAATTTTTCCAGTTGTTAGATGTCCGTTGTCAGTTGCAGAATGGCCGTTACCATTGTTGTTATTTGCCCTATTTCCATTCCCATTGGTAGCTGAAGTATGATTATTAACCAATTCTTTTAGTTCTTGGCGATGCTGTCGCAACCATTCTCCATAAGGGTGCTGTTTAGCAATGCGCTGTTTAATTTCCCAATTCTTCAGTACTTCATTGGTGGTTAAATCCACGGCAATCATCTGTCCAGGTCCCAGCCTGCCTTTTTCAATAATGTTAGCTTCTGGGAAATCTACTACGCCTGCTTCCGAAGCCACAACGATGTAGTCGTCCTTGGTGATGGCATAGCGAGCTGGTCTTAAGCCATTGCGATCTAATGTCGCACCCACTTTTTGCCCATCGCTAAAGACTAAAAGTGCTGGACCATCCCACGCTTCTTGCAAGCCGCTGTAATATTCGTAGAAATCGGTAATCTCTGGATAGTTCTGTAAAGAAGGCTGATTTTGGTAAGCCTCTGGAACCAACATCATCAAGGCTTCCAAGGGACTGCGTCCAGAACGCACCAATAATTCAAATACGTTATCTAAGGTGGCAGAGTCACTATTGTCAATGTGAACTAATGGCTTGAGTTCGTTAATGCGAGTCTCCTCTGGAGAGGCTGCGCCAACGCCCCATACTGGATGATCTAAACTAGCTTCCCGTGCCATCATCCAGTTGATATTGCCTAACAAAGTGTTGATTTCGCCGTTATGACCCAACAACCGCATTGGTTGGGCTAAAGGCCACTTAGGCATGGTGTTGGTACTAAAACGCCGATGATAGACAGCAAAGGCACTTTTGTAAGCTGGATTTTTTAAATCTTGATAAAAATCTCCTAACACCGCAGAACGTACCATGCCTTTATAGACAATTGTGCGGTTTGACAAGGAGCAAATGTAAAAGTCCTCGGAGATGTTTTTTGCAGCTTTAAAAATGCGACGTCGGGTAATATACAATTGCCTTTCTAGTTCTTCACCACTGTTGTTTGCAGAAGATAGAAAAACTTGTTCGATTTCGGGTTGATTTTCTTTTGCTTGTATCCCTAATGAATTTGGCTGCACAGGTACTACTCGCCAGCCCAGTACAGTTAATTTCTCCTCAGCCGCAATTTGCTCAACCATTGCTCGGGATTTTTGCGCTGCTTCATGGTCTTGCGGTAAGAAGATCATTCCCACAGCTAAATTGCTAGTGGATACAGCTTTTATCCCTGTTTGGATATAGTCTTCTTGGAACAACTCCCAAGGTATCGCTGTCAATATGCCTGCACCATCACCTGAGTCTCGATCGGCACTGCAACCACCCCGGTGTTCTAGGCAAGTCAAAGCAGCTAAAGCTTTGTCCACAATTTCATGGCTGGCAAAATTCTGGCGATGGGCGATAAACCCTACACCACAAGCATCTCGTTCCTCAACTAACCATCTTTGCCCCTGGTAACTATCCCTTGAGTCAGTATCTGAAAATGTCATTTTCTGCACTTGATTCATTGGTTTATTATGCATAGCCTGTTCCTGAAATGCTGAGTTACGAATTTTGCCGCTGCTTGTGAGAAAAATTTCTCAGATTGCGCAATGGAGAAAAATAGAATCACCGAAATTTAAGGAAAAAAAAATTTTAACTTCGGTTTTACGTTTTGATTCACCCGTGTTAAAATAATCGCGTTATTTTTTTATGTGTTTACGCTGAGTTAGACAAATTACCTTTGCCCTAATAGCTTTTTATTTATATCGTGAAGCTAAGTTTTTTCTCAATTCTTGACCAGGTGACACCTATTTTTCAGGTAAAGCTATTTATAACTAACCCTGAAACCAAAGTTGCCGAAATTACCCCGATCAGGTAATAAAGTTCAGACTATTACACTATATGCCCATTTGACAATTCCTAAATATCTCTGTTGTTATCTAGATTTTTGTTGATTTTTATTGATTGCCACTTGCGTTACTACTAGCTATACCTCACTTAAGTAGCAACAGTAGCAAACATCAGTGAGGAGGGAATATTTTAATCCAGCCTTGATTACCAAGACTACCATCCTGGGCTGCTGGAAGTGCCAGTTAAAACACTGAGTTGCAGTGCTTTTATGAAGAAACGCTTGTTTGTTTCTACAAGAGATAACAAGCCACTCTATATAATATCACGTTTCTCCAAAGCTCAGATCATTATTTTTTAAGAATTCTGAATCATGAGTCAATCTAGATTCTGGGTAACAGCTTTCCAAAATACCTAGCAAATAATGTTGAAAATGCCCAACTGTGAGCGACCAAAATCCCGCAATCATCCTGTCAATCAAGGTCATTGCCGAGTCTTTTGGACTAATATCTCGCCAATCATTGCTACAGCACTGTGTTTATATACTACCAGTGCTACTAGCGCTCAGCAGTTACCCACGCTTACCATACCATCACCAACCCTAACGTCCCAAACGCCGAAAGTTCCTATCCCTAAGGTATTGGCCTCTGGTAATCAAATTTCGCTCAATGGTCGGATTTTGCCAGGAGCTTGGTTGCAGCGACCTGGAAGTGGCGATCGCTTGACAACTCATCTTAGTGACGGAGCACTCAGGCAATTAATCGGAGTAGATTTATTAAATACCAACAATCCTGCTAGACAACCAGTAGAGTGGTTTTCGCCAAGTACAACGCCACAGGTTTTATCCGCTTCGCTGCAAAGAGGATATCGCTATCTAGATATTACAAATTTTACCCAAGCAGCAGGATGGCAGATCCAAGCCAATGGCAACATTTTGGCGATTGCGACTCCAGCAGCAATAGTCAAAGATATCCTTCAGAGCCAACAACCTGTGGGCAATCGCATCTTTGTAGATTTAGATCGCCCAACACCCTGGCAAGTGTCACAAGAGTTACCGATCAAAAGTCCCCCTGACCCTGATACGCCAACTCCTAAACCCTCTGGACCTCCGAATAGAGAGTGGAAAATTACCCTAGATGGAATAGCCGACCCCAGCTTGATACAACGGTATACTCCTCTCCCGGCTGCACCGTTACCGACAACGCCACTACTAAATCCACTCAAACAATTATTGCCAGATCCAGTTTCACCAGCACCCACTCCAGAACCTTTAATTAAGCAAGTGGAGGTAGTCAACAACCAAACCGTGATTCGCCTCAGCGTACCTTTTGGTATGGCTCCCCGGATTACTACTCTTGCTAACCCCAATCGTTTAATCATCGATATTCGTCCTGATGCATTGGTAGAGAAGAATATTGCTTGGGCTAAAGGATTGCAATGGCGACAGCAGTTTTTCAATTTAGGCACAGAACGTTTTCCCATCGTCTGGCTAGAAATTAATCCCCGCGCCTTTGGATTAAGACTAAAACCGATTAGAAGTAACCTCGATACCCTGGCTGGTACTGCTCCCTTAATGCAAACAGCACCAAAGTACTCAGCAGCAGCAGCAATTAATGGCGGTTATTTTAATCGCAATAATCGCTTACCTTTGGGTGCAATTCGTCAGGATGCTCAGTGGGTGTCAGGTCCAATACTCAACCGCGGAGCGATCGCTTGGAATGATTCAGGGCAATTTTACTTCGGCCGTCTCACTTTAGAAGAAACTTTAATTGCTCCTAATAACCTGCGATTGCCAATTCTTTATCTCAACAGTGCTTACGTTCAAAGTGGTATTGCCCGTTACACCCCAGTTTGGGGACCAGCTTATACTCCCCTAACAGATAACGAAATCATCCTTACCATCCAGAAAGGCCAAGTTATCAATCAGTTAACAGGTGGTAAAGCAGGCCAAACCAGCCTTCCTATTCCCCAGGATGGCTACCTACTAACTTTACGCGGTAATGCAGTGAATGCTGCTGCGCAATTACCTATTGGTACTGCACTTAGCATTACCAGCACTACTGCTCCTAATGACTTTAGTCGTTATCCCAATATCATTGGTGCAGGGCCATTACTGGTCAAAAATCGTCAAATTGTCCTTGATGCTAAAGACGAAAAATTCAGTGATGCATTTATTGCAGAAAAAGCAATTCGCAGCGGTATTTGCACAAATACCACAGGTAATTTGATGATTGCTGCCGTGCATAATCGTGCTGGCGGTCCTGGCCCTACTTTGGCGGAACATGCCCAACTAATGAAACTTCTAGGTTGTGTAGATGCTCTCAATTTAGACGGTGGTAGTTCTACCAGTCTTTACCTGGGAGGACAACTGATTGATCGTTCCCCTAGTACTGCTGCACGTGTCCATAACGGCATTGGTATTTTTTTGGAACAAAAGTGATCAGCAATTAGATCTTGGGCATGGGGCATTTGTGATTATTTTTGTTGTCTCTCCTTTTGCCCCAGTTCGTTTTTAAAGTTGAGAATAAGCTGGCTTTTGGTTGATGAAGAATTGGTATAGAGGCAGTGGTTTTATCAGTGGTCTTTTACACCATAGAGGTTGATTTTGCTATGTTTGGCAAAGTGCGACTCAAGTACTCATTTTCGCTACTGCACGATAACGCCAGATTTTTGATCAATGGTTCATAAAGTACAGACGGTTTGTTATGTCTTCAAATGAGGTCACTATGGTTCAATTTTCAGAAACAACACAAACTAATACTCTGCCCTTGCATTCAGCCATTACTTCCCGAGGCGTTGCTGCAACTGAGTTACGCCCTTGGGGTTCTTTTACAGTTTTAGAAGAAGGGCGCGGATACAAAATTAAACGCATCGAAGTTAAGCCCGGACACCGCCTCAGCTTACAAATGCATCATCATCGTAGCGAACACTGGATTGTTGTTTCTGGTACAGCTAGGGTAGTTTGCGGCGAAAGAGAAGTCTTGTTGAGCAATAATCAGTCTACTTATGTACCTCAGTGTACAACTCATCGTTTAGAGAATCCTGGTGTAATTCCCTTAGTGTTGATTGAAGTCCAGAATGGCGAATACTTAGGAGAAGACGATATTATCCGCTATCAAGATGATTATGCTCGTACTGGCGATCAAAGCCGTTAAGTCGGAATTGAATATTTAGCAGTATTCTGGTGTCATAAGTTTTTTTCAGATCATCCCATCCTTGAAAAGGGGTGGGATTTCGCGTCAATGGTCATTTGGCATTGGTCAATAATAAAGTACATGTCTAAAGTTTTCATTTTGAATTGTTTGTCTTTCTTGTCCCCATTACCCTTGATGCCAAGGCATCTGTAATACTGGAAGATGGGTTTGAAATTTTTAAAATAAATTCTATGATTCAATTAAGTCCAGCAGCTACAAGTGAAATTCAGCGATTAAAGTTAAAGCAGCCGCAAAAGGTCTTGTTTCGATTAGCAATTAGACAAGGTGGTTGTTCTGGCTGGTTTTATGATATGTCTTTTGATCAGACAGTAAAAACTGGCGATCGCGTTTTTGACTTGAGTGCTATCCAATTAGTCGTAGATGCAGAAAGTTTAAAATACATTAATGGGTTAACAGTGGATTATTCAGAAGATCTCATGGGTGGAGGCTTTCGTTTCCACAATCCCCAAGCGATCGCTACCTGTGGCTGTGGTAATTCTTTCGACTTTAGTCAAGCATCAGGGGTGAATAATCAGTAGTAAAAATAGCTTTTCAATCGTAACTGAGCAAATGACAAATAATAATTGACATGAAACCTTAAAAAAAGTTATAATTAGGATTTGTTAAAACTTAGACACTAAGCAGCTTACGCGCTGTAACTCATGCCAACAATACAGCAGCTCATCCGTAATGAACGCGAAAAAGCGCGTCAGAAAACCAAATCTCCAGCTCTGAAGCAATGCCCCCAACGTCGGGGGGTTTGTACCAGAGTATACACAACTACGCCTAAAAAGCCTAACTCAGCACTACGTAAAGTGGCAAGGGTAAGGCTTACTTCTGGATTTGAAGTTACAGCTTACATTCCAGGCATTGGTCACAACCTGCAAGAACACTCAGTTGTGATGATTCGTGGTGGTCGGGTTAAAGACCTACCAGGCGTGAGATACCACATCATCCGTGGAACCTTAGATACAGCCGGAGTCAAAGACCGTAAGCAAGGTCGCTCCAAGTATGGAACCAAGCGTCCAAAAGAAGCGAAAAAATAGGAGCTAGGCGGTTAATCGCATCAAAGTACGATTAATCGTCTAACCTAAAAGCGCTCAGGGACAAAAAAACTGGCATTTGCGATCGCCGCATTAGTTATAGTTCTTGTGTCTGTGTCAACAAATCAAGATCCTGCACTAAGCGAGCAAGTGTAGGAACTTTTAATCCGAATCGTATTTAAGTGACAGCAACACTTTAATGTAGATATTAAGGTTTATTATTGTTGTCGCCTTGTTTATCTGGTAGCAGGTAACAAGTGAATTAGGTTTACCTGGCTGCATCTGTAAAAGAAAAATTGAGGAAGTCTGAGCGGCGGTTCGTACCGCTTTTAGTTTCCGGTGTCTGATAGCATATAATTTCGTTGCCAAAACCGAATTAAGGGTGAAGTATGTCTCGTCGTGGTGTTAGTCAAAGGCGCCCAGTTCCGCCTGACTCAGTTTATAATAGCCGCTTAGTTAGCATGATCATGCGGCGAATAATGCGTAGTGGTAAGAAATCTCTGGCCGCACGCATTGTTTATGATGCCTTAAAAACAATTGAGGAACGCACTGGTAATCCTGCGTTAGAAACCTTTGAAAGAGCGGTGCGGAATGCAACGCCTTTAGTAGAAGTTAAAGCTCGCCGAGTTGGTGGAGCCACTTACCAAGTACCAATGGAAGTGCGTTCAGAACGGGGTACTACCCTAGCACTACGTTGGCTGGTACAATTTTCTCGTTCTAGACCCGGACGCACAATGGCCGGCAAATTAGCTAATGAGTTAATGGATGCTGCCAACGAAACCGGAAATGCCATTCGGAAGCGGGAAGAAACACACCGTATGGCAGAAGCCAACAAAGCCTTTGCTCACTATCGTTACTAAGTCTAGAAGCGATATATCGTCTACATTACAGCGATATATCGTGGATTTTCAAAAAACAGACGGTTTTCCGTAAAAGTATAGAATCTTAACAAAGAGTAATATACAAGATATCATGAGGCAAAAACTATAGGAGGCTACTGTGGCACGTACGATCCCGCTAGAGAGAGTACGCAATATCGGTATTGCGGCGCATATAGATGCGGGCAAGACAACAACAACAGAGAGAATATTGTTTTACTCTGGGATAATTCATAAGATTGGCGAAGTTCATGAAGGAACCGCCGTCACAGACTGGATGGAACAGGAGCGGGAGAGAGGGATTACCATCACTGCTGCTGCTATTAGTACCAGCTGGAAAGATCATCAAATAAACATTATCGATACTCCAGGTCACGTTGACTTCACAATTGAAGTTGAACGTTCCATGCGCGTGTTGGATGGTGTAATCGCCGTATTTTGTTCTGTAGGTGGTGTACAACCCCAGTCAGAAACAGTATGGCGACAAGCAGACCGCTATAAAGTGCCGCGGATAGCCTTTATCAACAAAATGGATCGCACAGGAGCGAACTTCTACAGAGTTCATGAGCAAATGCGCGATCGCCTGCGAGCTAATGCTATTGCCATTCAACTGCCAATTGGTAGTGAAACCGAATTTAAGGGCATCGTTGACCTGGTACGGATGCGTGCCTATATTTACAACAACGATCAGGGAACAGATATTCAGGAAACTGATATCCCCGCTGAATTGCAAGAGCAGTCAGCAGAATACCGCACCAAACTCATAGAAGCGGTAGCAGAAACAGATGACAATCTGATGACTAAGTACTTCGAGGGCGAAGAACTTACAGAAGCGGAAATTCAGACTGCTCTGCGGAAAGGAACAGTCGCAGGTACAATTGTACCAGTGCTTTGTGGCTCGGCATTTAAAAATAAGGGCGTACAGCTGATGCTGGATGCGGTAGTAGATTACCTGCCAGCACCAATTGATGTCCCCCCAATTCAAGGCACATTGCCCAACGGTGATACAGTTGAACGTCGGGCCGATGATAACGAACCCTTATCTGCTCTGGCATTCAAGATTATGGCTGACCCATATGGTCGCCTAACCTTTGTTCGGGTTTATTCTGGTGTCCTGAAGAAGGGTAGCTACGTTCTCAACGCTACTAAGAATAAGAAAGAACGGATCTCCCGCCTAGTTATTTTGAAAGCAGATGAACGACAAGATGTCGAAGAAATGCGAGCTGGTGATCTAGGCGCAGCGTTGGGTTTGAAAGATACCTTAACAGGTGACACCATTACTGATGAAGGAGCGCCAGTAATTCTGGAATCTCTATTCATCCCTGAGCCTGTAATCTCGGTGGCGGTTGAACCCAAAACCAAGAACGACATGGATAAACTATCCAAGGCTCTGCAATCCCTCTCAGAAGAAGACCCAACCTTTCGCGTCCACGTCGATCCGGAAACTAACCAAACTGTGATTGCAGGGATGGGAGAGCTACACCTGGAAATTCTGGTAGACCGGATGTTACGTGAATTTAAAGTGGAAGCGAATGTTGGTGCGCCGCAAGTAGCTTACCGCGAAACAATTCGTAAACGAGTCTCCAGAGTAGAAGGTAAATTTATCCGCCAAAGTGGTGGTAAGGGTCAATACGGTCACGTTGTGATCGATTTGGAGCCAGGAGAAGCAGGCAGTGGCTTTGAATTTGTTTCTAAGATTGTTGGTGGTGTCGTACCTAAAGAGTACATTGGCCCCGCAGAACAGGGAATGAAGGAATGCTGCGAATCTGGCATTTTAGCAGGCTATCCGTTAATTGATGTCAAAGCGACTTTGGTTGATGGGTCTTACCATGATGTAGACTCTTCAGAAATGGCTTTCAAAATCGCCGGCTCTATGGCGTTGAAAGAGGCGGTATCGAAAGCAGCGCCCGTCCTTTTAGAGCCTATGATGAAAGTCGAGGTTGAAGTTCCAGAAAACTACCTTGGCGATGTCATGGGTGACCTCAATTCCCGTCGTGGGCAAATTGAGGGTATGGGGTCTGAGCAGGGTCTTGCTAAAGTGACTGCTAAAGTACCATTGGCAGAAATGTTTGGCTACGCCACCGATATCCGGTCTAAGACCCAGGGTCGGGGCATCTTCTCAATGGAGTTTAGCCACTACGAAGAAGTGCCTCGCAACGTGGCTGAGGCAATCATTGCAAAAAGCAAAGGGAACGCTTAATTAAAAAAGGAAACAAGCATTCATGGCACGCGCAAAGTTTGAAAGGAATAAACCCCACGTTAACATCGGTACTGTTGGCCACGTTGACCACGGTAAAACCACATTAACAGCTGCTATCACCATGACCTTGGCAGCAATGGGCCAAGCTGTAGCTAAAGGCTACGACCAAATCGACAACGCCCCAGAAGAAAAGGCGCGGGGTATTACCATCAATACTGCTCACGTTGAGTACGAAACCCAAAATCGCCACTATGCTCACGTAGACTGTCCAGGACACGCTGACTACGTGAAAAACATGATCACTGGTGCAGCCCAAATGGATGGAGCCATTTTGGTAGTGGCTGCTACTGATGGTCCTATGCCCCAAACCCGCGAACACATCCTGCTAGCAAAACAGGTAGGCGTTCCCAGCTTGGTTGTCTTCTTGAACAAAGAAGACCTGATGGATGACCCAGAACTCCTAGAGTTAGTAGAACTAGAACTGCGAGAGCTGCTTTCCAGTTACGATTTCCCTGGTGACGACATCCCCATTATCAAAGGATCGGGTCTACAAGCTTTAGAAGCAATGACCAAGAATCCTAAGACTCAGCGTGGTGAAAATCAGTGGGTAGATAAAATCTACGAACTGATGGACGCTGTAGACTCCTACATCCCTACTCCAGAACGGGCTGTTGACCAACCCTTCCTAATGGCGGTAGAAGACGTGTTCTCCATCACAGGTCGTGGTACTGTTGCTACAGGTCGGATTGAACGCGGTAAAGTGAAGGTCGGTGATGTTGTAGAGCTGGTGGGCATTAGAGACACCCGGAACACCACCGTAACCGGGATTGAAATGTTCAAGAAGAGCCTCGAAGAAGGTATGGCTGGGGATAACGCAGGTGTACTACTGCGCGGTATCCAAAAAACAGATATTGAACGGGGTATGGTATTAGCTAAACCTGGTTCGATTACACCTCATACTCAATTTGAAGGTGAAGTATACGTTCTGACAGAAAAAGAAGGTGGTCGGAAAACCCCATTTTTCTCTGGCTATCGTCCCCAGTTCTACGTACGAACAACAGATGTAACCGGCACTATCAAAGCTTTTACCTCCGATGATGGCAGTGAAGCAGAAATGGTCATGCCCGGCGATCGCATCAAGATGACTGTAGAATTGATCAACCCGATCGCAATTGAGCAAGGAATGCGCTTTGCCATTCGTGAAGGTGGTCGTACTATCGGTGCTGGTGTTGTTTCTAAGATCCTCAAATAGCACTTTTTAGTCCTAATAAAAAGGAGCAGAGATGGCACAATAAGTCTCTGCTCCTTTCTCTTCCCTTTCTTGAAGAAATATCTATTCTTCAATATCCATTCTCTTAAATTAATCAGAACCTAGAAAACTAAAGATGGCAACTCTACAGCAGCAGAAAATTAGAATTCGCTTACAAGCTTTTGACCGTCGCTTATTGGATACATCTTGCGAGAAGATTGTAGACACAGCTAACCGCACTAACGCCACAGCTATAGGGCCGATTCCTTTACCAACAAAACGTAAGATTTATTGTGTGCTGCGATCGCCTCACGTAGATAAAGATTCCCGAGAACACTTTGAAACTCGCACCCATCGCCGGATTATTGACATTTATCAACCTTCTTCTAAAACTATTGATGCGCTAATGAAGTTGGATCTCCCATCAGGTGTAGACATCGAAGTTAAACTTTAAAGCCATTAGTCATTAGTTATTAGTACCTAAACAGATGACTAGTGGCAATGGGCAGATGCCTTTTATTAGTATCAAGATTTACATTGCCCTGAAGAATCTATCTCAGGGCTTTTTATTAGCTAGAAAACAAATGATAGAATGTAAACAAATTACGGGAGAAGCAGAGAATTTTAAATCTTAAAGATTATATTTATACCTAAGTAACTATGACATCCTCTTCTAGAATTGCTGTTCGCGAACTACCTCTGTTCCCGTTACCTGATGTAGTTCTTTTTCCTAGCAGACCATTACCCCTGCACATATTTGAATTTCGCTACCGAATCATGATGAACACGATTCTAGAAAGCGATCGCCGATTTGGTGTTTTGATGGTCGATCCAGTCAAAGGTACTATTGCAAACGTTGGTTGTTGTGCAGAGATTATTCATTACCAGCGGTTGCCAGATGATCGGTTGAAGATGTTAACTTTAGGACAACAAAGATTCCGTGTTTTAGAGTACATTCGCGAAAAACCGTATCGAGTAGCTCTAGTTGAGTGGATTGAAGATCAGCCACCAGCAAAAGATTTGCGGCCTTTAGCTTCTGAGGTAGAACAACTGTTGCGAGATGTTGTGCGTCTTTCAGCTAAGTTAACTGAACAAAATATTGAATTGCCAGAAGATGTACCTGATTTACCTACAGAGCTATCTTATTGGGTAGCAAGTAACCTTTATGGTGTTGCCGCAGAGCAGCAGTCATTATTGGAAATGCGAGATACTGCTGCTCGTTTAGAACGGGAATCAGAAATCTTGACTTCTACTCGGAATCACTTGGCAGCGCGTACCGTTCTTAAAGACACATTTAACCAGAAATTATAAGTTATCTAGTCAACTGACTGTTAAATTGTGATCGGTAGAATATTATAGCTGCCAAAAATTTTTAATATTTCTGTGTAAGTTTTTAGTTCTGCCAAAGCAGATTGCATTTTTATCGTAGTGGCATCTGCTTCTAGATCGATGAAAAATAAATATTCTCCTAGAGAGCGCTTTGTCGGGCGAGATTCAATTCGACTGAGGTTCATTTCTAGTTGTGCAAATATCTGCAAGGCTTTGACAAGTGCTCCAGGTAGATTAGCAGGCAAACTAAAAGCTAGCGAGGTATGAGTACTGGTTGTCGAAGATCTGTGCTGTGAATTATCTGTCTGAGCTTGACTTACCACCCAAAAGCGGGTGCAGTTTTCTGGATGATCGTTTATACCAATAGCAAGTGTAGGTAGGTTGTAGAGTTCAGCTCCTCTAATAGATGCGATCGCAGCAGATGTGATGTCTTGCTTGAGTAGCTGCAATGCTTCGGTTGTAGAATTATTAGGAATCAGCTGTACAGTGGGGAGATACTGCTCTAACCATCCTTGACATTGTGCCAAAGCTTGTGGATGTGAATAAACAGTTTTAATGCTATCTAAACTCGTCGCGCAGGAAATTAAGGTATGGGAAATGGGCAAGACCAAAGCTAACTGAATTCGCAAACTATCTAACAACCACAGCGTATCCATTGTCATGGTCACACTGCCTTCAAGAGAATTTTCCACTGGCACAACCGCTAACTGGGTCTTTCCTTGAGCAACGGCTTGGAGTGATTGGGCAATGCTGGGATAAGGGCATAAAGTAGCTTCAATTCCTGTTGTTTGCTTTAGCCAGTTAACATAAAAAACGGCTGCTTGCTCTGTGTAAGTTCCAGGAGGACCCAAATGTGCGATCGATAATGTCATGTTTTTAGCTTTTAGGTACGATTTTGATTTGGAAAGAAAAGTTACAGAGTTATGATTTTTGCTTTGGGCAAATTACGCGCTGCCAAAAGCAGTTTTCTGCATATAGATTGCTTGTAAACTGTTGCTAAATCTTTCGCAGGATTGATGAATCATTTTACTATTTGGCAGTACCTATTTGTGTACATATTATTTATCTCTTGTCAATAAATAGTTTTAATTAGTAATTAAAAATTTTTCTAACTAAAGATAGTAATGAGATTATCAAGTTTTTGCTCATAAACTATCGCTAATGAGCAAAAATAATTTTTATAATTCAAAAAATTTAAACTTTTATGCAAGTAAATTTAATTTATTAAAAAATATTAAAATTAAACAACATACATATTTATTTACTCATGCCTATCCGGTTTACGGCCTCTCAATCGGTGGAAATAGCTGTTCCTAAACAGCCTATTCCCATTCAGCACTACTTGCGTCAGCCTCAACGTCTAGTTAATGCTTTGGTTGATACTAATCGCATTCAGCAACTTTCTGAGGAAGTATTTCGATTGAAAATGCGTCCTCTAAGTTTTATGTCACTGAGTATTCAACCAACTGTAGACATGAGAGTTTGGGCAGAATCTAATGGAACTATAAATTTGCAATCTGTAGGTTGTGAAATTTTAGGTTTCGAGTATATCAATCAACGTTTTGCTCTAAATTTAAAAGGGAATTTATCACCATCTCAACACAGCACAGGGACTCGCCTGCAGGGTAAAGCCGATTTAGAAGTACAAGTGGAGCTACCACCGCCATTTTCCTTCACTCCCAAACCAATTTTAGAGGCTACTGGTAATGGTTTACTCAAGAGTGTACTATTGACAGTCAAGCAACGACTGTTACATCAACTCCTAGCAGATTATCGCCGTTGGGTGATCATCCAAACAACAGAACAAGGGCTTAATGATGACAGTGTAGAGTTGCCAATCTTGAATATAGAGTAATTCTTTGATGGTTTAGCATCAAGTAATACCAATGTAAAAAATGATAGCAACGGATACAATCTCAATCTAAAATCCAAAATTACATAACACGGTTGGGACTCTTACCTTTTAATAGCTAACCAAGGCTTGGCGTAACGAAAGCTCCCTTAGACAATTTCTAAGCCATGAAAGCCGAAGAACTCAGTGGCTCTTCAGCATTTAATTTGGCAAGGACGAAAAGACTTGCGGTGCAGGGGTGAGGGTCCGTATTCTTGCAGCGCTAGTAAATGCTTTTGGCTACCATAACCCTTGTTACGTGTAAGATCGTACATTGGGTACTTTGATGCTAGGCGCAGCACTAGCTCATCCCGCCAAACCTTAGCCACAATACTAGCTGAGGCAATATTTAGCGATCGCTCGTCTCCTTTGACTATTGTTTGTTGCGGTAGTAACAAGTCTTTTATCGACTGATTACCATCAATTAAGCAGAGTGCAGGCTGTACGTTCAGTTTTAGCACAGCCCGCTTCATTGCCAACAGTGTTGCTTGCAAAATGTTTATTCGATCGATTTCAGCAGTGGAAGCGAAGCCAATCTTCCAATCTACTGCTAATGCACAAATTTGTTGTGCTAGTTGTGTTCTGCGAGAACTAGACAGCTTTTTACTATCTTTAATTTTAGCCGCTACCAGTTCTGTCCAAGCACGATCTGGTAGTATGACTGCTGCCGCAACCACAGGGCCAAACAGAGCACCTCGTCCCACTTCATCTACACCCGCCATCCCTGAAGTCCCTGATAAGGCAGACAACTCCAGCCAATTGAGTTCGCTTTGGGGTTGAAACGACCAAATATCTGCGGCAGTTTGCTCTGTCTCCATCATCATTAAAGTTAACTATCTTCTATGGTAGAGGTGCTTTCGTCTACCGCAGAAGAGCGCCGACGACGGCGACGACTAGCAGAAGAAGCGCTATTGGCTTCACTTTCATCCGCGATCACGGTGAATCCTGATGGTTCAATTACTGGTTGAGGTGAAGATACTGGTTGAGGTGAAGATTTCTGTTCTAGATCAAGTTGTGGTGTAGGTAGTTTGACCACACTAACTTCGCTGCTGGTTCTCTCAAAGCTAGTTGCATCTAAAGCCGATTCACTAGACGGAGTTGGAAGCTGCCCAGGTTGAATAATATTAATAATCACAGACTTGGGATTTTTTACTTCTCGTTCTAGCTTCACTAAGGGAGAAACTCCCATTAAAGCAAAAACATCCTGCTCCTCTAGCGTCATTTCTACAGTCCTAATCTCCGGTGGTTCTACCACTGGTTTGACTGGTTCTGCTTTGGTAACTTTAGTTCGCTCTACTCTTTCACTCCACCCTTGTTTGCTCAGGCTCGGTGCAGGTATTTCTGGTGTTGTAGCTAGTTCACTATCAGCATCAATATCCAAATCTGGCTCGTTGCCAAACGTTAGTGGATTGTTAACAACCCGAGATTCATCTTTGCCATTCGGTCCACCAATGCCAATCCGACTACGACGGGTACGGGTACGGCGCTTGTTATGATCGCTAAGTTCTTGATAACTGGGATGATTCATGAGATTCAGGGCACCCAAGTCAGACTCGGTATCGAATGATTCCCCAAATCCATCGTAAGTTTCCCGTGGCTCCGAAGTGCGGGCGGCTGGCAGACGTGGTTCTCGTGGTTCTCGTGTTTCTCGTGTTTCCCTATGAGGCAGAGATACAAAACGCTCAGGAATTTCTGTTGGTGTTGGCAATCTGCTTTCAGTTTCTCCAGGCAGACGCACTGTATGTCCTAAACCACCACAAGTAGGGCAAGTGTCACCAAATAATTCGTAAATATTTTGACCTTGACGCTTACGGGTTAGTTCTACTAAACCCAGCTCGGTGAGTTGAGCAATTTGAGGACGAGCTTTGTCCGCTTTCAGTGCTTTGTTAAAGTGCTCTAGAACTTGCAGTTGATCGCGACGCGATTCCATATCAATGAAATCTACAACGATCACCCCAGCGATATTCCGTAGACGCATCTGACGGGCAATTTCTGTAGCAGCTTCACAGTTTGTCCACAGTACTGTTTCTCTCGCTGTTGCCGAACGTGTAAATGAGCCAGAGTTAACATCTATGACCGTTAATGCTTCAGTAGGCTCAATAATGATGTAGCCTCCAGAAGGTAAGTCTACCCTTGGTTTTAGGGCTTCTCGAATGGCGGCATTGATGCGGAAGTATTCTAAAATTGGAGAGCGATCACGATGATGGTCAATTAACAATCCCTGCGGTGTTTGACCTCCACTCCAGTTTTGCAAATACTGTTTTACCCGTTTCAAACCAGTACTTGAATCGACAACAATTCGATTTACATCCGCGCCGTACATATCTCGCAACACGCGCTGAATAAAATCATCATCCCGATTGAGCAATGCTGGGGCACGGGTGGAGTGGGCTTCCTGTTGAATTGCTTCCCATTGCCTTTGCAATACTTCTAAATCTTCAATAATTGCTTCTTCTGGCTTACCTTCCGCTTCCGTGCGCACTAGTAAACCCATCCCTGCGGGTTTAATCAAAATTGCCAGTGCCCGCAAGCGATTACGTTCACTTTCACTTTTAATTCGCCGAGACAAATTCACACCCCTGCCATAGGGCATGAGTACTACATAGCGTCCTGGCATAGTAATGTTACCTGTGAGCCTTGGTCCTTTTGTCCCCGTTGGCTCTTTCATCACTTGCACCAAAACTTTTTGCTGTGGTGCTAATAATTCTGTAATTGCTGCTGCTGTGCGTTTGAGCTTTAAGGGTCCTAAGTCAGTCACATGAATAAAACCGTTGCGCTCTGGGTCGCCAATATTTACAAAAGCTGCATCTATACCAGGTAATACATTTTCTACTACACCTAAGTAGATATCACCAATCTGGTGATGACCTGTGGCTACAACAAGTTCTTGTATTTGATCTTCAGAAAATACAGCAGCAATCTGATGCTGTTCCGCGATGATAATTTGCTTTGGCATTCAATTCCCTCAAAAATTGGCGGCACCGATGGGTAAAGGAGGTTTATTGTGCCTGTCTCCCCTGCAAACCCCAAAAGGTGCGGCTGGTAATAATAATTGTGAATCTAAGCTCAGAGTTAAAGAGCTATTGATACGGAAAAAAGCGTTTAAACGCCTGATTATTTCACAAAGGCTGCATATGTTTAAGCAATTGAACCAACCATCTATGGTTGATTTTTGATGCTATACCCTCACCATATAGGGATTAGGTATTCAGCAGTTGTTTTAAAAGCATAGAGGAAGAGTTGCCGACGGAGCCTGTTGTAAGTTACTAATTCACTAGGTAGCTACAGAGAGAGTGTGTTCTTTAACCTGCCTCAGTTTATCTGGGATAAAATCCTAGAAGTTGCACTCAAATATCTTTGCTTTTCCCCCTGACAGGGTAGTGAACCAGCTGAATCAATGCAGCGCCAGAAAATTTCTCTTCATCTCATTCTAACGCAACCTTACCAAAAATCAATTCCCACGATGTGTTCCATCAAGGCAACTACTAGCAAGCTGCCCTTGATGGATTATATACCCAAAACTAGCCGATTGCGCTGGATATGCGAGAGATTAAACTCTAAGCCAGCTACTATTTCTAGCATAAACAGAATTTGTTCAGGACGCAATAGTACACCATCAGGACGACAGCTACCCACATAACGCAGGATAGCTGTTGAATCGGCTTGAGTATCGTTGGTTGTGACTAATTCAAGTTCAAACAAGCGATCGCGCAGATTTACCAATTGGCTTTTACCTGACTTGGTGATTTGTTCCCATCTAAATTCGTCTTTAGCTTGAATTTGCTCGATCCAGTTTTGCCATTGTGCAGGTGTTGCTGCCCCAATTGCTGACACAGTAATTAAATATTCTGCTGCCACAATCGCTTGGCTAGCTGCTGGAGCTTTCAAATCCAATTCAACGACATTATATATAGGGATGTCTGTGGGCAACTCCCGAACTAGATGTCCTCGGAAAGTTTCCATATCCACTGGCTGAGTTAACTCAAAATCAACTATTTCACCCCTGCTAGTAGCGCCCAAAGCTAATGCATTAGCTACGGAAATACGCGGAGTAGGATGAAACCCACCAGTAAAAGCCACTGGCAAGCCTGCTCGGCGCATCACTCTGTCAAATAAGCGAAGCAAATCTAAATGGCTGACCAAAGCCATGTCTCCCTGTTTGCCAAACCAGACACGCAAGCGTTGCACTTTGTTTGTATTAGGGACAAATTCACCAGCAAATTTTGGAACAGTAGGCGGCTCGATGACGATATTATGTCCAAAATCTACACCACAGACACCACAATGAGAACAACCATCAAAAGAACAGTCTGGTACTATTGCGGCTTCTAGGGCACGTTGTAAATCTTGCTTCAGCCAGTTTTTGTCAATTCCCGTATCAATGTGGTCCCAAGGTAAGGAAGTATCAAGGGCGGTGTCAGGAGATAAAGATACGGAAAGATGCGGGGACGCAGGGATATAGCTCTCCGTGTCTGTGTGTTCCTCTCTCCCCGTGTTTTCTTTGTGAAACAGATTCCATTTACCCTTTTCTACTTGACGGTATTTCCAATCTAAACCGGCTTCAGCGATGGCAGACCCCCAAGCTGCAAACGCTTTATCTACACTTTCATACCAAGAATCCATGCCTGCACCCAACTCCCAAGCACGGCGTACTACCTTCCCTAAACTGCGATCGCCTCTACCTATAAAGTCTTCCATTGCTGAAATGCGGATATCAGTAAAATTCAGCTTTACTCCTTTTATCCGCCGAAATTCTTGCCTGAGCAGCTTTTGCTTCCGCTCAAATTCAGATGTAGAAACCGAGTGCCATTGGAAGGGTGTGTGGGGCTTGGGAGTAAAGTTAGAAATTGTCAAATTAAAGTTTAGAGGCCTTCTGCCTTTTGTCTGACACTCTCGCTGTAACCAGCTTACCGTTTCTGCAATGCCTACTACATCGGCATCTGTCTCACCAGGTAAGCCAATCATAAAATACAACTTGATTTTATCCCAACCTTTCTCCCAGGCTGTTTTTACACCCCGTAGCAGTTCTTCATTAGTGAGTCCTTTATTGACAATGTCCCGCATTCGCTGGGTTCCAGCTTCTGGGGCAAAAGTCAGCCCTCCTTGCCTTGTACCACCAAGGATGTTAGCAATATTTTCATCAAATCTGTCTACCCGTTGGCTAGGGAGAGACAGGGTAATATTTTCATTTTTTAAACGATTTTTAATTTCCATCCCTACTGCTGGGAGGGATAAATAATCCGAACAACTCAGGGACAGCAAAGAAAACTCATTGTAACCAGTCGCTCGCATTCCCGCTTCAATTGCTTCTACTACCTTTTCTGGAGCTACATCCCTTGCTGGCCGAGTCAGCATTCCTGGTTGACAGAAGCGACAACCACGAGTACAACCACGCCGAATTTCAATTGTCAAGCGATCGTGTACTGTTTCTACATAGGGAACTAGGCCAATGGAATAAGCTGGGATGGGTATAGCTACTCGGCGCAGAATTCGTTTCGGTACATCTGACACTAAAGGATGAACTGAACCATCCTCTACCATTTGATAAAACTGGGGAACATATACCCCAGGTATCTGTGCCAAGTCCAGCAGCAATTGTTTCCGGTTAAATCCTGCTTGTTTGCCTTCTTCCAAAACCAAGCCAATTTCTGGCAATAGTTCTTCACCATCTCCCAAGGCTACAAAGTCGAAGAAGTCAGCGTAAGGTTCAGGATTTGAGGTTGCCGTTTGTCCTCCAGCAAAAATTAAGGGGTAATTCCCCTGTGTCCGTTCTTGCCATGTTAAGGGTATACCTGCCAAATCCAACATTTCTAGAATATTGGTTGCTCCCAGTTCATAACTGAGACTAAAGCCTAAAATATCGAATTCTCTTAGCCAGCGTTTAGATTCTACTGCAAACAAAGGTGTATTTGTTTGGCGTAGTTTAGCTGACAAGTCTGGTCCAGGTAGGTAAGCGCGATCGCATAACTGCCGCGGCTGGGCGTTCAGAATGTTATAGAGAATGATATGCCCTAGGTTGGATGATCCAACTTCATATACTTCTGGATAGGTTAATACCCAGCGTATTGTTGCTGTTTCCCAAGGTTTGTGTACTGCTAAGCGCTCATTACCTAGGTAACGCGCTGGCTTTAAAATATCCGATGTGATTAATTTTTCAACTGCAACAGCCACTGTGCTATCTTCTAGCTCACTTAATTACAGCTACTCACCTCCAACCATAGCATTGATTAGGTCTTTCCACAGAATTGTTTGCGGCAACTTACCATTCTGTTACATATTTGTTCCAACCCTAATATATAGCAGCATTCCTCGCCTGCATCAGTTTATGCTGCTACTCCGGGTTACCTTAAACAATCTCAAATACCTTATCGAGTTGTGTCAATTCAAAAATAATTCTAATTGACGCAGAAACAGAGCACAGCCGCAAACTTCGTCCTAAACTCCCAGCTAGCTTGAGTGCAGATACTAATGCCATTAAACCTGCGCTGTCTAAGGATTCTATTGCCGCTAAATCCACTAACAAGATAGAAGTATCATCTTGTGCCAACGCTGTAGTTAGATCCCGTTCAAATTCCAAAGCGTTGGCGGCATTTAGGCAACCTTGGGGACGAATAACTGTAATTTTTGGACATTTAAGTACCGCTTGCATAATGAAATCCTAATTAAAGTTATTGAACCGTAAAGCTTAGATTTATTTGAACATAAACTTTTTTTCATAACATCGACCATTTGTCTGAGGTTTCTTTGCTGAATCTTTATCGCTTTTGTACCTCTGTTTAAAGATTGTCATAAATACCGTTTAAAATGTATGTATATATACATTTTTTTTCGAGCAGTTAAAAAACAATCAACATAGCAAGCCAAAGAGCAAAATCAACATCCGTAGCTATGCGGAGAGAGCTACTTTATCTAAAGTTCAGTCTGATTTAAACTAAGCTCAGCTATTAGGTAATATTCCCTAGATTATACCTGTGACAGCGGCAAATGTTGAGTTTTTTAGGGAATAATCATTTAAACATACTTGTGATCTAAATCACAAGTATATGAGTGTTTGGATCACTTTTTATACCAAACTATATCTTGGATAATTAATAGCAAATACAAATTGGCTGATCTTTTATGAGAACTAGACACGCTATTCGTCAATTGGTAGAAAAAGCGCTTGATATTAAAAAATTAACCCCTGAAATTGAAAATGAAATCAATTCAGAATTGACACAATTAGGCTACATATCTGATGTTGATTATGAAGCTCTGGAATTATTAATGGCAGAGATGGATGCTGGCCGAATTAAGTTAGTTCCAAGCTTAGGATAGTAATAAACTATCACTCAACATAGCAACTTTTATCTCTACCTAGAGTTATATAACTTAAGGATTATTAACATAATCTTGGCAAGATTTCAGTACTAATAACTAGGCTGAGCCATCGTAGGTATTTTTCTACAAGTTGAATATTTCGTTCCCTCCTGTGGCGTAAACTGTGCTAATGAGCATCAACATTTGCATTAGTAACAATTCACCATGCAGTTCGCTAAACGCCTAGACAAAATTCCTCCCTATCTGTTCGCTGAGATTAACCGCAAAGGGAATGAACTTGTAGCCAAGGGAGTTGATATTATCAATTTGGCGGTGGGCGATCCAGATAAACCGACTCCAACTCATATACTCCAGGTAATGCACGAGGCGATAAATGACGCTTCCACCCACAACTATCCACCTTATCAAGGTACTCAAGAATTCCGAGAGGCAGCAGCGAAGTGGATGGAACGTCGGTTTGGAGTAGCTGGGTTGAATCCGAATACAGAGGTTGTTTCTTCTATTGGTTCTAAGGAAGCGATTCACAATACTTTCTTAGCCTTTGTAGAAACTGGAGATTATACGCTCATACCAGATCCTGGTTACCCCGTTTATCGGACTTCGACGTTATTTGCTGGTGGTGAGCCTTTTACCATGCCTCTAAAGGCAGAAAATCAATTTTTACCTAACCTGAATGCAATTCCTGAAGAGGTTGCCCGGAAAGCAAAACTGTTGTGGATTAACTATCCTAATAATCCTACAGGGGCACTGGCGACACTAGAATTTTTTGAGGAATTGGTAGCTTTCTGCAAGCAGTACAATATTTTGCTGTGTCATGACAATGCTTACTCAGAAATGGCATACGACGGCTATAAACCGCCTAGTGTACTACAGGTTCCAGGTGCTAAGGATGTGGCGATTGAGTTTCACAGTCTGTCAAAGTCGTACAATATGACGGGCTGGCGAATTGGTTTTGTAGTGGGAAATGCCATTGGTATTAAAGGTTTAGTACAGGTCAAAAGTAATGTCGATTCTGGGGTATTTAAGGCAATTCAAGCATGTGCGATCGCAGCTTATTCTACTGATGATGCAGAACTGCAATCTGTAATTTCGGTGTACCAAAATCGCCGGGACATTATTGTCAAAGGGCTGCAATCTCTGGGTTGGCCAATTCAGCCTCCGCAAGCGACTCTTTACGTCTGGGTACCTGTTCCTCCAGGGTATACCTCAACAGAATTTGTGACACTGCTACTTGACAAATGTGGCATTCTTGTGCCTCCAGGTAACGGTTATGGTGCAGCTGGAGAAGGCTTTTTTCGGATTGCCCTCACTATTCCTGATGAGCGAATGCACGAAGCAATTCAACGCCTCAAGGATGCCAACATTCGCTACAGCTAAAATCTCGGCTTTTATCTAAGTGTATTTGCCATAGCAGTAAATTTATTTATGTACCATAAATCGTATTCGGATCATTAGTATCTTGGTATGCTTGCCAGACCAAGTTAATAAACTGATGGAGTTGCTGCTTAGTAGCTGAGTCAGGTTCAGTTTTTGGTTCTTTCACTAAAACCTGACTCAAGATCGTAATAACTTCTGTATCTAGGGCTGGACAAAATAAATTTATCGGCCATAGTAAATCAGACGCATCTCGCAGGTCAGTTATATTTGGTGCTTCTGGGATGAAATTGACCAGCACTAAAGGACGTACCCAGCATAACTGGCGCGAAACCACGACTTGAATGACTTCTGCATATAAATTCATGTCGCCATGCTTTAAAGACACAATTTGTCCTGGTTGAAAGTTTAGGCTCATGTCCATAATCACGCAGCTTAGGGCGGCAATGATAATATTGTAGTTTTCTTAATGTTAAAACTGAGAGTGCGCTATGCTGAGAGAAAACTGCGGCAACATTAAGCTATCACTATTAAACCTGTGATGTTTTAGACATAAATTTCTCAAGCATTTACTTCGTATTGTCCCAATCAACCCCAGGCAGGAAAAAATTTTGCTGCCACAGCATCTGTATGTAAATGCTATAGAATAGGTGAATAACTGTTAAGCGATCGCTGGACAGAGGCTTCGTTGTAGTAAATAAACGAAAAAAGAGCAAAGAGCAGTGTCAGTCGAAACCATTGAGAAGCGTTCCACAACCCGTAAGCTCGCGCCTCGGTATCGCGTTTTGCTCCATAATGACGACTACAACCCTATGGAGTACGTGGTACAGGTACTAATGACCACAGTGCCGAGCATTACCCAGCCCCAGGCTGTTAGCATTATGATGGAAGCCCATACTAACGGGCTAGCTTTAGTTATTACTTGTGCTCAGGAACATGCTGAGTTCTACTGTGAAACTTTGAAAAGTCATGGTTTGAGTAGCACAATTGAACCTGATGAATAGTCAGCCGTCATTAGTTATAAGTCTCAATCTAGAATATTGACTTGTAACTATTGACTTACATTTTGCATGAAACTAAATCTTGTCCATCTAGCTCAACGCCCTGCCCCTATTAGGCTGGGTTGTTTCATTTTGACTTTGTTATTGTTATGGTTGCCCTTTACTTTCCCAATTTACTTACTGGTACATGATTCTAACTTAGTAAGTATTGTGACTATGGTATTGCTATATGTAGAGTTTATTTTTCTATTGAAGTTATGGGGTAAGTACGTCTATCAGGAACCTCACATACTACGGCATTATGGTTTAGAAATTTCTAGGCAAAACGGCGTCGATTTACTGCGTGGCTTGGCTATTGGGCTAATTAGTGTGTTGACGTTATTTGGATTACAAGGTTCTCTAGGTTTGTTAGTGTGGCAACAACCTCATAGTTTTCTACTAAAAGTAGTTTTAGAGGGTTTAATCGTAGGTTCAGGTGTAGGTTTCGCTGAGGAATTGTTATTCCGAGGCTGGTTGTTGAATGAATTACAACGGAATTACAGCCCACGTGTGGCATTATGGACAGATGGGATTTTATTTGCAGGATTGCATTTTATTAAACCACTCGAGGCAATTATTCACACACTGCCGCAATTCCCAGCTTTAGTACTATTAGGGTTAACGCAGGTATGGGGAAAGTTCTGGCGTAGAGGACGCCTTGGTTTACCCATTGGTTTGCATGGTGGTTTAGTTTGGGGCTACTACATTATTAATATTGGAGAATTAATCAAATATTCTGGTCGAGTTCCTGATTGGGTGACCGGAGTGAATAATAATCCCTTGCAAGGTGTGATGGGGGTATTGTTTATGAGTCTACTCGCTTTCTGGATGCGGGGGCGAACAATTAAAGATGGGTAATTGGAAAAACCAGTTACCCATCTCAAATTAACAGCGTTCAAAACACTGTGCTTTTTCTACTTCTCATCAAACTCTCTCCACCACTGTTCCTACCACACAGGCTCTATCCAAATTAACGCCATTCAAATTCGCACCTTCCAATTCTGCACACAATAAATTTGCACCACTAAAATTCGCTCCTGCCAAGTTTGCCCCGCGTAAGTCTGCTTCTTCAAGGTTTGCCTCACTTAACAACGCCCCTTGCAAATCAGCACGTGTCAAGTCTGCACCTTTGAGATTTGCTCCCGTCAGGTTAGCACCGCGCAAGTCAGCACTCCGCAAATCAACACCTTGCAAATTTACGTTCATCAAATTGGCACCACTCAAGAAAGCACCCGCCAAAGCCACATCGCTGAGTGTCGCACCCATAAAGTTAGCACCGCGCAAGTTGCTACCGCGCAAGTCAGCACCTGTTAAATCTGCTTGCATCAGGTTTGCTCCCATGAGGTTCGCCCGCAAGTCAGTTGCTTGGAGATTGGCCCCCATCAAATTCGCACCTTCTAAATGCCCACCTTCGAGTTTAGAACCAGTGAAATTGGTGCCGACAAGGGTAGCGCCGGCAAGATTGATACGGCTTAAATCAAGTTGGCAGAGTTCCTCGTCTTCTAAATCTGCTCCTGGGAGTTGTTTGATGTTTCCTAATCTAATGGCTTCGATATTCATTGTGGGTAAGTACCAATCTCCTCACTAGTCTTGCTTTGACTATCCCATCGGGAATCAATTAGCCACATGCCAGCACTGACTTTGGCTTCTATTAAGGGTAAGTCGAGTCCTTGTTGCAAACCCATGACTAACAAAGTCAGGATATCTACCAGTTTAGGGTCAAAGCGGGTTGATTGTTGTAGTCTGCACTCATCCAAAGCTTGAGTAAAAATTTCTTCCCGACTTATTGGAGATGATTTTTTCTGATTTACTCGCCACTGAAAATCTGCGGCTAAGGCCAAAATTCTGGACTCTAAAGGAATTTCATCTCCTGCTAAACCTGCTGGTTCTCCTGTACCGTTCCACCACTCGGTTTGATGAGTAATAATTTGAGCAACTGCTCGCAACCTTGGCATGGTTCGCAGTACTTGTGCTCCCCTGACTAAGGGACAGCTTAAGGGAGAACTGGGAGCATCTGCTTGGTAACGGGTAGAAGTACCAGGTATGAGTACGCTTTCTGCTTTCTGTAGGGGATCTATGCGGTGCAGCAAGGCGGCAAGGCGCAATCTTTTAATCTGCCATGCAGGGAGATTTAACAGCTGCCCCATCGTTTCTGCTAAGGCTACGACTTCTGCTGCTGCCATTGGGTTGTTAATATCCGCCAGATCCATTAACTGCGCCATCCGCAAGAATGCCTGGATTTCGTTGGAAATTAGGTTGCGGTCTAGTACTTGTTGACGCAGTGCTGTGGGAAGAGATAAATTGTCCTGGCCAGTCTGGAGGTAATCTACCACAAGGGAGACAACTGCACTCAAGTCTTCTGGTGTAACAAGACTAGGCTGAATCGAATCTTTATGGGCGGTCAGCTGGTTCGCTAGTTCTGGATTGTATGGTCTAATATGGGCGATCGCTAATTCTGCTGTTTCTCGAACTAACTCTGGCTCAAATGTCCATAAGCCATAAAATTTACGCTCTAAGTCTGATCCAGGTATTCCGGCGCTGCCATAATCAGCTTCTGATAATTCTTGACAAATCACCATTGCTGTGTAATTGGATGAGAGAATAATTAAATGCCACTCCTGAGCCACTGGGTCGCCTGGATCTAAAGCTACTAAGTCTACATTGGGTAGTAAGCTTGTAGGATGTTCGGCAAAGCCAGCATCAGCGGCAGCCATAATTACAATCTCATCGCTGTGCTGGGCGATGTCTGCATATCGTTCTGCTTCTTGGAGATACCATTTACCCTGTTGGAAGGCAGTGATCACTAAGGGTTTACTATCGTCTTTGAGAATGTGGTCTTCCAAGGCATGACACAAGGCAACTAGGGTATTTTTGTAGTACACCCCGAATCGAACTGGTCTAGCACTATGGCGATGAATACTTTCTAACTGTTGGAGTATAGAGCCTTCTAACATGGGATTTAATTAAATGCACCGCAGAAGCGGAGGAGAAGATGAAGAATCTTAAATCTGTGTCTATAACTCTTTTAAGTTTACTTTTTGAGGTACGAATTACGCTACAGACCACAAGTACTGATATTTATTAATTAGTGTATCAATTTGCCGGAATGGGGAAAGAAAAACTGTATTCACCGCAATTGGCAAAATTTGCCTCTTGAGCAAAGGAGGTTTTCGTGAAATCGCGTCAAAAGCTTAAGTCGTTATTTTACTTGGGTTACGAGAACAATTTAATTGCTCAACATCCGAATCAGCCCTTGATAACCGAAAGTAAGCGATCGCTATTCAGCCAGATTATATGGAAGAGTAGTATCCCCATCTGGACTACACAAAATTAAACTCGGATGCGGTAGAGTGTGATGATCATTATTTTGAGCAAGCGATCGCAATTGCTCTTGAGAACTGTGATAAGTGATTTGAGCGATCGCGCAAGTTTACTAAGGGTGAGGGTGTTTCTGAGAAACTTTGCTTAAATTTAGGTTCGTTTTTACCTATCTTCACAGGAGTAAGCAAGAAGCTTACCCCATATGAGTTATCAAACACCTAGCAGCTGTTTCTCGTTTTTCTCCATTGGTGCAGAAAGTGCTTCTTCTAAATCAGCACATCCTAATTTCTCTTCTAATATTTTCATGACTTCACGGCCAAAGTCATTGGGGTTCTGTTGCCAAGCTTGCAAGCAAACTTCCCCAAAAAATGAACCCAAAGGTTCGGGGTTCCAGAGAAGTTTTTTGGCTGTCCACGGCATCAAGCTCATGGGATTGTACCCTGGTTTGAGGATGCCTTGTTTGAAGGCATATTCTTCTAAGTGGGTATGGGGTTGTAGTCCAATAAAAAATATGGCAGGTTCGACTTTATCTGCGCCAAATATCCGTTCTAGTTCGCGGTGGTAGGCGATGGTTTGGCGTATAGTTTCGGGACGTTCGTCAATTACGTTAAAGGAATAATTGACGGAAACTAAGTCATTGAAACCAGCTGCTTTTAAATCACGACAGTTTTGCAAGACGTTTCGTAGGTTATACCCCATCCGCATTTTCCGCACAAGTTCCTGAGAACCACTGGTAATACCGATTTCAAAGTAGTTCATCCCGGTTTTTGCCATCAAATCGCATAACTGGGGTGTCAGGTTGTCGGCTCTGATGTATGCTGCCCAGTGGATGTCTGTCATGCCGGAATCAACGATTTTTTGTAAAAGTTCTACTGCATCGTCAATAAATTTCCTAGCGGGGATGAATTGAGCATCGGTAAACCAGAAATTGCGAATGCCGCGATCGTACAATTGACGCATCTCAGCGACAACTTCATCTGCTGGGTTAATGCGTACTTGTTTGCCTTCAACCACAGTGTAAACACAATAACAGCAGTTATGAGGACATCCGCGTTTAGTTTGAACGCCAATGTAGAAGTCTTGCCCTTGCAGATAGTAGTTAAATTCTGGCCAGATGGTTTCAATATAGTCGTACTTACAGGCAGCTTTTTCTAAGGGAGTGGGTTGTTCGTGAATTAACCGTTGTCGTGGTTGAGTCTCTCCAACTACATAGCAGCGTTCATCGCGAAACTCTTTGCCACTTAAAAATTTTTCTAACAGGGTTTCTCCTTCACCTACAGAGATAATTGTCCCTTGAGGTAAGCTTTTACCCAACTGTTCGTAAAATACACTAACTGCACCCCCACCTACAACTGCACGGGCAGCTTTTTCATACTTTTGGGCGCGCTTCAAACCGCGTTTAATTAATCCTAGATTACGCCATAATTCCACGTAGTAAGCAATAAAAATTCGCAAACCACCTAAGGCTCCACGTAATTTTACTAGCGGATTCTTCGCATAGTAAAATTCAAAAGCGTTTTGTAAAGGGTTTCCGCCTCGACCACCAACGGGGGCATATATTTGGATATCTCGCCAAGAAAATACCAGTAGTGTTGGTTTAAATTCATCTATACAGTGTTCTAAAGCCTGGGCATAATCTAGAGGTGGTACACAGCCCAAATCAAAGATGCGTTGTTCGATATGAGGAAACTGTTTGTGTACGTGATCGCTTAGGTAGACAACCCCAATAGGAAAGATGGGGTTACAGGGAAGGCGAACGTAAAGAATTCGATTTTCCATTGTGCTTGCTTTAACTGCCATCTTGCCGTTCTTCTGAGGAAAGAAAGTGAAATAAACAGTCAGTGTTTAACTGTATGTATTGATTTTGGTTGCTCTCCTTGATCGCGCTTGTCATTTAAGCTCAGTCTCAAGTAAAGTCAACCTCCTCGTAGTAACCCCTGGACATAGCTAAAATTGCTTTGCCTACCATAGGTATGGCAGCCATCAGAGCGGTTTTATGAAGATATTTTTCATATAGCTTTACCATAACATTGAGCTTATTCATTAAGCGATGATTCTCATCTGTTACTCCTTTGAACAGATAAGACAAAAACCTCACTTCTACTGTAAAGAATGGCTGAGGGGATCATCGCCATCCCATACCCTTAATTATTTTGATTCAGGAAGTTGCAAGATGTTTATCAAAAAATCAACATAAAAAATTTCCTATATAGTGTATAATTATGTAAAAAGCATATATATTTACAAAAATTTTATATTGGATACCTATCTTTAGATAGAAATAATGCAGAAATGCGCAGTTGGTAGTCGGAGTTACAGCTTGTGGGATCGCCCAATGTTACTTTTGCTGGTGTAATGTAAAATTGTGGCGTAAAGCTCCTCAGCAGTTATGGCTCAAATACTAGATCCTCTACCACCTGAGCAATCGGGGAAAATTCTCTGCTGCTACATGAATGCCACGAGCAAAATCCAGGTTGCCCGCATCACCAATATTTCTAATTGGTACTTTGAAAGGGTTGTCTTTCCTGGACAGCGCCTCGTGTTTGAAGCCCCTCAAGAAGCTCAAATGGAGATTCATACGGGGATGATGGCGAGTGCAATTTTATCGGATACAATTCCGTGCGTTCGTCTTGCAATCAACGAGCCTGGTACTTACGAGTTGGGTAGCAACTCAGAAGTAGCAATAGACTCCATTAATAAAAAACCAATGGTGCAGCCAATTAATACAAAAACTGAAGATACAACAAAACCTTTAACAATAGCTGGTTTAGCATCCGTTGATTAGAAAAAATTTTTCTCAAAATGAAAGGTTGCTGAATTCAGCAACCCTTTTTGTTGATTAGTTTAAGTTGTTATTTGTCCTCTGTGCTTCGATCACCCCTTAATTTTCCCTAGTGCCCTCTGTGCTCTACAATCATTGATATGAATTTGCCTTCTTTTCTTTGGTTGTGGAAAATAGCTGCTTGGTCGATGGGGTTATCCATACTGGCATATCTAATGTTAGCGACCACCGGCTTTTGGATGTTTAAAGCCAGAACTTCGCAACATGCTCCTAGTTTCCCCTTGTTGAATAGAGGACATGGCGGGATGCGATCGCTCCACTATACGATTGGCATCAGCATGGTCAGTTTAGTGCTCCTACTACTGGCAATTGGTATTATTGGCACGTTGGGCCATTTTGGTTCCTTGGGACAATCGTCACACTTGGTTGCTGGACTAGTAGTAGTAGTGTTAGTGTTGCTCTCTGCTATCAGTGCTACGCAAATTAGTGCTAACCGACCTTGGGCTAGAGCTTTACATCTCGGTATCAATATTATTTTGTTTATGGGCTTTGCTTGGGTATCACTCACTGGTTGGAGTGTAGTGCAAAAGTATTTGCCTTAATTTTCTTTGGGGTACTCTTGGCTATGCGATCGCCAATTTTATCAACAGCAGAGTTAGGAAGCCTTCTTGACAGATTAGCATCAATGACTGAATGCTCCCCAGTTCCTAGTTAAGATCAACTTAAACTAAAGGATCGTGATTGAGCCGTGACAGCAAACTTAGTTAATACCTCAGCTTCTGTTTTTCGCCTCTCGCCGTTGATTCGGATAACGCTGTTGAGTTTATATTTAGCACTCACAGTCCCATTACCTTTTTTGGCTCAAGTAACAGATGCAGCCATACCACCAGCATTATTGTGGTTAGGAATTAGCATCGGTTTAGTCGCTTTGTATGCGGTGTTGACTGAACGAGTTATTTTAAATGACCAGGGAATTCAGGTGACTTACCCTGCTTGGGTACCGCGTTTTTTTCGTAAAGGTTGGTCTTTGGACTGGTCTGAGGTGAAAGAGTTAAAACCTCGCACTACTGGTCAAGGAGGTATAGTATATTATTTCCTCAGTCAGGAAGGAAAAGCTTATTTATTGCCGATGCGTGTAGTTGGATTTGCTCAACTAGTAAGGCAAGTACAGGCAAAGACAGGTATTGATACTACAGATGTTCGCCCTTTAGCACAGCCTTGGATGTATCTGATTTTGCTAGGTTGCACGTTATTGTTACTATTGATAGATGGTTGGACGATCTCAACGGCCTTGTATCAGTGAACAATAAATCTAATACTTGCTCATTTGCATAAAGTTAAGTAAATCAAAGTTGAACTTGGATAATGTCACCCCGAAAGCCATACTCCGGCTAGAGCAAATCAATCTGTTTACGAAGCTCAAAACCCAAATTTCTGGGAACCACAAAGGTTACCCAATATTGCAGGATATTGCTTTTGAGGTATTCCCAGCCGAACGCATTGCCATTATCGGTCCAGCAGGCGCGGGGAAAACAGCGTTATTTAAGCTGATCAACCGATTGATTGAACCTAGCAGTGGCAAAATATTTCTAGAGCATCAGGAATATCGCCAAATTCCTGTAGTCCAGTTGCGTCAGGTAGTGACACTGGTATTGCAAGAGTCTAAGCTTTTGGGGATGACAGTTGAGCAAGCTTTGGCTTATCCACTGGTTTTGCGTGGGTTACCCAAACAGACAATTCAGCAGCGAGTTAGTCATTGGATAGAACAACTGCATATCCCCAGTGATTGGTTAGGACGTACTGAAGTGCAACTTTCGGCTGGACAGCGACAGCTAGTAGCGATCGCACGTGCTTTAGTCATCCAACCAAAAATTTTACTATTAGACGAGCCTACCTCTGCCTTAGATGCTGGTACAGCTACCCATCTAATGGAAGTCTTAACTCAACTGGCTCCCACCTATCACACCACGATTTTGATGGTAAATCACCAGCTAGAGCTAGCACAGTTATTTTGTACGCGACTGTTGCACCTAGAGCAAGGTCGGTTGTTGGCAGATCAAACAGCCTCTGAGATAGACTGGTTTAACTTACGAGCAAGCTTAACGCGCGCAGAAGCTCAAGCCTCTGAGGAGTGGGGCTAATCGCTACGCTCCAATTAAAAATTCAAAATGCAAACACTAGATTCTTCTTTTGAATTTTTAATTATAAATTGATTTATTTACGCTATACCCGTTGCGTACTGAGAGTTGAGCGTTGATTGCTAAATCTTTCTTTAGCTAACTTTGTTGGTGATTGAGGAATATTGGAATTCAAAATTTCCATGTTAAATCTGTATCCCACATTACGGATAGTTTGAATTAAACTAGGTTGCCTAGGATCGAGTTCAACTTTTTTCCGCAACGATAAAACATGAGTATCAATAGTGCGTGGATTATCAATAGCGTCAGGCCAAGCTCGTCGTAGCAATTCTGACCTAGACAGAGGTACTCCTCCAGCTTGAGCCAAAACGTATAATAAACTAAATTCCTGAGGCGTTAAGTCAATAAACTCCCCTTGAAATCTCACTCGACGCTGTACTAAATCAATTTGCAGGGCACCATAATCTAAATAAGCTGGTGCAACAGGTGTCCGGTTGCGACGAATTAGTGCTTCTACCCTTGCTAAAAACTCTTGCATCCCAAAAGGTTTGCTCAAGTAGTCATCTGCTCCCGCCTTTAAACCTGCGACAATATCAGCTTCATTAGTACGAGCGGAAAGCATAAGAATTAAAGGCTGTTGCTGACGATGCAACCAACGACAAAACTCAATGCCATCACCATCAGGTAAATCAGCATCAAGAATTACCAGTGTTGGTTGCTGGCTCAAAAACACTTCCCTTGCTTGATATATGCTAGCTGCTTGGTGTACCCGGTATTCCAACTGTTGTAAGTGCCAACCTAGCAACGACCTCAGATGAGGATTGCCCTCAACGATTTCAATACAAACCGAACCCACGGTGGCAAGACCCCTTAGCGTTGATGACTTTCAAAGTAACAAGCCCATGCCCAAGGTTTTGTAGCCTTTGTTACTCCAATTACTATTAGCTTTACATTTCCTGATAGCAATATTGGCTAGAAGTTTAACTTATGCTTTGCCCCAAGCCGATTAGTAATATTCTTAAATTTTTGTTAGACTTATTGAAATTAGTTCTGCTTAAACATCCTAGCGTCTACAAACGGGTAATGTACCAAAAGACTATTACCAAAAAAGCTCATTATTACCAAAGCTATATTCCAGCTTTATGGTAAAAGCCGATTGCATCTTGCAGAAGTTCTTTTTGCCATACCCCAGGAAAGCTGGGATGTTGACGGACGAAATTATAAAAATAGCTTACCAAATAATCTTATTCCATGCTTTCTGGAATAGGATCAAAATACTTTGTAGCTGCTGGAGGGTAATGCCCAAAATAGAGATATTGATTTTGACTCAATGCCGAGGGGAAAGTGACACTTCACATTTCCGCGTGAATCATTTACAATTCTCATTCCAAAGAGATTAATTCAGCAGTTATGCTCCAAGACACACAAACCATCCGCTATTACCAAAGAATTACCGACGCCTTCGTCGAGTTATGGAATCGCGGTTATCGTATGGACGATATGCGGATGTATTTGGATGGATATTTAGCCGCGCTGCGACACGGGAACGCCATTGAGCCTTATCTGATTCATCGTCTAGAAGAGGAAGCCAGCCGCTACTTGTACGATGCATCAAATTTTGCGATGACGCAACCAGAACCAGAACCACAACACGATTACTATTAACCAATTTCCCTTCTGGGATCATGGTTAGTAACCGCTAATCAACGCAGATAATTATAACATATTATTTGCATTGATCAAGAGGTAGAGTGGTGTGAAATTTTGGAGATATTTCTTTGATAAAAACTATCCTCTCAGTGATGTTTTGGTTTTTCTGATGCACTGAGGGGATTTTTAGCTTTGCAGCCTCTACATTATTTCAGCGTCTTCAGTGATTCCCAATTGCGTGCAATCAACTTGGTAAGGCAAAGGGTAATAGGCTAGCACTGCTGCGTAAAAGTCAAAATACTTTGATGCGATTACTTTATATTACTATTGGGCTTTCAGGTTGCATCAAATCATCAGTAGAGGAGTTTTGGTGAAGCTAGAAGGAACTCTATTTCTAATAATTGTCTTGATCGGGGCCAGGCATAGCGTGATGCCTGCCATACGAGAAGAAAAAATGCCATGAAATAAAAACTTCTAACTTAGCTGCATAAAATTTTGATCAACCTCCGATAGATTTATGTAGCTTTGAGGTAGGAACATTTTATGGGGGAGTCATAGAATTAACTTTTGAGCAAGCAATGGTGGTCTTAGATAAAGTGTTGCAGAAAAAGCATTTAAGTAATATCCAAGAGTTAGTACTTAAATTGTGTTGGAAAGGCTACACCTATGCAGAGATTGCCGAAAACTCAGGTTATGACGATGATTACATCCGAGACGTAGGCTTCCGCTTATGGCAGACCCTCTCAAAAGCACTGGGAGAAAATATAGCTAAAAGTAACGTCAAAACAGTTTTGCGACGTTATTATTCCAATCTCGCGCCAGCAGAATCACAACTATCTACCACCACAGCATTTCAAATCCCTAGCTCTCAGCAACAGCAAGACTGGGGAGAAGCAATTGATGTTTCTATGTTCTATGGACGTACAGTAGAACAAGCATTGCTGCGACAGTGGATTGTCGATGAAAAATGCCGCTTGGTGATGCTGCTAGGGATGGGTGGGATTGGCAAAACAGCTTTGTCTGTGAAGGTTGCAGAGCAGTTGCAGAGCCAGTTTGATTTTGTAATTTGGCGTAGTATCCGAAATAGACCACCAATTGTTGACCTCATGCGGGAGTTAATTTTGTTTTTCTCCCAGCAAACAGAAGCGAATTGCCCAGAAACTATAGACGGTCAAATTTCCTGTCTAATTAAGTACTTGCGCTCCCAACGCTGCCTGATCCTATTGGATAATATCGAATCAATATTGCAAAGTGGGGAAACCGCAGGGCACTATTGCGCTGGATATGAAGGATATGGTCAACTTCTCAGACGAGTGGGAGATGAAGTTCATCAAAGTTGCCTAGTATTTACTAGTCGAGAGACACCAAGTGGGTTTACAGCTAGGGAAGGTGAAACTCTGCCAGTGCGATCGCTGCAACTAACTGGGTTGTCCCAAGTAGAATCACAGCAAATTCTGGCCACTAAGGGATTAGTGGATTCAACAGTTGAATGCGACAAGCTAATTCAGCGCTATACAGGTAATCCTTTAGCTTTGAAAATTGTCGCAACGGCAATTCAATGCCTATTTGATGGCAATATTTCCCAATTTTTACAGCAAAGTCCAGTTGTTTTTGGCGATCTCTGGGAAATATTAGAGCAACAGTTTCATCGCCTGTCTGCTAACGAGAAGCAAGTGATGTACTCGCTAGCAGTCAAACAAGATTGGGTAACACTCAAGGAATTGCAACAGTATCTCATCCCGCAAATCTCTGAGCGAGAATTACTAGAGGCGCTTTTGTCTTTGCAAAGGCGATCGCTCATTGAACAGCAATCAGGTAACTATACTCAACAGACTGTGGTAATGGAGTACGTCACTGACAAACTTATGGGTCAGGTATGCTCCAAAATACCTGTTGGGGAAATTCAATAATTACATTCGGATCTACTACTAATCCAGACCATTGAATAAATTTAGGCTTTGAAGAAGAGACAAGCCCATCATTCTAGAAGCAGTAGCGCCATGTCTGACGACAAGCCCTACCCTACCTTTCGGGAAAGCTTTCAGCCAACGGGAACGACTTCATCGAACGGGTTTGGGGGTGAGGCTTCTACGTCGCTACCGCTGTCAGCGAAGCTTTTACGCTAACGAAATCGACAAGAACCGTCAAGACTGCGACCTCCTCACCCCTACGCGTCTACGCACTCTGCGATAATTTGTCTAGAAAACCGCCTTATGGTCATGCAAACAAGAATTAAGCAATACTTGTAAATATCTGGTTGGGGTTGTTAATCAGATAAGGTGACATGAGTATTTATTCGTCATAGACTACGCGGTGATGCCAAAATGCCCGAATGGAAATTAACAACAGAATTTACCTTTGATAGCGCTCACTACATCAAAGATTACGATGGTCCTTGTGGTCGGATGCACGGGCATACTTATAAAGTTAGAGTTGAGGCAAAATCATCACAGTTGCACTCTTCAGAGTACTGTCCACACCCAGTCATGGTAGCTGACTTTAGAACCTTACGTTGGGCTAAACAAGATGTAACGAAAGGAGGACTCGACCATTGCGTTCTCAACGAAGTCTTACCTCCTGAATACGAAACAACTGCGGAGATGATTGCTAAGTATATTTATGATCAAACTAAGAAGCGTTTACCACTAGATGTGCAATTGAAAGTCCGAGTTTCTGAAACACCTAGTAGCTGGGTAGAGTACAAAGATTAAAAAGGATGTGAGGTTGAGAAATACTAGTAAATTTTGGTGTTATTGATAACTGATAACTAAATATTGCAAAATTTAAACGTAATTTGTTATACTGCTCATCACGCACACAAAATATTTTTATTTCTCTTCCTCCCAAAGGCATAAAAAGTATTTTTATAATTTAAGTTAATTTCAGTAATAATTCTTCTTATTTAATTTTGGACAGATATAAATCTCTAATGTTTGTTTTTACATACTTTCCTAACCAAGTCAGTGAAATAAAGCAATGGCAAAGTTTTTCGTAATTATTGCGGCGAGCCTTTGCTTTCTGAAGTTCTGAGTGGACAGAATAATATTATTTTTTCTTCCAATTAAAACAGTAAGATCTAGGATAATTTAAGTATATATACCCTAAATTTTGGGTTAACTCATCAGATAAATCTGCCGATTGTGATTACTAATTCTTAATCTTCATAAAGTTATAAATCGGTTTATTAACCTATTGATAATACTTGTCTCAGCTTCTACATTCATGCCGCAATCTGTTGTCAGAATTGTGTAATCTGAAAACAGGTAAGCTAATACTTAAGTTGAGGTCTGATGACTCCTACGATTATGCGTCAGCTTTGGTCTGTGGTTGAAACCGCTCATACCAAGACCCTATTGCAGCTAGACGATGCTAACTTGGTGCAATGGTTGGTAAAACAGACAAATACCCAAGCATTCTTAGAACCTAATGAAACGGATTTTCTGTGTGATTATATTCAATCTCGGCTCTCCCTAATTCGCGATTTGGCTTATGAGCGACAGTGTTAATGGTAATTAGTCACAATGCATTAGTCCGTAGTTAAGAGCGATCGCTCTCAGCTGTTGACGGCTAACTTTGTCGGGGCAAATAACCTTCTACCAAGCAATCAGAACCCACTACACGCCAACGAACATTTTCTAGGGGCAAAGCTTCGGTCATAGTGGTAAAACCCAAATCGCCTACTGGCGTGGGAGCATTACTGCCACCAATGATTTTAGGAGCAATAAAGGCAAGAATTTTTTGCACCGCTCTCCCCGCGATCGCACTAGCAGCTAAAGTCCCACCACATTCCCACAACACGCTACAAAAACCCCGTTCATATAAGTGCGCCATGACATTATCTGGTGTGAGTGACGTGAACTCCACCACTTCCACTCCCTGTTGCCGTAACAATTCTTGAAAATTGGGGTTAGCGCCTACCTCTGTCAACACCAAAGTAGGAGCCGCAGATGTTTGCCATAGGTGAGCATGTTCTGGCAAGTTGAGATGGCGACTCATCACCACTCGCAAGGGATTATGGGACCCTACCTGATGGCTGGTTAAGTAAGGATTATCCTGCCGCACTGTATTACCACCAACAATTACTGCATCGCAAGACGCCCGCAGTTGATGTACTTCACTGCGGGCGTGTTGGTTTGTCACCCAAGCACTATGGCCAGAAGTAGTAGCAATTTTGCCATCTAAAGTCATGGCATATTTCAAAATGCCTAAAGGTCGCTTGTAAAGAATGCGATGGACAAAAGCTTCGTTGAGTTGCTGACAGGCTGCTTCTTCCACTCCTACTAAGACTTCTATACCTGCTGCACGTAAACGAGCAATGCCGCCTCCAGCTACTAGTGGATTGGGGTCTACCATACCCACTACCACTTTTGCCACTCCAGCTGCGATCAAACCTTCCGAACAAGGCGGAGTGCGTCCGTAGTGGTTGCAAGGTTCGAGATTGACATAAACAGTAGCACCACGAGCGCGATTTTCCTCTGGAGAAGCTGCGCCAACGCCTGCTGCTTTCAAAGCAAAAACTTCTGCATGAGGTTCACCCACACGGGGATGAAACCCCTCTCCCACAATCTCCCCATCTTTAACAACTACTGCTCCCACTAACGGATTTGGTGAAGTACGTCCCAATGCGCGACGGGCGAGTTCCAAACACCGTCGCATCATGCGAGAATCGAAGTCACTGCCTATCCTTTTCCCAGTCGAATCCACTGGCAACGTATTTTCTGGAGTGTAGTTAGGTAGAGATGCATCTGCTTGAGCGACCACAGGGGAATTATCCATAATTTTGGGCAACACTCTCAATATTTTCCACGCTAGCTGCTCTTTTGCGCGATCTTTTAACAGTAATATTCAGCTTTTACTTTTGGTGATCTTAACTTACAGCGATTTTACGATGCGTGGAATACAAGAAGGGGCACAAACATTATTGTGCCCCTTGGTTGGTCTATTCAACTGCAAATTGGTGTTTTCCTTAATCCCAGCTACACCAGAAAACTCGTTGGCGAAGTAATTTTAAGATTGCTCGAACAATTTCATTTCCTGCCACCAACGATTCAGGGGATAATAAACCACAGGTGCCCAAAGACTACTGAGAATGGCAGAAGCCAAAGCTACGCGTTGATAATATGTCCAGATATATTCCGTTTTGCGATCGCCCATCAAAGTCAATTCCAAACCAAAAATAGTCTCTGCGACTAACGCCATTGCGAAGACAATTAACGCAATAGAAATAAAGTCTTCCTCGATAAAACGTTGCTTCTGAATCAGACCAGTCAACATCCCCACTATTCCCAGCGACAAGGCATGAGTGGGACTAGGTGATGTCATAGCATCCTGAAGTAGACCCAGAACTATACCTGCAAATGCCCCAGACCAAACTGTGCGTTTCACACTCCAAGCCACCACCCAAATTAACAACCAGTTCGGCCCAATTCCTAATAATTCCATACCTGGTAAGCGGGATGGCAACATCAGCAAACATAACAACACAGATCCTACTGTTACTGTCCAATCCACAAACTGACGTGTACGCGGATGCCAACGCGCAATAGGTGGGATTTGGATTTTGGATTTCCGCGCTGGTGATTTTGACTTTTTTTGACGGCGACCAGTAAAAGCAGGAATCTTCATGGTGTTGCAAGAGTTGTGGGGAATTTAGTTAGACTTTTGCGGTTGTGGGTTTGTCGGCTGGGGATTTTCCACCTCTGGGATTGGGTTTTCTGGTTTTGGGTATACACCCACCCAATCTAATGACCGAATTGGTGGGAATAATTCCACTTTCGCAACGGATGCAGGAAGCTTCTTTAAATCTAGAGATTTAATTCTGCCTACTGCTAAACCAGAAGGAAACTTCTGACTGTAAGTTGATGTCGTGACAAAATCACCAACCTTCACATTGGGCACTTTTTCATAAAATTCCAACACAGCTTCAGCCGAAGAATCTCCTCGTAAAACGCCTTTGGCTGATGTGCGACTAATTGTTACACCCACTTGACTCTTAAGGTCACTGATGAGTAACACGCGGCTAGTATTAGGAGTTACACTCTCTACTAAACCCACTAATCCGCCTTCTGCCTTGACTATAAAGCCTTCTTTAATTCCTGAATTCGCACCACGATCTAAGGTGATTTGCTGCCACCAGTGGTCAGCACTACGTCCCAGTACCCGTGCTGGAAGTGGACGCGATGAAATTGGCTCTTTTTCTACATAGCCTAATAAGTTTTGTAACTTTTGATTTTGACTTTGCAGGTCTACTATACGCGCTTGCAACTCTAATGTTCGAGCATCTCTAAGCCGTTCTTCAGGTGTTGGTCCTGCTTGCAAAATTTGCAATGGACGAGTAACTCCTTGGTACATCTCCAGCAGCAGTGTACCTTGGGTTTCTCGCAGTACCCAAGCACTACCTAATAATAGTGCTATTAATCCAATTTGTAGGCTTTTCCGATCCCACCAACGACGTAATAAAACCATGTATCCATACCTTAATTTTTATATCTTTATAATTTGAAAAATTTAGGGTTCTATTTATATAAAACCCAATATCAGATAGCGAATTCTCAGTGTACGCAATTCTCTATCTGATATTTTTGCTACATATTCCGAGAACGACCGCTGAATACACGTTCCAGTTGTTTGAAGTTTTCCAACACACGACCTGTTCCCAACACCACACAACTTAAAGGATCGGCAGCAATATGGGTAACGATGCCTGTCTCATGACTAATTAAAGTATCTATTCCTTTAAGCAAAGCACCACCACCAGCGAGCATAATTCCTCTATCAATAATGTCTGCTGCTAGTTCAGGAGGTGTGCGTTCTAGTGTCCGCTTCACCGCTTCTATAATCACTGATAGCGGCTCTATCATACTTTCACGAATTTCGGGACCTTTGATAGTAACAGTTCGTGGCAACCCAGAAAGCAGATGCAAGCCTCGAACTTCCATAATTGCGTCACTATCATCATTAGTGGGATAGGCAGAGCCAATCCGAATCTTGATATCCTCAGCAGTACGTTCGCCAATTACCAAGTTATGAACTTTCTTCATGTATTGCAGGATTGCTTCGGTAAGTTCATCGCCGGCAATGCGTACTGATTCGCTGATTACCGTACCTTGAAGACTGAGTACTGCAACTTCTGTTGTACCGCCACCAATATCGATAATCATGTTGCCAGTCGGTTCGGCAACTGGCAGCCCTGCACCAATTGCCGCAGCTACTGGTTCATCAATTAAATAAACCTCTCTGGCTCCCGCTTGGGTAGCCGCATCCATTACTGCCCGTCTTTCTACCCCTGTAACGCCGCTGGGAATACCAATGACAATTCGGGGTAGAATTAGAGATCTGCCCTCATTGACACGTTGAATAAAGCTTTTTAACATCAGCTCAGCTGTATCAAAGTCAGCGATTACCCCATCACGCAAAGGACGGACAGCAACCACATTTCCAGGTGTACGGCCGAGCATTTTTTTGGCCTCTTCTCCTACTGCCAGTGCGATCTTTTCGTTTTGATCGATGGCAACTACCGAAGGTTCTTGGAGTACAATACCTTTACCAGATACATAAACGAGGGTATTAGCAGTACCGAGATCGATACCCATATCCCACGATGAGCGAAAGTTCTTGAAAAAACCCACGCGTCCTACGCCCCCTATTTGCGATATTTGATGACTACAACGGTAAGAGTTAATCGTGCTGGATTCTATTACGTTTTTGATCCTGAGTCCAGTAAAGCAGGCTATTTTTTTAGATAACTTTTGAGAATCTTTACTACATCTCAGTCCACTAATTTCTAATCTTCTCTAACTAACTCAGTATATCCGTATAGTTTTCTACTTTATCCCAAGTAATTTGTATCATTTTTAATTGCAAGTATATTGCTCAATCTTTAACATATTTTCAACAGTTCCACAATTCGCTATGATGGAATTCGGGATAAATGAGTACGTATGTACTGAAAGGTAACGCACATGAGCATCAATGTTGTCACCCTTGTTGGTCGTGTAGGCAGCGACCCAGATATTAAATATTTTGAATCGGGTAGTGTTAAGTGTAGATTGACACTAGCAGTTAATAGGCGATCGCGAAACAAAGATGAACCTGATTGGTTCACTTTAGAACTATGGGATAAGACGGCGGAGGTCGCAGGTAATTATGTGCGTAAGGGCAGCTTAATTGGCATCAAAGGCTCCTTAAAGTTTGACACATGGAGCGATCGCCAAACAGGAGCAAGCCGATCTGCACCCGTTATTAGAGTAGACCAACTGGAGTTGTTAGGTTCTAAGCGTGATGGAGAAGGAGGATCTGGGGATTTCTCGCCAGAAAATTTCTAAAGGTATGGTCAATAGTCCATAGTCTAATGCTATGGACTATTGACTATTGACTAATAACTAATCTGCAACGTCACTGATGCTTCTACTTGCTGTTCACCGCCAACAACAGGGGTAGACACATCCGCATTGCTCACCTTCATAGCTTCAGTACGCATTAATACAGGTGGTGGTGGTGGAGCGCTAGCAGCATTAACTTGAATATTCACCACTTCTTTAGACTTCAAACCCAAAGCACTAAAAACAGCTTCTGCTTGTGCTTGGGCATCTTGAGTAGCTTCTTTCAGTGCTAGTTTTTGCGCGGCTGCGATCGCTTCATCGCTAGCCACAAAACTAATACCGTTAATTTGTGTTGCACCAGCTTTCACAGCTTCATCCAAAAGCGTACCAGCTTTCTCTGTGGCGATGCGAAAACTAACGGTGTTACTAGCAGCATACCCAGTAATTCGCTGCACATTATTGGTATAGCTATAAACGGGGTTGAGACGGATACCTGTGGTTTGTAACTTCTCTACATTACGGCTTTTTAGTAGAGCAACCACAGCTGATGACCTGCGAGCCGCTTCTTGCTGTACCTCCTGTGCTGTTTTACCTTGAATTTCCACCCCTAAATTAACTAGAGACAGAGTAGTAGGAATTGTTTCCATACCACGACCACTGACGGTAAGTGTATGCGACAATTTTTCTTTTTCTTGTGCCAAGCTAGGCTGAATAAAAGTCACGCATACCAGCAAGGCTAAGGGCAAAGTGTGCCAAAATTTGCCAATACGAAACTGAGAACCAGATAAAGCGGCTCTAGACATAAGATTTGCACTCCTCGGACAATTATCTACCAATGTTCGTCATAAAGCATATCTAAGAATCCACATTTAACGGTCAACTGTTAATCGTTAACCGTTACCAAGAGATTTGTACAAATCTCATGATTGAATTGAATAGATACGTTTTGTGTATTTCCACTGTGACACTGCTATTCTCAAAAGCTGGAATGGTTACATTTTTTGAAACTTAAAATAGTACCTCAAAATCTGTGGAGATTCTGGATGGCAGATTGGCTACTGAAAATTGAACCCGATATTATTCCAACTCTGATTTAGAAAGGAATAGTAATTGAAATTTTCAATTCCTTAATTGCTTTTTGGAAAAGGGTGAAGTACCGATCGCCAAGTATTTCTCACCGTTGCGTTAATCTTGCAGAATGCTAGGAGTCTTCTGTGAGAAAAAGGTAAAAATAAAGAGATGGATTTTCGCAGAACCAATGCAGTTTATAGATGCAATCAACTTCTCTTTTCCTCTGCTGGCAAGCACAACAGACACCGCAGATAGCTCAATGGTAGTAGCAGCAGTGCTGCTGAGCTTAGTGGTAGTTTACCTCGCTAGCAAAGTTGGTGGAGAGTTATCAAATCGAGTGGGTTTGCCGCCTGTCTTAGGCGAACTCGTAGGTGGCGTAATTATCGGTATTTCTGTTTTGCACCTTTTGGTGTTTCCAGAAGGTGGCACGGATAGTTCTAGCTCTTTGATTATTTCATTCTTGCAAAATACTGCCGGGTTAAGTCCACAAGCTGCTGATGGCGTTTTTAGAACGCAATCAGAGGTCATTTCTGTTTTATCAGAACTGGGAGTAATTATCCTGTTGTTTGAAATCGGTTTGGAGTCGAACTTAAAAGACTTAATGGCAGTCGGCATCCAAGCCACTATCGTGGCAGTAGTGGGGGTAGTGGCACCCTTTGCCGCGGGTACTGTTGGGTTGATGACTTTGTTTGGTATCGGTGCTGTACCTGCAATTTTTGCTGGGGCAGCTTTGACTGCTACTAGTATTGGTATCACTTCCAAAGTGCTCTCAGAACTAGGACGTCTCAATTCTAAAGAAGGGCAGATAATTCTTGGTGCTGCCGTAATTGATGACGTACTAGGAATCATTGTTCTAGCAGTGGTTGCTAGCCTGGCTAAAGATGGCGAAGTAGATGTCACTAAAGTCATTTATTTAATAATCAGTGCCACTACTTTCCTGCTAGGTGCGATTTTACTAGGCAATGTTTTCAATAAGACTTTTGTCGCGATCGTCGATCGCCTCAAAACACGGGGTGAGTTGGTAATACCAGCATTCATCTTTGCCTTTGTCATGGCATATCTTGCGGCTGTTATTCAGTTAGAAGCAATTTTAGGAGCTTTTGCCGCTGGTTTAGTCTTGGAAGAGACCGATAAGCGCAAAGAACTGCAAAAGCAAGTTATTCCGATTGCTGATATGTTGGTACCGATTTTCTTTGTTGCTGTTGGGGCAAAAACTGATTTAGGAGTATTAAACCCAGCAATTCCTAGCAATCGGGAAGGTCTAGTTATGGCATCTTTCTTGATTGTAGTAGCCATAATTGGTAAAGTTATCACAGGCTTAACGGTGTTTGGGCAACCACAAATCAACCGTTTGGCGATTGGTGTGGGGATGATTCCCAGAGGTGAAGTCGGATTGGTATTTGCTGGTGTTGGTGCTGCTAGTGGCGCGCTCTCCAAACCACTGGGTGCAGCAATTATCATGATGGTAATCTTGACAACCTTTTTAGCTCCTCCTTTGTTACGGTTTGTATTTCCAGAAACAAATACTGTAGCAACAGACTCAGAGCAACTGATTTTAGACGGCGCTTCGGCTCCATCGTTGACAATAGAAACCCCTCAGTTGCTTGTCTCAAAATTAAATGATCCTAGTAGTCTAGAATCAGGAGCCGATTCCCAGGATAGTTAATTTTACATCTTAGGTAGAAACACGCTGTTGATTGCTTCTTAAGGTAGATTAAGACTGAGTTCTGAGTAGGAATTATTCAGAACTCAGCGATCGCTTACGTAGACCTATAGGGTTGAAGTAGTATTATTATTAGCCCAACTCATGCACCTACAAACTTCCAAGGGAACTTATTCGCCTTTGGCGTTGCCATACGGTAGAGTGCCCGAAGGATTTGTTGTCAGATATTGCTATGGGTGTTGGCTACATAGCATTCTATGTCAGTATTTTCCGAGCCATCTGAAGATTTTTCTATGACCATAGGAAACTTCCAGCGCCAAATATCCGTCCCATAAGACTGTAAATTTTAATTTTTTCTCATTACAATCAGCATTCAGAATGTTATCAGTTTCCTGGTTTTATTTGTTTTCTCATCCTACTTTAGTGATTGTTTTAGCAATTAGGAATTAGCACTCGCCAGCACAACCACATCTTTTGACAGTAATTGGAACTTAAGACTTGGAGTATCGAATACCAGCGATCGCGCAACTCCAATTCAACTTCAGGCTAAATCCAGTTTTAGTGACTGAGATTTACTAGCTAAGATTAATTTTAGTTATGCTTTGTGGTCTTTATCTAATGCTTTTTAGATGAAAGTTCTAAACGCTAATAGCATAGTAAATGAAATTAGCGTGTAAGATTATACCCTATAGCAGAGAAGCTAGTTTTTGGCTTTGCTACCACGAGCTTTTCAAGTCATGCCCCCTGTTGGTTTGCCACCTTTAGGACTTCTAGAAAATTTTCCTCAGCCCAGAAATGGGCGAATGGTAGTCATCATTGATCCTGGACGCGGCGACAAAGAACCTGGGAGCATTGGTATTGGTGGAGTAGCTGGAAGAATATTATCCTACATTCATTGGCAACAAGGTGACAGAGATTTTGTAGCAAAATGGTATGCAAGTGATGATGACACGAAATTCTGACTATTTCATCAGTTGGGAAGAGCGAGGCAATATACCAGCAAGAGCTAAGGCTGATGTATTTGTCAGCATTTATGGTAATTCAGCAGGCGCAGGTCATCCTGATACTAGTGAATTAGAAGCGTATGATTACGACAGTGGTTTAGGTCTAACTCACATTGTTGATCGCAGCATTCTTCAAAGTTTGAATGTCAGAACCCGAGGCGTGAGGCGATATTAAAATCACATTGCGGCAGCGATCGCTCGCAGTCTCCTCCATTACCTCAAACAAAGATCAGAAAATAAACAAGTCGAGTAGTTACACTAAATGGCACCAATTTTTATACAACTAAGTAGCTATGAACCGCATACACGAGGAAGTGGGAAAAATTTTCTCTTTCCTTGTGCCTTTGTTTCTAGACAGAGCTGCATATGCTTGGCACAGAATAAATTGATCAAAATATTTATCCCTTCTGTTTTCTACTTCGTAGACTCTGCCTGATCTTCAAGACAGCTAATCATGAGAATCAATATCCTATGCCTCCTGCTTTCTGCCCTATTTTCAAGCTAGTCATGCTAAACAATCCATAAACGCTGATTCTTTTTTAAAGGCAATTAATCTCATCTGTACTGCTCGACACACCTATCCATAAATATTTTTCTAAATATTAAAGAGTAGCTGTCACCAGCCTGAGCATACCAATTGACAGTAGTTGGATTTTTATACTCGGTGCATTAATTATTAGCAATCAAACAGATTAAAATCAATTTTTGGTTGATTGCAGTGACATTAACGAAGATTGATTGAGTCAGGTTAATTATAGTTATGTTTTTTTGGTGTACCTTGATGCTTTGCAAGTTAAAGTTCGCAGCGCTATCAGCATGGCAAAATTACAGGTACATGCTAAGATTCTACGCCATTAGCTGTGTCTTTATCCAAGCGCGAAGTGCTTTTGCTGCATTAAAGCTAAAGTTTGGGCGGTGACGGTGTGAGGATTTACCAATATTTTGAAAGCTTAACGGCTGCCATGAATGCAAATCAGGAGAATGGACTGTGAAACTACACTGGTTACTACCCGGTACTTTTGGAACTATCTTCATACTGTCGTCGCCAGCTTTTGCAGCGAGACTGGAATCTTGGCGTTTTGATCCTAATCAAAACCGACTGGAAATTAACACTGCGGGTGCTGTACAACCAAAGGCACAACTCATCTTCAACCCCACCCGGTTGGTAATTGATTTACCACAAACTGTATTTGGGCGTCCCCAGGTGACGCAACCAGTAGGTGGAGCAATTCGCTCGATTCGTGTTGGGCAATTTGATCAAGAGACAACCCGCATAGTCGTCGAACTCACTCCCGGTTATACCCTAGACCCTCAGCAGGTAAAATTTACAGGCATCACTGCCAGCCGCTGGGCAGTAAAATTACCTAATCCTAAAATTGAAGAGGTTGCCACCTTAGCTGATGCTAATAGACCCCAACAAGAAGTACCAAGGACGGTAGTCCCTTCTACAACATCTCCTACACTATTCCCCCCAAGAAGTGTTTACAACGTAGTCAAAACTGGTACTGTTACTCCTACTAATAACAGAACTGCGATCAACACCGCAGACGGGGCAACTCAAATTGAGAATTTACGAGTGACAGGGGATGGGTTTTTTATCCGCACCAGTGGTGGTAACCCGAAAATCCAGGTCAATCGGACTGATGACCAAAGGGCAATTAATATCGACATTTCTGGTGCATCGCTATCACCAAAATTAGAGCAACGTGATGTGTTGATTAATCGCTATGGAGTCAATCGCATTCTATTTAGCCAATTACAAACACAACCACCAGTGGTGCGGATGACGTTACGGGTAGACAGCAACAGTCCTGACTGGCGGGCAAGTACTAGTAGTGTCGGTGGATTCGTAGTTCTGCCCAATAGTGGTGTGGTGCGATTGCCTGGAGATAATAATCAGCCCCCCAGAACATCTGTTACAGACTCCCCAGCTACCATTCAAGCTGTTGAACTCGCTGGCAATGGTACCCAATTGTTAATTCGCGCCGATCAAGCTTTATCTGCTAAAGGAGGTTGGGATAGGACTTCTGGTTTGTTCCGGATTACGATTCCTAATGCAAAGTTAGCACCTAGAGTGAGTGGACCTGCTTTAGACGCCACTAGCCCGATTCTGCGAGTACGACTGCAACCACAAGAACCGAATACTGTGGTTGTCTTTGTTCAACCAGCCGCAGGAGTACAAATTGGCGAACTCAACCAAGTTGGGAGTCAGCTGATAGCTCTACAATTACAGCGCTCTCGTCCAATCACATCGTCTAGAATACCTCCTGTTGCTTTACCGCCGCTACCGCCAACCCAAGGACAATTGCCAGATCCCACAGATAATCCTCGGACTATACCGCAGCCAGGACCGCGCCCCGTAGTTCCCAGAGGCAAATTGCTAGTAGTGATTGACCCTGGACATGGTGGTAAAGACTCTGGCGCACCAGGTCTAGGAGGACTTCTAGAAAAGGATGTTGTTCTGCCTATTAGTATTCAAATCGCCAGAATTTTAGAGAGAAATGGCGTACAAACTGTACTCACGCGGGATGCGGACTTTTTCGTAGAACTTCAAGGACGGGTAGATATAGCTGAGCGAGTTAATGCAACTTTGTTTGTCAGCGTTCACGCTAATTCGATCGATAACCGCTCTGATGTCAATGGGCTAGAAGTGTATTATTACGACAGTGGTCGCGATCTAGCTGACGTGGTTCGCAATACCATTCTCAACAATATCAGTACTATCAAAGATAGAGGAACACGCAAAGCCAGATTTTACGTCCTGAGGAAAAGTTCTATGCCTTCTATTTTGGTGGAAACAGGCTATATGTCAGGTCGTGAGGACAATCCCCGATTGGCAAGCCGAGAATACCAGAATCGGATGGCAGAAGCGATCGCCAATGGAATTCTCAAGTACTTACAAAGAAGGTAAAAATGTAGTAAAAATTACTAGTTAAAGAGGTGATATTTAGACTTCTTTTATATACAGGATTTATAAGTCTTAGCAACTTGGCTACTAAATCCTGTATCTTAATTCAAAAAACCTCAACCAATATCAGCCCGTGTATTCATCTTCCATCTTTGAAGGCAATCTTTATAATTTTTCGGATCAAGAACCTCAACGTGCGCCTATTGGCATATTTGATAGTGGCGTGGGTGGTTTAACGGTACTGCGACAAGTTTATCGGCAACTTCCTAACGAATCAGTTATTTATTTTGGTGATACAGCTCGACTGCCTTATGGCATTCGTTCACAAGCAGAGATATTACAGTTTGTGCGCGAAATTCTTACCTGGTTGCAACAGCAGCAGGTAAAAATGGTCATTATGGCTTGCAATACAAGTTCTGCTCTAGCACTAGAAACAGTTCGAGAAGAATTTAATCTACCGATTCTCGGCGTTATTCTCCCAGGGGCTAGAGCAGCAGTACAGCTAGGCAAGCGGATTGGTGTGATTGCTACACCAGCAACCGCCAAAAGTAATGCTTATAAGCAAGCTATACTGGAAATCGATCCCAATGTTCAAGTCTGGCAAGTGGGTTGTCCAGAATTTGTGCCACTAATTGAGCAAAACCGCATTCACGACCCCTACACTATTGAAGTAGCACGCTCTTATCTAGAACCGTTAATACACCAAGAAATCGACACTTTAGTCTACGGCTGTACCCATTATCCCCACCTTGCACCTGTGCTGCGATCGCTCCTCCCCTCTCAGGTAAAGCTTGTTGATCCAGCTATTAATGTTGTGGCAGCTTGTGCCCAAGATTTAGACTTACTACGTTTACGAAATATCCATCCTCCATTGCCTACTCGCTTTGCTGTTAGCGGCTGTGCACAGCAGTTTGCCCAATCAGGATTGCAATTGTTGGGTTATACTCCACTGGTTGAGGAAGTTTCCTTCACTGAAGCTACAGCATCCCACCTGCAACAAGACTTTGTTGGGTGATTAGTAAATAGCCAAGAGTCAATAGTCAATAGTGTATAGTCAAAATACTCTACTTTGACCTTTGGCTCTTGACTAGTGACTATTAACTGCTTCAGTCACCTTCGATGCTACTGATAACTCTTGTTTGTGGTTTCTCTTAGTTGCCAAAGAAATATCTTTAGTAGCATCAGTGTTTTTTCCTGTTCGCTTTGCTAGTGCTAATAGTAAATAAACTGTAAACAAATATCCAGCAGCTAAAATAAAAATCATCATAGGCATATTTTCATAAATCATTGTTCTACCTGCACCTTTATCTAACGAATATGTAATTCCATAACTTAAACAAAACTTCAACCAAACAAGCTAATTCTTGATGGCTGTAGTTTGCTATGCTAGACTACTCCGTAGAGATATAACTCCCCCACGGTCAACAGATTTATTATTTAACCTAATTTTCCGCAGACTATACATTGCAGAGCAGCTAAATTACCAAACAGTAATTCTTAACTGCGCTCCTCAGCAGTCTACCTAGTCCGCGCTATTCCTGCACACACCACAACATGGGAGAAACACCAACGCTCAATGTAATACAAAAACGAGCGGTTTCCCTTGAGGGTAGGGTTTAACTCCAACCTATGAGGTTTGCAGGTCGCAGCCACAAGTCAGGAATCACTTCCTTGATATAACCGCGACTAATTATTGACTCACTACTCCTTACAAGTATAATCACCTACAGACGATTTACCTGGAGGAAGTGAATATCTGAAAAATTTAAAATCCCTAGATCTAAGCGTAACACAACGTTCATGACTTTTAAGCCTAGTTCATAGCTAAATTTCAAATTTTCTAATTGACGTTACGCAGATAGAAAAAACTGATCTAGCTAGAATATTACTTAGTGCTTATTGTATTTTAGCAATTACAGAAATAAATTTGCGTCATAGGTAATAAACTTGACAACTCAACTTTATTACCAACGATTAATAAGTTATAAAAATTTAAATATTGGTCTACAAAAGACGTTAATATTGCAGAGCTTTTACTAGTCTTAATAATAACTAGTATCATACTCAAAGTTTAAATACTTAAGTAATTACCCTAAAGTCGCTTGAAAAATATGGATAACTGAGGCTGTCAGTCTAGAGAGCTAATGGATTGGCTCTTACACCTTGCAGACAAAGGTTTATAAATTTATCGCTTTTTTCAGTAGCGTACAATACAGTTTCTTGATTAAAGGAGCCATTTAAGTATGGCACAAACAAATACAGTTTTACTCAAAAACACTTTAAAAGCTTAAAACAGCAGGTTTTTCAACTATGAAGAGGTTACAGGCTTGCAAAATTGAGGGATTCGCTGATCAAAATTTTGCGCAGGCCCAGGGTTATCTTAAAATGAGTAAAGGATATGTAAACTTTCGTAACCTAAGCCAGAGTCCGCCCATCCATGACCCCAGCCACCTCCCTGTTTACCCCTGTGGAAGCAGACCTGCGAATACTAGCAGATAATCTCAAACAGCTAGTTGGAAATCGCCACCCCATCCTTTATGCAGCCGCCGAACATCTATTTGGAGCTGGAGGAAAGCGCATTAGACCAGCTATCGTTCTGCTGATAGCGCGAGCAACAATGCTAGAAAAAGACATTACATCCCGGCACCGACGCTTAGCTGAGATCACAGAAATGATCCACACAGCAAGTTTGGTGCATGATGATGTGGTGGACGAATCCCAGATGCGACGTGGTGTTCCTACTGTTCATAGTTTATTTGGTAATCGAATTGCCGTGTTGGCAGGAGATTTTCTTTTCGCCCAATCTTCCTGGTATTTGGCAAACTTAGACAATTTGGAAGTGGTGAAACTGCTCTCAGAGGTGATTATGGATTTGGCAGCTGGAGAAATCCAGCAAGGACTGAATCGCTTTGATACTAACACCTCCATAGAGACTTACCTAGACAAGAGCTATTACAAAACTGCCTCATTAATAGCCAACAGTTCTAAAGCAGCTGGGTTACTCAGCGAAGTATCTCAGGAGGATGCTGAGCATTTGTATAACTATGGACGCCATCTTGGACTAGCATTCCAGATTGTGGATGATATTTTAGATTTCACCAGCTCCACAGATACATTAGGTAAACCAGTAGGGTCTGATCTTCAAAGTGGCAACCTTACTGCACCAGTTTTATTCGCTTTAAAGGAAAAACCATATTTAGAAGTACTGATTGAACGAGAGTTTGCCCAAGATGGGGATTTAGAACAAGCACTCTTGTTAATTCAAGAAAGTCAAGGAATACAGCGGGCGCGAGAATTAGCCGCTCACCATGCTAAGGTAGCAACTGAACATATTGCTGTTCTACCAGCCTCCGAATCTCATCAAGCTTTAATTAACATGGCTGACTATGTACTGAGTCGGCTGTATTAGGGGCTGGGGATTAGGGGCTAGCTAGTATAGATGATTAATTTTCTGAGAATGCCCCATGCCCCATGCCATTCAAGCAATATTAGGTGGTACCTGTTTTGGTGAATGATTTTGTTGTAGTTGTTGAATTCGATTTTGCAGGTCAGTTCGCCGTACCTCGACTGCATTGGTAGTCAAGCCAGGACTCTCAAAAAAAACTATACTATCTACGGGTTCTAATGCTATCAATTGGAACAAAATATGAGTCACAGGAATAGCTGTAGCTATGACTTGAGAGTCAGTTCCAGCAGATGAGGCAAGTGTGGCATCATTTAAGGTAGGAAATGCGTAAACAACGTGTTTTTCTAATCCTGGATTTGCCCGGTTGCTCAATGTAGTTAAAACCCACTCTGACTCCAAGCTTTGGAGAATATAATACTGAGGGTAATGTAACTGATGAGCGATCGCCTTGATGGCAGGGGCAATTGCTGCAACAAGTTGTGGTGTTATACCATCGTGTGGTGCATTATCAATCAACAATTGAATTTGTGCTTCTAAATCCATAATGACTTGTCAACGGCTCCTGGGTAATGGCCATAACATCAAAGCAAAGTGTGAATAATCCCACTAAAGTTGGGAATAATAAATTAAGCCAAATCCTCAATGCAGGATTGGTCTTTTGTTTAGCTTATACGCAAAATTCATCAAGCCAAAACCCACGGTCGTACAGGTTGTGTTTAAGTATGTTAGGGTCTTTTAAAAACAGAGACTATGAATTCAGTCGCAACCGCAACTATTCAGGGAGAAAATTCTATCGGCGTGGAGGTGATATTTCAACTCCTATTCAAGGAGCTTCAACAGTCAACCAAAGCTTCGGAACAGAATTGCCATGATGTGGCAACACGCATTGCCTCCGAAGTCTACCGGATTTGCAACGAAAGTAAACGTATCCAAGCTTCCGGTGCTGTGGAAAACTCAGCAATAACATTAGCCCGTCATCGGCTGCAACAGTGCCTGAGGTACTATCAACTAGGTTCAAATCGCGGCAGGATAGAATTACATAGCACTTTAAGTGCGATCATCTACCGTTACATTAATCCTCCTCAGAAGCAATTGAGTTATCAAGGGCGGCTGACTATCATTGAAGATTTTCTCCAAAGTTTTTATCTGGAGGCATTAAATGCTTTCCGTCGGGAAAATCAAATGGGATCTGCCTATCGCCCCCAGACACTTCTGGAATTGGCAGAGTATATGGCATTTACTGAACGCTATGGTAAGCGACGGATACCCTTACCAGGTCGTCAACAGCAATTAGTTATTCTCCGAGCGCAAACCTTCTCTCAACAGCAACCTCCAGAAACGAGCGTAGACATCGAACAAGCCGCAGAAGGTAGTGCCAACGAAGCCGATGGTTCCTGGGAAGAGCCAGCAGTACAACAATTGCGTTCGGCAATGGCAACGCAACCAGAACCAGAACCAGAAGAAGATACGTTGCGCTCTGTAGTAATTACAGAATTATTAGATTATTTAGAACAACGACAACAAAACGACTGTGCGGATTACTTTAGCCTCCGCCTTCAAGATCTTTCAGCACAGGAAATAGAGTCAATTTTAGGTTTAACCCCTCGCCAGAGAGATTACTTACAGCAGCGTTTTAAATATCATTTAATTCGGTTTGCCTTGTTGCATCGTTGGGAACTAGTTCACGAATGGTTAGAAGCTTCGTTACCCACGAATTTAGGCTTGACTCCCCAACAGTGGCAAGCATACACAGCGGAGTTAGACGATAAACAGCGGTCTCTACTAAACATGAAACAACAAGGACAACCCGACGAAAAAATTGCTAAAACTTTAGGTTTGTCTATGGCGCAATTGCAAAAACGGTGGTTTAAGATTCTTGAACAAGCTTGGGAAATTCGTAACTCTTTAGTGTCCGGATCAGGTGCATCTACTCATGAATAGTGACTCAGAATCCTTTCATCACCAGTTACTTAGTTGGGTGTTGGCAGAAGATGCCATCACCTCTAAGTTGTCTTCGGTAGATGATCAGGAAATTGACGGGGTGAAAAACCCTCTCAAGCAAGCCACCACATCAAAAAGTGGTGAGCAAGAGTCGGGAGGGACGCCCCAAACCTTTCAACTGGGAGAAATTCCTACTGTGCAAGAACGTTTCCAAGCCGTCCTCAAACGTCGCTTACAAATCCAGATTCAAAACCAGCCGCCTTTATTCCCTTGGGAAAGCCAATTAATAGACTATCCCGACTATGCTGACGAGCAATCGATAGCATTAGTTCCTACATGGGGATGGGTGGCACAACAGTCTAAACTGAATTTGCCTATTGCCTTGCCGGAAAGCATTTTCCGTCAATTACTGCAAAAGTGTCAACTATTGCTGACATCTTCTCTACCTTTGGGTGCAAAATTAGTTCAGGCAGTCGAGGACTTGTTCCCCAACGACAGCCAAGCACTAAACGACATCGCTGGATTAGTACTTAGAAGTACTTATCGGTCTGTAGATGCCCTGGAGACAATGCCCAATATTCAGAGCGATTACTCCGATTTAAGAGAACGTCAACAAATGGCATTATCGCTGTTGGCAGCGAAACAACTGTTAGATAACCTGACTCTACCACTTTCAGCAACCAATCCAGTGATCGAAAGAGAATGGTTAACTACTGTCGGTGTTTTAAACCTAAAAGTAGAATACCAGTCTCAGGGTCAGATGGGAAAGCTGCGAGTCCAAGGTGAATTACCCACCAAAGGAATTTTGACACTTAGAGGCAAGGGTACCGAGTCAGTAGTACAATCTTCGGATTCGGGAAGCTTGAGTGTTGAATTACACTGTCGGCAGCTCAACCAGACTTATACGTTGGAAGTCGATTTTCCAGAAATAGACCAACAGCCACTCTTGTTTGTCATTAATCCCACATAAGCGAAACAATCACTGCTAGCACCTAGTTTGATAAACGCCAATAGATAATTAAAGATTATCCTGGTTTTGAAACTTATCCTTTTTTTCAACAAGCGGTATTGAAGGATCTGACGCAAATCTAATCACTGATTGGTAGAACCTAGCACAAAAAGCGTAGATTCACATAGACGTATTGCCAGTTAGTTACCATGCCATCTAGGGAATTCCCCTTCGCTAAAGGCGTTTTCATAGAGTAGGGTAGGGTAGCAGCTGGAGGTCAGGTAGTTGGTTTCCATCCCCAGCATTATGTCCTTAGCGTCTATATCATCGCTTTGCTCGTACTTTAAATGTTTAACTTATCCAGGATCAATCAGTTTTGGCGTCTACCTGTAGGGCATTACTACTGGCGGCAAAACAAGCAAGGGTCGCCTTTAATGGAAGTGGAAGATTCAATTTCCTTACGGGTGCTGGTGCTAGCGTTGGTAATTACGGGAATTGTGGCGACGGATATTGCCGCCGAGACTAAATTTAGTCTTTGGGCTATTCCTGTAAGTGTTATGGGTGCAATTTGGAGTAACCGCAGTCGCCGCAATACCAATATTACAGTCAAATTTTGCATCGCCATAGGAATGTTAATAGCACTGGGTGCTTTCTTTGGGCGGTTGTTAGGGGAATTAAATGATACCCGGCTGGGTTTGGCAGAGTTATTGATTCAACTTCAGGTACTCCACAGCTTTGATATGCCCCGTCGTAAAGACTTGGGCTATTCAATTGTCATTGGGTTAATTTTACTAGGTGTGGCGGCAACGCTGAGCCAAACTTTAGCATTTGCGCCTGTGCTGCTGTTATTTTTAGCGATCGCTTTGCCTACTTTAGCCCTAGATTACCGCTCAAGACTCGGCTTGGAGAAGTTAAACTTTAAACCGCACAAGGTAAAAGAGAAAAAATGGTCTTCTCTTTTACCTTTTTATTGTTTACTGTTCACGTTAATTGTAGGATTGGGACTGGCGATTTTTGCCGTTTTGCCAAGGTTTCCTGGCTATCAATTACGTACCTTTCCTGTAAGTTCTGCGATTGCGGTCAAAGGCAATTTTACTGGGCGTAGTATCATTAATCCGGGTTATGTCCGCCAAGGTAATACCAAAAACCAAGGCAGTGGTAGCAATGGTGATGGACAAAGTAAAAACGGTAAACCAGGAAACATAGACAATAATTTTTATTACGGTTTTAATAGCCAAATTAACCAAAATCTGCGGGGAGCAATGAAACCCAAGGTGGTGATGCGAGTGCGATCGCAAGCTGAGGGTTTTTGGCGAGTACTAGCATTCGATCGCTATACAGGTAAGGGATGGGACGTATCTCGCAATGACGATGTTATGACTTTAAAGCGATCGCCTTGGTCATACCAAATTTTTCTCGCCCCGCCTGCGATTAGTGGCAAAACTCAGCAGGTGGTACAAACTTACACAGTAGTGGCAGATTTACCAAACCTAATTCCCGCGCTGGCTTATCCTAAGGAAGTTTACTTTCCTACACCAGTGATCGCTGTCGATCAGGAAAATGGCTTGCGATCGCCTGTGGAATTATCTGAGGGTCTCACCTATACAGTAATTTCTGAAGTACCATACCGCGATCGGACCGCGTTAGGACAAGCTTCTACTAAATATCTCAAGCAGATTCAAAAACATTATTTGCAAATTCCGCCAGAGATTGCGCAAAAGGTTAGGCAACGCACCGAAGAAATCCTTGCTAACTACAATCGAGAACGGGTAGGGAAGTCATCTAAAACCCTAGATTCACCTTATGAAAAAGCCCTCTACCTAGCCCAATACCTGAAGCAAAACTACTCTATTCCCGAAAATCCCTTTGATCTGCCTTATTTAGGTGAAAAAGAAGACCTAGTAGAAGCTTTTTTATTCAAGTATAAAGGAGGCTACCCAGACCACTTCTCTACAGTACTGACAGTGATGCTGCGTTCCATAGGCATCCCAGCGCGGTTAGTAGCAGGATTCAGTCCGGGAGAGTTCAATCCTTTCACAGGGCTGTATGTTGTGCGTAACACTGACGCCTATGCCATGACGGAAGTTTATTTCCCCAAATATGGCTGGTTCGCTTTTGACCCAATTCCTAATCATCCCCTCATACCCCCTTCCATTGAAGATATTCAGACTTTTAGTGTTCTGCGCCAGTTTTGGCAATGGATAGCTGGATGGGTACCCTCTCCGATCCGGGGTTGGCTCGATTATGTGTTTAGCACAATATTTACCTGGATTACCAGAGCGATCGCTTGGTTTTTTGCTTTATTCTCTCAAGGTTGGCTAGGTGTGTTGACTGGTTTAATCTTGACAACTACAACGGCTTTCTTCTGTTGGTTGGGTTGGGAGCAATGGCGTGAGTGGCTGAACCGTCGGTGGTTAAGAAAATTATCACCAATGGAAAGCCTTTATCGACAAATGCTGCAATGGACAGCCCAAAAAGGTTTAGGCAAGCATCCAGCACAAACACCTTTAGAGTATGCCAGAGTTGCCTATCAACACCATTCACCAGGAAATGCCCAGGTAATAGATGAAATTTGCCAAGCCTATGTAAGCTGGCGTTATGGTGGTTACACTCCTAACTTGCAGCAACTACGACAAAGATGGCAAGAACTGAAAACGACTACCACAGCGCGAAATTCAAAATTCAAATTTTACTAATTCAAAAAGCTCATGAATTAAGCTCTTGGGTTATTTTAAAGGCTTTGGTGTAAGAGAATTAGAATTTAACTCTTACACTTTTTTGTTTTTACTCATAGTTAATAGTGTCTACGTATAGCTTGTATTAGGGTAAATCTGCATGTGTCTTAAGGAAGATTTCCAGTAAAATTAGTTAAGAACGCGCCAAAAAAAGCAATTATTGTTTAAACACTAAAGCTGGCGTTCATTTAAGCGTTCTAACTCCTATTTTTAGGGATAACATGGAAATAATTAAGTACTGACTACTCTTACCACGTTTGGTATCAGTTTTTTTATGGAAATTCAGTTAATCAATATAGGTTTTGGCAACATCGTATCTGCCAACCGAGTAGTTGCCATTGTCAGTCCAGAGTCTGCACCGATTAAGCGGATCATTACCGATGCACGGGACAGAGGTCAGCTGATTGACGCAACTTATGGTCGTCGTACTAGGGCTGTGATTATCACCGATTCCAGCCATGTAATTCTGTCGGCGATTCAGCCGGAAACTGTAGCAAATCGCTTTGTAATCTCCCGCGAGCATCAAGTTGTAGATAATTAAGTAGGGATGGGCTAATGTCCCTACCCTATTTGCACCATATCAGCAGTACCATGTGAATTAGACAACTTTTATGTCACCCGTGTTGCAAATTCCTTAGTCAAGAGTTACACAGCTAACAAATACTAGACTAATGAATCTATGTCTATCGATTAATTCACAGGTTTAGCGGATGATGCAAGTTCTACCCATCCAAAGTGGTGCTACTACTAGAGAATGCCCGCCTTCCGGCCGGCTAATTGTTTTAACGGGTCCCAGTGGAGTTGGCAAAGGCACTTTACTGCGTGCATTGTTGCAACGTCATCCGGAACTGTATTACTCCGTATCTATGACCACACGTTCTCCTCGTCCAGGAGAAATTAACGGCAACAATTACTACTTTGTTAGTCGTAGCAAGTTTGAACAATTGGTTGCTCAAGCCGAATTCTTAGAGTGGGCAGAATTTGCTGGTAATTATTACGGTACACCCCGTGAAGCTGTGCTTAACCAAGTTGGGTCTGGAAAATTGGTTGTACTAGAAATTGAACTAGAAGGGGCAAGACAAATTCGCACTTCTTTCCCTAGTGCCCATAGTATTTTTATCTTGCCACCTTCCTTTGATGAATTAGAGAAACGGATACGCGGGCGCGCACAAGATTCTGAAGAAGCGATCGCCCGTCGTCTGCGCCGCGCCCAAGAAGAGGTTAAAGCAGCAGATGAATTTGACGTTCAAATCGTTAACGACGATTTTGAAACTGCTTTACAAGCCCTGGAAGCAGATTTATTTGGGTAATTCCGGGCCTGTTGTACCAAGCTTAATTATTTTTAAGAGCAAACAAATAAGGACACATACAAAGAACTCAGCTTTTTATGTGTCCATTTTTTCTTGATTAGCGAGCCATAAATCAGTATTGGGCAGATTGGCTACTGTTTACTAATTACCGAAACTTAAGTACTACTATGCTCAATGTTGGTAAACAACGGCTCGTTTTTACTCACCATTAATCACCAAGTGAAGCTTTGTAGAACTTAAAGATTAATGGCGGTGAAGATATATTTAACCAACTAAACCTTGAATTAGTGCCAAATTGATAGTCAAAAAGTAAGCAACTACTGCGCCACCAATACCACCGATTAAGAAAGCACTGGCAAAGTTATTCCAGCCTTCATTGCTAGTAAAAGCATCTGGAGGATTGGGTGCAGTAACGCTAGCAAGTGCTTTGGGAGGATTGCTGTGAGCATACAAGGATAAGCCGGCAGTCAGAATTACAACCAAGCCGATAGCTGCCAGTAATCCAGCTAAGTTAGCATTAGGTGTATCCCGCAGGGGGCCCAATTTAGCAAAAGGACCGAATATCCAGTAACCATGAGCCATACCAATTTCTAGCCCGCGTCTAAAAGGAGTTATACCAGGGCGATAGGCAGGTAAGTTATTAATGAACCACTTCACTAAGGGAGAAGAATTAATTGGCGTTTCAAAGTTGCCTATCTGAGGATCGCGCTTTGCGGGAAAAACAACCTCCCGATTCCTAGGATCGCTGGGAAGATTTTTGGATGCATCTACTGCTTGCGCCATATTTTATGTTCGCCTCTAAATTAGAATTGTGGCATTTTCTATTAATAATAATTGTAGCTAAAGGTGCTTTTTGTCAGCGAAGTTTAGAAAAATTAATTTAGCTAATTAGAAAAAATGAAACTCGTACTCTATAGAGAGTACGAGTCTAAAATAATTATTCGTACTGCCTATTTTAGCTATATTTTCACCTAGTTAGGTTGAACAATATAACTACATAAAATTAGACAGAAGACAACATATTCAGCTTGTAAAAATACTGCCTTCTATTTATGGCAGTGGGTGGAAAAGTAGGTCGGGGAAAAAGCGGTTAAATTCGATCAAAATCCCTGCTGTGATTGTCAACCAAAGGGTTGCTGCTACAGGTGCTGTGGAAATAAACTTAATCAAATACGATGATTGGTCGCCTTTATCTGCCATGAATTTAGCCTCCAAAACAAGTTAATCGGTTCTGATGAATTAGCGTGGCGAAACTGGGATTTCTGTATCCTTGGCTGTTAATTCACCAGAGAGTAATTCTTTGATCGCAGCCACAGGCCAAGTAAAGCCTGTTGCCATAATTGGTAACGCCAAACCCAGATCAATTTGGATTTCTTTTTGTTCGGTGTTAGGGGCCTTTTTGACTGCTTGTAGATAGGAACGGCCTACCCAACCGATCCAACCAGCAATGTAAAGAAAGAGAATGCTGGGAATTATGAAGTCACCTGCACGATCGAGACGACCATCAACAATCAAATGGGGGTAACCTTCAGGCCCGCAAAGTTCCTGAGAATAACGCTCAAATCGCTTTTGACCAGAATTGGGATCAGCGGTAGTATTTCGAGCATTTCTTGCTAGCTCTTGAAAAGCGGGAGTGTCTGCGCATGGTGTCAAATTAGCCCCCAGCGCTTTTGCGGGCGGGGCAAAATTGAACCAAAGACAAATCGCTAAAATCAAAGCAAACAATCGTCGCATGGAGTTGTTTCCTTTTATTACAAAACAAAAAGTTTTTTGTACAAAACGAAGCGGCTTGTACAGTGTTTATTTGCATAACTAGCAAGTCATCATACTCTTGCCTGGGAACCGAGTAAAGTTTAAGTAAATAAAAGTTAAAGCTTCTCAACCTAGTTTGTATCGAGTTCTGAGTTCTCAGTTCCAAATGTTCACCAAAATTTCGTAATATTTGAGAAAATTTACGGCTGAGAACTTAGCATCAAAACCCAACACTCAGGGCTTATGGCCCATTATTCATTACTCTCCTGTAGCAATGGCAACCGTTTTAGCAATCGAAACTAGCTGTGATGAAACTGCCGTGGCAATTGTTAACAATCGTCAAGTGTGCAGCAGTATCATCGCTTCACAAATTCCCATCCATCGTCAATATGGCGGGGTAGTGCCAGAGGTAGCATCTCGCCAGCACTTAGAAACAATCAATTGGGCAATCGCTCAAGCTTTCGAGCAGAGCCAGATGACCTGGGAGCAAATTGACGCTATTGCAGCAACTTGTGCCCCTGGGCTTGTAGGAGCGCTGTTGGTAGGGTTAACTGCTGCCAAAACTTTAGCAATGATCCAAAAAAAACCATTTTTGGGAGTGCATCATCTCGAAGGGCACATTTATGCAACTTACTTGAGCGAGCCAAGTTTAGATCCCCCTTTTCTTAGCTTACTAGTTTCAGGCGGACATACAAGCTTGATTTACGTCAAGGATTGTGGTATTTACGAAACCTTAGGTGAAACCCGTGATGATGCGGCGGGAGAAGCTTTTGATAAAATAGCGCGACTGTTAAAGCTAGGTTATCCAGGCGGGCCGATCATTGATCAATTGGCACAAGCAGGCAATCCCCAAGCCTTTGCTTTGCCAGAAGGGAAAGTTTCCCTACCTGGTGGAGGATATCATCGCTATGACGGCAGTTTTAGCGGGTTAAAGACAGCAGTGCTGCGGTTAGTGCAACAGCTAGAGAAAAATAACAGCGAAATCCCGATAGCAAATGTGGCAGCCAGCTTTCAAGAAACAGTGGCCCGATCGCTCACTAAAAGAGCGATCGCCTGTGCTCTTGATTATGGACTAAGTACAATTGCTGTAGGTGGAGGTGTCGCAGCTAATAGCGGACTCAGAAAACATTTACAAGCATCTGCCGCCAAGAATAACCTGCGCGTCCTCTTCCCTCCCTTAAAATTTTGCACCGATAATGCTGCCATGATTGCCTGTGCCGCCGCTGACCATCTGTCACGAGGGCATACATCTCCTCTAAGCCTAGGCGTCGAATCTAGGCTATCGCTGGCTCAGGTGATGAAACTGTATCAATCGGATTAGTAGTTAATGGCTCTTGACCTTTGATTATTGACTACTAACTATTGACTCTTGAATCTTGACAATTGAGCGGATATGGCTGGCAACTGCATCTGGCTGCTCTAACATTGCTAAGTGTCCACAATCAGGAATTTCAATTACATTGTCACCACTGTATTGGAACAGTCGGTGAAAGCTAGCTAAATGACGCACATACTTAGGTTCCATCACCTTGTCGTGGGTACCTGTCAAAAAATAAACTGGCTGCTTTAGTTGAGATACCAGTTGGGGTAAACGGTTGATTTCTTCTTCAGTTGTGGAGTCTAAGAGTGTTCCCAAGGCAGCTTCTGGATCAGCCACGACAAAATCGATCACTCGTTGACGCGCCCAATAACGCTCTAAGGGACGCGCCACACTAGTTCTGGTAAACAGTAAATCAATTAAAGGTATTTGTGATAACCAGCGAGGGCGGACTTGTAAAAATCGCTGACCAGCCGAACGGAACTGCTCAAAGGCTTCTTTGAGATAAATGCCACCGCCTGCATTGATACAGATAACTCCTTGAACACAATCAGGCATCTGATCTGCTGCCCAAAGTGCGATCGTGCCACCCAAAGAGTGGCCAATCAGCCAAGCACTGGTGATATGTAGCTGTTGCAACAGGAGTACTAAATCTTGAGCATAGGCAGATGGGGTATAGATAGAATCGAAGGGTGAGTCAACTCTACTACTGAAATTGCGAGCCAGACTCGGAGAAACTTCTGCTCGACTCAAGCCGATATCTGGCTGGCACTGGGACTCACCAAAACCCCGTAAATCATAAGATAGGCACTGCAAATCTACTGATAGACGAGAAATCACAGGCTGCCAGTATCCACGGCTATTTAGCCAACCGTGAATAAAAACTAAAGTATGGGGGCAAGATGTGGGAGCTGTTAGCTCGTATGCGTGTGGAACGCCCAAGATTTCAATGGTTGCCATACTTAATATCGTACCTTTAAGGGCGGGTGCGACTAAATATGGAATTTAGAAAAAATATAGTGCCTTTCAAGGCGGCTTGCCAGAAAGAAAAAATTTGATAATTCATAGTTCAAGTCATTTACCTAATAACCTCTGTCGCACACCTTCAGCAATTTTATGACCCAAATATTCAGGAATGAGACTTTCATTTGGCCCCAACAAGTAGAGGATCAGCCGTGTACGTCCCCGCCAAACTAGCAAGTTGGCATTGACTACGAGCAGGTCTTCTTGCCAGATAGCGTACATTACTTTGTAGAATAATCCCGGTTGATTATCGGCTTCAATAACTAAAGCCGGAAGATGAAAGACTGGATCGACATAAAACTCTGTCTGTACTTGCTCTAAGCCAGTATCAAGATTGAATTCTACAGCCAGCATTTCTTCTACCTCAAACCGCCCTCCTAGAGCCTCGCGAATTGCCCGACAGACATTGTCTGCGGTTTTATCGGTCAAGGCTTTACTACCACGAGATACCAGTAGTTTGATAAAAACTAACATTGGCGGTCGGATCTGACCGTATAGGCTTAGACCGTGAATAGTCAACCCATAAGCAGCCAGCACACCAAAAATATCGCTGAGGAGAAAAGACTGGTTACGGTAAGCAAAATGCAAGGCGCTTTTGCTACCTTCCGGTTTCAACTCAATGACGGCGCGTCTAGTTTTATAAAGACGGTAGGCTAGTCGTAAATTTTGCAGTTGAATCTCACTGCTAACAAACTGTTCATAAAACTGGGGAAACGCTCTATTAAAGCGCTTTAGGAGTTCCAGAGTCGAAGATTTTAAACCAGAAGCCATCTTGGGGGGTAAGACTCGCGAGATTTGTCACCAGGGGACTGGGGACTAGGACTGGGGACATAGGAGATTGGGAAACTTTACAAAGAAATTCGCTAGCTTGAAAGCATCAGGCCTTGTGTGTCTCACTAAAAGTTTCTACACAATCCTTTGTTTTTCATATCTAAAGATAGAGGCGGGCGACAAATTATTTCCCAAACTCCAGCATACTGTTGGTCAATTAACAAAGGGTATTACCCCTCTTAACATTCGCAGTCAGAAGTTTCAAAGATGCCATTTTTGATCATGAGCAATCTCGGCTTTTAACTACTGAAATGCTTGACTTTGTGCTGGCTTACCATGTGGAGGAGTTTCATTCTAGATTAATTTGCCCAAAAATCCTCCAGTCGCTAATCCCTAATCCTTGTCTTTATATAAAATTCACTCTCTTATTTTTCCCTTTTGGTGAATTTCTCCTAGCTTTACAACAAAATGCTAAAGTTGAAAATGATTGGTGTGAAACACCCCTTAGCAGCCTGTATCCATTGATAACCCCAAAATCACCAAAAAATCTTGAGTGTGAGGGGCAGTAGATGGAACTAGCTTTGTTACAAGTGAATCACCACTTTTAATAGTGAAAGCCAATTCAGTTATACTACCCGAACCACGTTGGCATGGGTTTTTGGAAAACTTGGTTTAGTACTTCTGAATCTACAGCGACAACCAAAACGGCTCCCTTAGAAGAGATGAGCGCAGAAGTTACGGGCAATGGCCCTAACAGCGATCGCATTGTCTTCAGCACAGAACGAGATATAGATTTGTATGAACTCGAAGAACTCTGTGATGCTGTTGGTTGGTCACGTCGCCCCCTAAGAAAAGTAAAAAAAGCTATTGAGCATAGTTTTCTCGTTGCCTCAATGTGGCAAGTCCGAGGAAACCAAAGGCGGCTTATTGGTTTTGCGCGCGCTACTTCAGATCACGCTTTTAATGCCACTATCTGGGATGTCGTCGTTCACCCTGACTTTCAAGGTAAAGGTCTGGGTAAAGCACTGATGAAATACGTGCTGAAAAAACTTAGGAGTGAAGAGATTAGCAATGTGACTCTCTTCGCTGACCCTCATGTTGTTGATTTTTACCGGACTATGGGTTTTATGGCTGATCCAGAAGGCATAAAAGGGATGTTCTGGTATCCTCATTAAATACTCTAAACAAATAAAACAGCTTGCCACCCAAAATTTAGTTATAATAGCGAAAGTCTACTAAAAGTTAGGCTCACAGGTTTGACCAATAGGCCAGCAACTAACTGTATTGTTGAGCAAAGTCGGCGAATCAAAGCATAACTACTCTTGTTTTTGCAGAAGCAAAAAAAACTGAGTAAATATCAGATAACTCTGATATAATCAGATTAGTGCTTTGTAAAACTAAACAAAGTACCGTTGCTTGCTGTGTGGCTGCCAAACTCCAAAGCCCTAGTCGTAAGAGTAAAGCGCACCACTAGAAAGTAGATAGATTAACCGGGATGTAGCGCAGCTTGGTAGCGCGCCTGCTTTGGGAGCAGGATGCCGCAGGTTCAAATCCTGTCATCCCGATTTCAGTGTTTAAATCAAAAACCGTAGATCCATTAGTGGAACTGCGGTTTTTTAAATGTCCAATAAAAAAAAACAATAGTTGATTAGAGTTTTTCTTTGGTAAATAGCTGTGCTTCTAAATTAGATATTTTTTCGGAGTAATCTATTTTGCCTATCCTGCTCTTAAGCTATTGTGCAAGCTATCATAGACAAATTTGCTGTCGTACGAACTAATTTACAAATTGAATTTTAGATACATTTATCTAAATTTGAGCAGATATTAAATTAAAGGCAATTGGAACGATTCACTATATAATGGCGTCATTTATAGCTAAGGAAAGCCAATCAAATGACATTTAGCGCTGAAATAATTTGAGCAGTTTGTCGCTACTGGATAGCGCCATATAAGAAGCATCTACTGCATTTTGCTCTGCAGTGCAAAATAGCCAGATTAACATTGATAAAAAGACCACTTAAGCACTATCAATGGCTGAAAGTGATACTATAGCAATCCTAAATACCCTGTAAATATCACTTCTTGAGGTTGTCTATTCACATTCAATAGTCACCATGAATTTTTCACATTTTTAATGGATTGCTATATAACTAAAACAAGTTGGTTCTGTGCAAACCCAACTATTTGTCTGACTTAATAGAATTGTTGACACGAGGAGTAGTCATGAAATCATTAGTTCGCTGGGGCGCAACATTAGGTTTAGTTGGAAGTACAATGCTTGGAACAGTCTTTACTGGAAATATTCCAGTGCTGGCATTGTCAGAACAGCAAATAAAAGATAAATTAGACTCAGTGCCTGTATATTTAGTTACAAATGAAAAAGGGCTGCCACTTAGTCGCCCCCTGCCTGAAAATCAAAATGGGCAAAAAGCAGGTAGCTCAGTGACAGGAGTTTATCTAAGTCGGCAAGAAGCTCAAAAATTTATCACGGATCTGCGGAGTACGCAAGGAAAAGACCCAAAAATTCAAGAAATTGTCAAAAATCTCCAAGTAACAGCAGTACCTCTGGGAGTAATTTATCAGCAATTACAACAAAGTAAAAATCAGCCTAACCGTCTTTTATTTGCCTTTAAACCAGTAGATCAGGAAATACAAGGCGCGATGGACTTACTGCGCCAAAGCGGTCAAAAGGTAGATCAGTTTAAGAGTGTGCCAGTATTTGCAGTTAGATTTGCACCAGATAAAGGATATGTACCAATTAAACTGACCTCTGACAATCAGCAACTGATTCCTTTGTTTTTAAGTAAGCAAGACGCCCAAGGTTTATTAAACCAAGTGAAGCCTAAATATCCCAAAGCTGATATTCAGGTAATAGATGTAGATGGAGTCATTAAAACTTTGCAGGATAAAAATGATACTTGGCTGAATCAAGTTGTCTTAGTGCCATCGCCAGAGTCTAGAGAATATATTAAGACCCTGCCTAGAGATAATAATGCGCCTAAGGCTCCTGCGGCTCCCAATCGGAATAATACACAACCTAAAAAGCCTAGGTAATGTTGAGGTATGGCGGATACACAGCCAAAAGTAATTTCTGGTTTACAACTTTGGCAGTGGCGTCATAGGGCAATTCAAGCTGCGATCGCCACAGATGTTCCAGTAGCGGAAGTTGATTGGCTGCTACAAGAGGTAGCTGGTTTAGATCGCTTGGCACTGCGTTTAGAATCTTACAAAAATTGGTCTCAAATTCAACTGGAGTTGCCTTTAGAAGATTTAGAGCAGTTGTGGCAAAGGCGGTTACACGATCGCTTGCCAGTGCAATACATCGCGGGAGTTTCACCTTGGCGACAGTTTAAAATCGCCGTTTCGAGCGCAGTTTTGATTCCTAGACCAGAAACAGAATGCTTGATTGATTTAGCTGTAACAGCCGCCAATCATAGTGAAGCAATCCCAGCTTTACAGCAAGGACAATGGGTGGACTTGGGTACTGGTAGTGGAGCGATCGCTCTAGGGCTAGCAAATGTCTTTCCAGAGTCCACCATTCACGCCGTAGATTACAGTTCAGAAGCTTTGGCGATCGCAGCGGCAAATGCCCAAAACTTGGGATTTGCTAACCGGATTCGATTTTATCAAGGTTCCTGGTGGGAGCCACTCACATTCCTTAAAGGTCAGTTTAGTGGTATGGTTTCCAATCCGCCTTATATCCCCACCAGCATCCTACCTACACTACAACCAGAAGTAACTTTTCATGAACCACATTTAGCTTTAGATGGTGGAGCTGATGGTTTGGATTGCATTCGTCATTTGGTTGAAATCTCCCCCAGTTATTTACGGCCTGGTGGCGTATGGTTGATTGAGATGATGGCAGGACAGGCAGATAGGGTAAAAGAAATTCTGCAAAATCAAGGTAGCTATAGTAATATTCAAATTCACTCTGATTTAGCTGGAATTGAACGCTTTGCCCTGGCTTATGTTAATGCTGAGTGCTGAGTTAGATGGTAGATGAAATTTGGTAAACGCCAAAAGTTATATTACCCTCAAATGCAAACCGTTATATGTATTAATTGTTAACTCTGCACTCGTTTAACATGACACAAGTTTCCTTGTCCACCCTGGTAGCTGGCGCACGCGCTGGTTTATTAGTGAGCTTTCCCACAGATACCGTTCCTGCACTCGCAGCTTTACCAACACAAGCAGCTTTAATATTTGCTGCTAAACAACGCAGTCAAGATAAACCTTTAATTTTGATGGCAGCTAGCGGGTCAGATTTGTGGCCTTATGTCCAAGGTAGCGATCGCGAATACAAAATTTGGCAGGAATTAACAGATAAATACTGGCCAGGTGGGCTGACGTTGGTTTTGCCAGCGTCAGCCTTAGTACCAAAAGTGATGAACCCAACTGACCCAACAACAATTGGTATTAGAGTTCCTGCAAGTGCGATCGCCCAAACTATTTTGACCCAAACAGGTCCTTTGGCAACCACTAGCGCTAATCTTTCTGGTCAAGCGCCCTTGCAAACGATGGCAGAAATTGAGCAGCAATTTCCTGAAGTTTTAACTTTAATAACAACAGAATCTCAAAGTGAAGTATCAGCAATGGGTGTACCTTCTACAGTAACTAAATGGACAGGAATGGATTGGCAAATTTTGCGACAAGGTGCTATTAAGTTAAATTTTTAGCGATAAATTTATAAGTATTTATAAAAATACAGTTTGCTTAAAAGTAGCCTTAACCTGCGTAGAGTTAAGGCTACTTCTATTTAGATAGTAAACTGCTAGGCACAAGGTATAGTATCTTTAATTACGCTAAGTTTCCTGATGTAAAAATTGAAAAATCTGCTATTGCACCTCGAAACTAGAAATGAATAGGTAATCTGAACATCAGGAACTTAATTTTGAATCTTTGTGGTCAAAGAATAAAGCTGATAATTGTCAAATATTATGAATTGGAATAATTGGGTGTATTTAGGAGCAGGGCTGTTATTAGGAATGAGTTTCCACTGGTTATTTGCACGCTCTGCCAACGCCACACTTAGCTCATCTCTAACAACAACAGAGCCAAAAGATTCATCCCCAGCTTTGCAACGGTTGCAGGAAACGCAGTTAGCATACCAAATGGCCAAGGAGATGAGCCAGTTTAAAGCAGGTTTTCTGGCGCGAACTACTCATGAATTGCGATCGCCTCTCAATGGCCTAATTGGTTTACATCAATTAATTTTGTCGGATTTGTGTGAAAATCCCGAGGAAGAGCGAGAATTTATTGCCCAAGCTCACGAACGAGCGTTGAAGTTGCTCAAACTCATCGATGAAATTCTCAACGTTGCCAGAGTAGAGCATGGTACTAACAAATTAGATATTCAACCTCTATCACTAGCTGAACTTTTGCAGGAAGTTTATAATTTAACTTATATGCTGGCGGCGAATCGCAACTTTTCTCTACAAGTGTCGCCTCCAGACTCAGAAATTTATGTTTTGGCAGATCCGCGGTGGCTACGCCAAGTATTGCTAAATTTAGTAGATACCGCCATTACCCAGATGGAAGAAGGCACAATTTCTATTTCTACTAGCGCTTCACCTACGAAACAATCTACGTATATTTGGCTGGATGTGCCAGTTCATGCTCTACCTTGGAGCGAATCTATCGATTTTATCAAATCCATAGATTTCATCCAGGCTGAAGACAAAGCTCTTTTAAGTGAAAAAAAGAATCCGAATCTTTCACCTGGAATGAAGCTCTTACTGAATCAGACTCTCATGGAAGTGATGGGAGGAAAGCTAGAAGTTATACCTCCCACAACTCAGGTAGGAAATGATCAATTTACTAGGCTGCAACTGTCTATCCCCCTAGTGATTCCTGAAGCTGAATTTCTTCAGACGGGAGCGAATCAAGCTTAGGTTGGTTGTGTAACACCATAGTGGTACTTGTATTGGATTGAAAACCCATTTTTTCATAGAATCCCTGCTGGTGAGTGGTCATAAGATAAACACGCTCAACCCACCTGATGCGAGGATGACTCAAAACAGTTTCGACTAATTTGCTTCCTAATCCCGTACCACGATACTCTGGATGAATAACAACATCCCAAATTGTGGCGCGATAAATACAATCGGAAGTTGCTCTAGCAAAGCCAACGAGTTGGTTTCCATCCCATACAGAAATTACCGGATCGCTGTTGGTAATAGCTACATTTAAATCCTCAATACTACGTCCTTTTGCCCAGAAAGCAGAAATATCAAACAGCTGTCGCAGTTGATAAAGATCAATTTCAGACTTGCGATCGCTAAATTGAATTTGAGGATAGTTCATGTACAACACCCGATTTTCGCAGTATCTTTACTACCGTTAATCCCAATTTTGATAAATTTGCTACAAATAAATTTTGCCTCTGCATATCTCCGTGTCATTGCGTCATCATCTGTAGCCAACTTCAAAAAAGTTATTATAAATCAGATTTTGCCAGATAGCGCTCATCGTGTACATATACAGCAGTTTGCAGTTGAGTGGAGTCCAAATTTTAATGTTGGGCGAACTTCTCTGTTCCCGATTACCTAGACTCTTGATTTCTGATGTTTAATTTTTGATTTGCCGCAGAGGCTGACAAACCCACTTCCACAGAGGATGAGTTGGTCCCTGTTGGCGTATCCGAAAAACTTGCTTTTCTAAGCGTTGCTTTTCCTGTAGTGGTAGCCCTAAGAGGATATTTCGACTTTGCCAAATTAGAACAGCAGTTGTCATGCCGATACAAAAAGCTAAACCAAAGGTAGACAGTGGATGGTAAAAGAGTCCGTATCGCACCGCCACCCAGGTAAAGTATTGTTGCCACAGAGCAATTTCAGATTGTAGGTTCCACAAGCAAACAGGTGCAATGGTGAGCCACAAGCAACCGACAAATAACCACCGACCGTAGACTGTCAGCTGATGTAGCCTTTCCACCTGTTGAGCAAAAGCTGGGTCAGAATTATGAAAATTATCACCATTAAGTGACGGTTGTTCTGATTGATCCATAGAACGTAAAACGGCAAAATATGGGTTATACCAATTTGGAATTTGAGATTTTTAATTGGGAATATTGATGTTTAGGATGTTTCACCAATTTGGAATCATCCAATTTATCGCAATTTGGTATCAGCAATTCAAAATGCTTTCACCCAGTTAGGAAATATACACCAGCTTAAGTCTCTTGAGAACTGGCAGAGGTATCAGTTGTTTGGGCAGTTGCTACCGTGAGAGATTGACCTGTACGTTCTCGCCACCAAGCTAAGAGAGTACTGGCGATGAAAATACTAGAATAAGCTCCCATTGTGAAGCCAATAATCAAGGCTAAGGAAAAATTCCTCAGAGTTTCTCCGCCAAACAGAAAGATAGCCAATAATGTCAGCAATACGGTTAAGGTCGTATTGATTGACCGAGTTAAAGTTTGGTTAACTGCATCATCGACAATCTCAGAAATTGGTCTTCCAGGATGAGTTTTGAGAGTTTCGCGAATGCGATCGTAAATCACGACTGTATCATTCACTGAGAAACCTGTAATTGTCAGCAAGGCGACAATAAATAAGCTATCTGCCTCAATACCCAGTACCAAACCCAAAATTGAGAAAGCCCCTACTGTGATTAAAATATCGTGGAATAGGGCAACGATCGCAAAAATGGCATAGTCCAGCTGGAAGCGGAAGGCCATGTAAACAGTGATTCCCACGAAGGAGACAATCAAAGCCAACACACCAGATCTAAATAACTCTCGTCCCAGAGTTGGGCCAACGGAGTCAATTTGGTTTTTTTGCGGATCAAACTCACCAATTTTTTCACTTAAGGTGTTGCGTAATTTGGTGCGCTGATCGGCATCAAGGTCTTTTGTGCGAATTAAGATCCCGTTATCACCAACAATTTGGATACTGCTATCACCTAAACCTTGTTCTTTAGCGACATCCCGAACAGCACCGATATCAATGGGTTTGTCGCAGTTACCTGGTTTAGTACAGTCGCGTTCAAATTGTAACCGCGTACCACCGACGAAATCCAAACTAGGACGTAGGGGCGCTTTGATGTTGGGGTTTTGCCAAGAAATCACCATTGAGATGATACCGCTGAGAATGATGATGGAAGAAATAGCCCACCATAGCGATCGCGATTTGTTAATACTCAGTTTCATTGAGCCACCTCTGCCTTATTTTTAACTGGCAGGTTAGGACAGTAAAGTTCTGTCTTCCGCAAGGAGGAAATAGAAATTGCCACAAATAACAATGTGCGACTACAAGTAATTGCCGTAAACATACTTACTGCCACCCCTAAAGCTAGAGTTAGAGCAAAGCCTTTCACTAACCCAGAACCTAGCCAAAACAGAGCAGCACAAGCAATCCATGTGGTCACGTTGCTGTCTAAAATACTGGAAAATGCTCGATAAAATCCAGATTCCACAGAACGATATAGTGATTTACCTGCTCTTAATTCTTCCCGCGTGCGCTCAAAAATTAGCACGTTGGCATCAACTGCCATACCGATACTGAGGATGAAACCGGCAATTCCAGGCAAAGTCAAAGTTACTCCCAGCAAAGCAAAGCAAGCCCAAGTCAACAAAGAGTAAATTACTAATGCCACATCCGCAATTAGTCCTGGTAGTCGATAGTACACTACCATAAATATTAATACTAAAGTCAAACCACCAATGCCAGCGTAGATACTGCTTTGAATGCTGTCTTTACCTAAGGTGGCTCCTACTGTCCGTCTTTCAGCAATTTCTACTGGTACGGGTAATGCGCCACCACGTAGCTGCACGCCCAAGTCATTAGCTTGTTGGGCAGTAAACCTACCTGTAATCACAGCAGCCCCACCAGTAATACCTGCGGCGGCAAATTCGGGGCCGACGCTGGGAGAACTGATCAGTTCATTATCTAGAAAAATTCCAATCCCACGCCCCGTACCTGCGAGGTTTTTAGTCAGTTCGGCAAACAGTTGACCACCTTGTGGATTGAAGCGAATAGCAACATTCCAGTTGTTACCTTGGGTGGGTTCGCCATAAGCATTCTCAAGATACTTACCGATTAAGGGTGGGTTGGTACTTTCAAACAATTCTGCGATCGCTTGATTATTTTTCTGCAACTCTTCTTGATTTTTGGCGATTGCAGCACTGTCGTTGCTAGTTCTCAATTCCTGTTGCTTGGCTTTTAGTTCGGCGCGAGATGCTTGAAAAGCAAACAGTTGAGTTTCTGTACCAGGTTTTTGCTTGCGAAATTCTAACTGTGCTGTACCTCCTAGTACCCGTTCTGCTTGTTCTGGATCGTTAACCCCAGGAAGCTGCACTAGGATTTTGTCTGAACCCACAGTTTGAATCACTGGCTCGGAAACGCCAAGTCCGTTAATCCGTCCCTCAACTACTTTCTTCACACCTTCCAATTCTTTTTCGGTGATTTGCTTAATTTCTGCTGTGGGTTTCACCTGAATTGTTAGCTGTGAGCCTCCCCGCAAATCTAGTCCCAAAGGTATGGGAATTGTAAGAATCACCGCAATGGCGGCGATAATTAACACTACAATTAAAGCTAATAGCGATCGCTGTCTCTGCATACCATAACTCGCAACTGACAAAGGCTATAATAGCGCTCTTTTAAATAGTTATGAGTTATTAGTTATTAACGAAAATTGTTACTAGCGATGGGGAATGGGTCATAGGGCATTGGGCATATTTGATTAAGTTTTTTATCCAATTCCCAGTTCCTAGTAACCCATCCCCGATCTCTTGATTTAGACTCGCATAGCCACCATTTTTTCTACAGCTTCCACTATTTGTTCTGGTTGGACAATTGTCAGTCGCTCCAGATTACCGTTGTAAGGCGTGGGAATATCTTGGGATGACAGGCGCAATACAGGCGCATCCAATTCATCAAACAAGCGGTCATTAATGGAAGCGATGACTTCTGCGCCAATACCTGCTGTACGCATGGCCTCTTCCACCACAATTACACGATGGGTTTTGCGGATCGAGGCACCTATGGTATCAAAGTCTAATGGCTTCAGTGATATTAAATCAATAACTTCCGGGTCGTAACCTTGTTTTTCTAAAGTTTTCACGGCTTGCAATACGTGATGGCGCATCCGTGAGTAAGTAATAATTGTCACATCCTTACCAGGACGGACAACTTCTGCTTTATCTAAAGGAAGTAAGTATTCTTCTTCTGGCAGATCTTCTTTTAAGTTGTAAAGCAGAACGTGTTCAAAGAACAGTACGGGATTATCATCGCGAATTGCTGATTTCAGCAGCCCTTTAGCATTGTAAGGTGTCGAGCAGGCAACAATTTTTAACCCAGGAACGGCTTGAAAGTAAGTTTCTAATCGTTGGGAATGTTCTGCGCCTAATTGTCTACCTACACCCCCAGGGCCTCGAATCACCATTGGAATTTTAAAATTACCGCCGGAAGTATAGCGTAACATCCCAGCGTTATTGGAGATTTGGTTAAAGGCAAGTAGCAAAAAACCCATGTTCATACCTTCGATGATGGGTCTTAACCCAGTCATCGCTGCTCCTACTGCCATGCCTGTAAAGCTATTTTCGGCGATCGGGGTGTCGAGAACTCTCAGGTCACCATACTTTTTGTAAAGGTCTTTGGTAACTTTGTAGGAACCGCCGTAGTGTCCTACGTCTTCACCAAGAACGAATACACTCGAATCACGTGCCATTTCTTCATCAATGGCTTCACGGAGGGCGTTGAAGAAAAGAGTTTCTGCCATTTAAACCTTTAGTACGACTATCGTTTTAGAATCTTATCGCGCCGCCGTGGCAAATACCGTGAGCGATCGCACTAGTTAGATATTGGTTTTTTCACAAGTGACTACTTGAGGCGAAGAGTTACAAAGGGTTAAAGGTAAACATATTCTGCCTTTTCCTTGTCAGTTCTCCATTTCAATATTAGATCTAATACAGGATTAGCGCTTTATAATTAAAAAAGTCCGGTATTGCCCCAGGAAACCAATGGTCAGAACATCAACAAAGTGGACGGTTGAGGAATACCACCGCATGATTGAGACTGGGCTATTGGCAGGACGACAGGTAGAACTTATAGATGGCAATATTATCGATATGGCTCCAGAACTGCCGATTCATCGTGCAACTTATCGGCGGGGAGTTAAGTATTTAGAATCAATGCTGGGCGATCAAGGGGTGATATTTTCCTCAGCCCCAATCCTTTTATCTAGTAACGGCGAACCACAACCAGATATTTGTATTGCTGTCCCTCCTGAGTCCAGTTATGACGAACGCCACCCGGAACCCGTGGATATTTACTGGCTAATCGAGGTGTCTAATTCAACTCTTAGCTACGATTTAGAAGAAAAGGCATCTCTATATGCTCGCAATGGCATAAAAGAATATTGGGTGATAGATATTCCTAATTCTTTGTTATGGGTTCATCGTCAACCTGTTCAAGGTCAGTATCAGTCTGTGTGGCAATTGCAATCGGGTTTGATCGCATCTTTAGCATTTCCCGATATAGATCTCGAAGTTGACAAATTTCTACGCTAAGTTAAGGTTTAGACTGTTTTTGCAGCGCGATCGCCTTTCGCCGGAGCAACTGTCAGTATTGGTTTGTAGGCGGGCGATGTCTGTCTTGAAAAGTGACGCTCCTGCGTCGCTAACAGATCGGCGGAAGCCGCCGCTCCGACTTTTTGCTACGACGGGCTACGCCTACCTACATACCTATGAGTCCAATCCCCTAATTCACTGCTGTCTTTGGACTTTTGCCATTAGTCGTCGCCTGCTCTACATTTGGTGCAATCGCCGTTGTCTTTGATGCAGTATTCTTTGCAGATCGCTTATTACTCTGGCGTGGCTTTCCCCCCGCCTGCACATACTGCAAACTGTTTTTGCCATAGCGCGTCCTCACACTCATCAACATCCTTTCCGAATAGATGCTCAAATCCTGCTCTAGTAATTCAATCTGCCCCATTGCTTCATCTAATGTAGAAAGCATCTTGTTGTAGCTCGATAGCTGCGTTTGCAAGGTTTGAATCCGCCTCTCATACTCCATTAAACTCAAGCCATCACCAAATTCCAGCGTTTCACTGATCGATCGCATCCCCGCAATCCGTCGCGTTGCTTTATCCAATTCCGTAGAACCGCGTTTCAATCGTGCCATATATGTATCTCCTGCCAAAAAATTTGTACAAATTAATACAAGCTCGTGTTTCCACTTTAGCCATCTGCCATACCCATTGCCCTGAGCAAAAACCGCATAAACTAAAGTATGGTCTACAGTGAAATCTAATATTTATACAGCATTTTTACTTAAAAATTTCATGCATGAAGGTATAAAATACACATTTATTACTTTTAGGTTCTTGAATATTATCTGGAAGTACCTAAATATTATCTGGAAGTACTCAAATATGATTTGCAAGTACCCAAATATGATTTGCAAGTACCCAAATATCATCTGGGAGAACTCAAATATGATTTGCAAGTACCCAAATATCATCTGGGAGAATTCAAATATGATTTGCAAGTACCCAAATATCATCTCGGAGAACTCAAATATGATTTGCAAGTACTCAAATATGATTTGCAAGTACTCAAAAAAACTGCACCTGTGAGCGTGTAAAGAAATCATAGATGCAGAAAGGCGATCGCGCTTGAGAAAAATCTCAAGTGCGATCGCTCTTTAATTAAAATAATACCAATTTGAAAAATGATTGCGACAGATGGAAATCTGAAACGCTTATCCAATAGGTGTTTCACAATCCAAAATCCAAAATGGTATAACCTTCAGCACTAGACGATAAAAAATAACTCAATTGTAGGGAACATCCACAAACTTTCGGTAATACTAGTATTTTATCGGTGCCATTAGTGTCAACTTAAGCCCAAAGCTATATCGGGCAGGCGTTTTACAATAACCTCACGTCTTCAGCCCCTAACCCCTTCTCTCACAGGATACATCTGGCGAATCAGGGGTATAACCTTCTCGCTTACCCAATAAATCGCCGTCGCCCTAGAAGGGTAGGTGGGCTTTGTAGTACAGCCCTTGTCATTAGACTTCTTGCAAAAGTCGGGAAAAGGGGAAGGGGAAAGGGGGAAAGGTTTGATATT
>NZ_MTAV01000090.1 GCF_002154695.1 Nostoc sp. T09
TTGCAAACTCTCAAAGGCCATAGCAATTTGGTCAATAGCGTGGCATTCAGCCCCGACGGCAAAATCATTGCCACCGCCAGTGATGACAACACGGTGAAGTTGTGGAATCTCTCTGGGCAGGAGTTGCAAACCTTCAAAGGCCATAGCAGTAGGGTCAGGGGCGTGGCATTCAGCCCCGACGGCAAAACCATTGCCACCGCCAGTGATGACAAGACGGTGAAGTTGTGGAATTCCTCTGGACAGGAGTTGCAAACTCTCAAAGGCCATAGCAGTAGGGTCAATAGCGTGACATTCAGCCCCAACGGCAAAATAATTGCCACCGCCAGTGTTGACAACACGGTGAAGTTGTGGAATCTGAATTTGGATGACTTAATGGTGAAGGGTTGCGCTTGGGTGCGGGATTATTTGCAGAATAACCCGAATGGGAAGGGGGAGAGGGTGTGTGATGGGGTGGGGAAGTGAGGGACAAGGGGGAAAGGGGAAAGGGAAAAGAGGGAAAGAGGTGAGCGCATCTCAAACATCAGTGTAATATGAGCCGCCTGCTTGGTGAGTAATACCGTTTGACTTTAAGATTGATGCACATGGGCAGGCTGGGGGAGCTGGGGAGGCTGGGGAAGCTGGGGGAGTAATTTGTATCAACAATTTCGTGAAATGGTATTAGTTATGAAGGAGATCTCGTTGGTTATAAACGAGATCCCATTGGTTATGAACGAGATCCCGTTGGTTATGAAGGAGATGCCGTTGGTTATGAATGAGGTCTCGTTGGTTATGAAGGAGATCTCCTTGGTTATGAAGGAGATCTCCTTGGTTATGAAGGAGATCTCCTTGGTTATGAAGGAGATGCCGTTGGTTATGAAGGAGATCTCCTTGGTTATGAACGTCGTGATTTGAGTGACTACAGCTTGTGAATTTGCAGAATGTGATGAATTGTGCGATCGCCTTTGGTGTTGGTGATGCGTTCACTGAAGGTGTTGACGAAGCGATCGCTATTTTCAGTAGTTGAATAATTCTCAGGAGGTGGGTGACCTGAGATTCGAACTCAGAACCAGCGGATTAAGAGTCCGATGCTCTACCGTTGAGCTAGTCACCCATACGAAGAGTGATTATAACAAATTGCTGGCAGCTTTACTAGTTCAGAATCAGAGAAATATTTTAGACTCTGGGGAATTTAACAATGAAGCTGGTTTGCCCTGCTACACTTTCTACTTGAATTGAACCGCCTAAATGTCTGACCATCTTTTGTACTAATGCTAGTTCCAGTCCAGTCCCGCTATGTTTCCAAGGATCATTTTTGGCGAGGTGATAAAACGGCTCGAAAATTCTTGCTTGTTGCTGGGCAGGTATTTCTAATCCCGAATTGTGAAAACAAATCTGCACCATATCTGCTATCAATTGCGCTGATACTGTAATTGTTTCACCCGCAGGTGTGTATTTGCAGACATGGCTCAAAAGTTCAGTGACGATTCGCTCTAATTCTGTGATATCTGTTTCTAAAGGTGGTATTGCAGTCTCAATTTCCAGCTTTAACTCCTGTCTCTGGCAAGCAGTGAGTTCGCGAAAAGATTCGACAATCGGAACTAGCCAGGTTTCTAAGTCAATGGCGATTAAAGTTTGAGGATCGAGTAGATCGTCCTGATGTGTGAGTGTCAGCAAGTCGTTAATTAAGTTATTACCTCGTCCACACTCGCTATGGAGAATCTGCAATAGTTGCGGCACTATGTCTTTATCGGATAATCTTTCTATTGCGATCGCACTTTCGAGAGTTTGGGCTGCAAGGCTGATGCTGGTGATTGGTGTGCGCAGTTCTTGAGCTAAGGCGCGGAGAAATTCGCTTTTGAGACGTTCGATTGTTTCTAACTCTTTAACCTGGGTTTGGATGGTTTCATGCAGCCTAGATTTGCGAATCGCGATCGCACATTCATCTGCTATCTGCTGCACCAGTCCATTTTCTAATTCATCAAAGGGCTGTTGTCTAGCGCGGATCAGCCAAAGATTCCCAATCACTCCTTGGTCATCGAAAATTGGATAAGCTATCTGGGTGATTACTCGTAATTCTGGTTGCCATCCCTGCATAATTTCTACAGAATGCAGAGGTTGTTTTTGCAACAATCGTTGATAAACTTCGGGGAAGTCTGCAACTCGTTTAGTCAATCCTTGACATAAAGGTGAGCTATTACTGTACTCATAGACAATGGTTGCTAAGGTGCAGTCACTATCATATAGTTCAATGTGGCAGCGATCGCTTTTGAGTAACTGAGCCAATTCTTGAATAACTGCTTTTAGTACCTGATTTGTATTGAGGTTATCGCGGATTTTTTCAGTAATACGTCGCCCTAGTGCTTGAAATTCCTGAATCTTTTGCAACTGGGCTGTATATTGTTGCCTTTGCAACTCCATCTCAGCTTTGATCTGTTGTACTTGCTGCTGAAGTTCTGCTTGCTGGGCTGCAATTGTGATTTGGGTTGCTAGGTGCTTGAGTAAGTCAATTTCTGTGTCTTGCCATTGATGGGGTTTACCGCAATGTTGGGCAATCAATAGCCCCCACAACTCCTGCTGCAAGAGAATTGGCACAACTAGATTAGCTCGTACTTGCAAAGAGGCGAGAAAATCTATTTGGCAAGGATGTAACCCGGCTGCATAAATGTCTTCGATAACTTGAATACCACCTCGCCTGTAGCGTTCTCTATTTTTGTTGCTGAAGCAAGGATCTGTGATATTTTTATCCAACAACGGGCCGCTAGCAGCTATGGTTGCTTCTGCAACGATCGCATCATTACCATTAGCCAAGAAGCGGTAAACTAAGACGCGATCGCTGTCTAATATATTCCGCACTTCTTTGACTATCTGTTGCAGAATTGTCTCTAAATCTTGAGATTGGCAAATTTTTTGGGCGATCGCTTCCACTAGTTGCGCTCTTTGATCCTGAAGCCTCCCACCTCGTTCTACCTGCTTCGCCGGAGTAATATTACTACTAGTCCCAATCAGTCGGTAAATTTTGGAGTTAGCATCCCGTAATGGTGTCAGCGTCGTACTCCACCAAGTGGGAACTCCTTGAAATTGCAAGCATTGTTCGTAGGAAATGGTTTTGCCAAAGCGCACACAGTCAGTATAGTGCTGCCGTACTCTAACAGCATCCATTGGTGAGAGAATATCTTCTGGTCTTTTGCCTTTGAGTTCATCTGAGCGCATACCAACCCATCGTTCATGGGTAGGGTTAAGCGCCACATAGCGAAAATCCCCATCTTCCAGAACATCAACCACAAAAATAGATGCTTGCCCAGAATCGTAGATGCTAAGTAGAAACTGCTCACTACTAGTTTTGTCCGCATCTTTTCCGAAGAGAAAGTAAGGCGGTGATAGTGGTTTCAGCTCTACAGTTGATTCGGATTGATTAATATTCATGCGAGAGTCCCTGTCTGGTATTACTGACTCATCTAGGCGCTCTCTCTTATTTTTACTGTGGTAAGAATGCTCCTTAGCGCCTAAAGCAAAGGATTGTCAGCCTTTATTTGTCGATATTTGTGTCTTTCGCTATTTCTCTTCAGAAATCTCGGAAAGCGCATAATAGTAAGCTTAACAAATCCTGCCTGCGCCTTGAAGCCGAAAATGCATAGGCAGGTTAGTGCTAAGTTACTTGATATTGATTGTTAATAATGCCTTAAGATTTTTGCACACATTTTAGATAGAATCAAGCAGGTTCTTCAAGAACTGTGACAATTCTTAATACAATTAGCTGCAAGTGTTGAGGGCAGGCGTGCAGGGGAAGGAAGAAATAATACCAATTCTCCACAAGGGTGCGGAGATTGATGTATGTGTCGTCATATTTTAGAAATCCCTAATCTAATCACTAAAAGTGGATGAACTTAATTCAGTAATTTGTAAGCATTAATACCTGTAAGGATTGCAACTACCAACCAGGCGATCGCCAAACCTATGACTTCGCCTAAAAATACCTGTGTGAGTTGGCGTAAAATTACGCCGATAGCAGAACCGATCGGCATGGCAATTGCCCAACTTACTGCACTAATGAATATCCAGCGCCAAGCTAAAGGAACTGACTGGTAAATTGCTAACCATTGAGCTAGTCCAATTACAAAACCGCCAACTGCGCCATAAAATGCTCCAGAGAGGATTCTGAAAGCCAGCACCTGAGTTGTGGGTACAAACCAACCCAATGCACCAACGCCAATAACTGCGATCGCTGTCCAACCCAAAACAGTGAACAACACCCACTTCACATAGAAGCTTGTGTGTCTGAGGATGAGACTTTGAGCCAAAGCGATCGCTAATCCACCAATCACAGCTTGTAGCACACCCAAATCGGGCTGTTCACCAATTTCAATGAGTAGTAAACTCACTAAAAAACCGCTAAAAGTAGCTACAGTCCACCGCAATGTAAAGCTAAATTCAGTTTTAGCAGGCGCAAATAGCATCAAATTTTCTTTGGTAGTAGGAGTGGTCTTGCAGCTTTGGTATAGAATATCTCTCGAAAAGCCTTGCGCCGCTGTTGGGGTGATTCTGGCGAGATATAACCCCATAAACTTTCCCAGTAAAAAAATGAAATACCAGGAAATTTGCGCTCGCGCACTACTTGAACTTGTTCTTTAACTTGAGCAATATCCACAGAATCGCGTAAGGTTCCACTTGATATTCCAATACCTACAGGGATTTGGCTACGAGCAAATTCCACCGCTGGCTTTTCCAGTTCAGCGATAAAACTACGTTTGTTATCTCGATATACCTGCAAAATCAACTCATCCACCAAACCTTTTTTTACCCAATCTTCCCAATTTTGCAAGTAGTATTTGTAGGCAAAAGCTTGAGAGTTAGGAGATAAAGAAATTTTGACATGAGGTTTAACAGCTTTCACAGCTTGATAGATTGCTGCCATAAAATCAGTAATTTTGTCAGATCGCCAATGCATCCATTCTGGGTTAAAAGGATTTTTTGGCGGACTTTTACCTTGATGTTCTTGCCGATATAGTTCGATGGTAAAAGCATCGTAACCAAACTGCACTGGCATCCCAAAATGATCGTCAAGCTGAATGCCATCCACATCATAATTGCTAACAACTTCCACAATTAGCTCTTGAATAAACTCCTGAACTTGCGGATGCAGCGGATTAAGCCAAGCTTGCTTACTGATATGACTATTGTCGATTTCTTCTGGTGGGATTTCTTTAATAGATTTGATACCTTCTTGCCCAATTGTCAACCAATCCGAGTACCGCCTTGCTAATTCAGAATTAGGTGGTGTCATGAACCCGTATTCAAACCAAGGGACAATACTTAAACTTTTAGGTTTAGCAAGTTTAATCAACTTGTCTAAAACATCTCTACCACCATGCATTATTTTGAGCAAAGTTTGCGTATCTGAACCAATAACTCTTTTGGCAACTGCACTATTGTAAAAAGTATGTCCTCTATTCCAAACTACAGGATAAACCGTATTAAAGTTGAGTGCCGAGAGTTGGTTGACAGCGCGGTTAATACCCCAAGGGACAAATAATACACCACTAGCAACATTAGTTAGCCAAACGCCACGAATTTCTGTTGTGGTTGAATGACTGGCTTTCTGGTAATTAACTGAGTGAGAAGGAAGCGAAAATGCTATTAAGCATAATATTAATTCCAAACACAGCCAGTAACAAAAATAACGGCGGGCAAACCGATTCATCTGTGGGCTTGACTTACTTTTGAAGGAATAGAAGGAATATATATAACTACAAAATAAATTTCAATACTCCGGATCATGTAGATATATGTTGATTTTTCGTGAGATCCGAAGATGCAATTAGCAAAAATTCAAATCCATCAATTTTTGAGAATATCAAACATAGCTTGATTGTAAAAGAGTATAAACATGCAAAAAAAGCCTGTTATAGCAGGCTTTTATACTATAAAATTCATTAACAAAGTCGGGTGGCCAATGCCCACCAAAACTCGGTTCTGCTGAGCAAGATCCCACGAGAACTTGTACAACGCACTGGCTTCCGTACTTGTGTTTCAAAAATCAAATAGAAACTTTAGAATATTTATCAGTTAACAAAGCTTGAGTTAGAAAGTTAGTCTCCAACTCAAACTTAAAACTTTCAAAACTTAGAGTCTCTAACTTACAACCAAAAAACTGTTCACTGTTAACTGTTAATTAAAATCTTTCAACTCCTTCAAACTGCTTGACACTTGCTGCATTTGCCGCCTCACCACAAGTGCGTGGCGTAGGAAATATCTTCTCTGGATTTGCTAAACCTTGAGGATTAAATACTTGCCTTACCCATTGCATAGTTTCTAAATCGGTTTGGCTAAACATCTCTGGCATATAGCACTTTTTATCTGCACCGATACCATGTTCACCAGAAATGCTACCGCCTACTCTTACACAAAGTTTGAGAATTTCTCCTCCTAATTCTTCAACTCTCTCTAAGGCTCCAGAGATAGAATTATCATAAAGAATTAGTGGATGAAGATTGCCATCACCCGCATGAAATACATTGGCAACACGATAACCATATTGTTGACTTAATAACTCAATTTCTTGCAACACATAAGGTAATTGAGTTCGAGGAATTACACCATCTTGAACATAATAATCTGGGCTTAAATGTCCAGCAGCAGCAAAAGCAGCTTTGCGCCCTTTCCACAGTTTTAAGCGCGTCTCTGGATCGCTAGCAGAAGTTACACTACGCGCACCATTCTGTTTACAAATTTCGATGACTCGCTGTTTGTTACCTGCAACTTCTACTTCCAAACCGTCGATTTCTATAAGCAAAATTGCTGTAGCATCGCGGGGATAACAATTTGTTGCCACAACATCTTCAACAGCATTGATGCTGAAGTTATCCATCATTTCCATACCACCAGGAATAATTCCCGCACTAATGATATCGGAAACCGCAGCCCCAGCAGCTTCAACACTAGTAAAGTCTGCTAACAATACACAAATTGATTCCGCACTTTTGAGAATTTTTAGCGTAATTTCTGTAGCGATACCCAAAGTGCCTTCTGAACCCACAAATATACCTGTTAAATCATAACCAGGCATTTCGGGAATTTGTCCTCCCACATCGACAATTTCACCATCAGCAAGTACCAGCTTCAATCCCAAAACATGGTTAGTAGTTACACCATATTTAAGGCAATGTACGCCACCAGAATTTTCCGCGATGTTGCCGCCAATCGAGCAGATAATTTGGCTAGAGGGGTCTGGTGCATAGTAAAAGCCAGCACCACTTACCGCTTGTGTCACCCAACTATTAATCACTCCTGGTTGCACAACAGCCCTTTGGTTTTCCAAATCAATGCTGAGTATTTGCCGCATTAATGAAGTCACAATTAAAACTGAATCTTCTCTAGGCAAAGCGCCACCAGATAAACCAGTCCCAGAACCTCGTGCAATGAAGGGAAGAGAGTATTTGTTGCATATCTTCACAACCGCAGCAACTTGTTCTGTAGTTCTGGGTAGTACAACTATCGCAGGACGTTGGCGATAGCCTGTTAAACCATCGCATTCATAAGTAATCAGTTCCTCACGACGTTGCACCACGCCATTTTTGCCAAGAACAGCCTCGAATGCGTTGATGATCGGTTTCCAGTTACGTTGTTGTTTATCTTGGGTGAGCATAAGTGGTTTCTTATAGGGATGCACTAGCAACATAGCCTGCAAATGCAGGACTAATACTAAACAATATTGTGGCAGGAGTTACAAGAGTGCGATCGCATGGTTGCTATTTATTTGTTTAGAGAATTTACTGAAGTAATTTAGGCAAACCGTATCATATCGAAGGAAAGGCTAAAGTTTCACAAACTAATAAATAAACCTTCCAATCTTGTTGATATAACGCACCTGCCCACTAATTTTGACCCATGCTAACCCTTCAGAGAATTCATCTGCATGATCAAACTGTGGAGAGATGGCTAGCTGCCCGCTTTTGTTGATGTAGCCCCACTTGCCACCAATCTTGACCCGTGCTAGCCCTTCCGAAAATGCTTCTGCATGATTAAACTTTGGTGTGATGGCTAGCTGTCCGCTTTTATTGATGTAGCCCCACTTGCTACCAATCTTGACCAGTGCCAGTTCTTCAGAGAAGCCCCTAGCATCATCAAACTGGGGTGGGATGGCTGGCTGCCCACTCTTGCCGATATAGCCAAATTTGTCACCAATCTTGACTCGTCCAAGTTCTTCAGAGAAGCTCCAAGCATCATCAAACTGGGGTGGAATGGCTAACTGCCCACTCTTACCGATATAGCCAAATTTTTCAGCAATTTTGACCCATGCTAACCCTTCACAGAAGTCCCCAGCATCATCAAACTGGCATGGGATGGCTAGCTGCCCACTCTTGTCGATGTAGCCAAATTTGTCACCAATTTTGACTAATGCCAGCCCTTCAGTGAAGTTTAAAGCTTCATCAAACTGGGGTAGAATGGCTAGCTGCCCACTCTTGCCGATATAGCCAAATTTGTCACCAATCTTGACCAGTGCCAGTCCTTCAGAAAAGTCCCAAGCGTCATCAAACTGGGGTGGGATGACTAACTGCCCACTCTTGTCGATGTATCCAAACTTGTTATTCTGCCTGATAACTGCCAGTTTTGTCAAAAATCTCCAGGCTTGATCAAACTGGGGTGGAATAACTATTCTCCCGGTTTGGTCAATATAACCATACTTACCATCTATATTGATTTCCTTTGGTGAAATTATTACAGATGATGAAAGTAAAGCTGCTTTTTTTAAGGCTTGCAGCGCTTCACCAGCATCTACATAGCGCTGCTGAGAATTGTAGCGCACCATTTTGGTTAAAATTTCTGCTAGTGCCTCGCTTATTTGGGCTTGTTCTTGCCAGATGACTTCTAATGTATTGGGATCTATTTTTAGTTCATTTGGCGATACTCCAGTCAGAGCTTGAATAGCTGTCATACCAAGTGCATACACATCACTACATAGCTTAGGATGTCCATGAAACTGCTCACTTGGCATATAACCACGGGTGCCAATTGGAATAGTACTGCTGATATTTCCTTGGGCATCCACTCCCAAAGAGCTAATTTCTTTGACAATCCCAAAATCAATTAAAACGAGTTTATTATCAGAATACCGCCGCATCAAATTCAATGGCTTGATATCTCGGTGAATCACCTTCTGTTCATGGACAAAGGCTAGCACTTCCAAAACTTCTTCCAACAGTTGAATTACATCCGCCTCATTCCAAGGGTTTCCTGAAGTGATTTCGTAGCTTAAGTCTTGTCCATCAATAAATTCTTGAACAAGATAAAATTCTCTATTTTCCTCGAAGAAGTCGTAAAGTTTAGGAATTTGCAGATGGTCTTTACCCAATTTGAACAAGATTGCTGCTTCTTTTTTAAATCTTTTTTCTGTATCTAGGTCTGGAGTCTGGGGTCTGATCAGCCTCTTAATGACACATTTATACTGAGGCATGACGGGTAAATCCTGGGGATATTCAGCTAAATAAGTTTCGCCAAATCCACCACGAGCTAATTTATTAATGATTTTGTAACGTTGTCGTAGTATTTGTCCAATCATTATTCAGATTCTACACACCAATCTCTGTAGATTTTGACACAACCTAATCAGTCATTCTAGCTAAACGTAATTATTCTGCTATTGGATGTGCAAAAACTGCTATTTGTCTCCATAGCCTCTCTTCCCCAATCAACTAAGCTATAAATAATGCTCTCAAATAGTGGATAAATTCATGGTTGAGCAACTTCTAATCAATGATGATAATTACTACGTGCCAGATGCCAACCAGCTAATCACCGAAGATGATACGCCTGTGGATAATTTTGCTTCTGAAAAACAACAACGCCTTTTGGTTGGCTCTCTTTACAGTTCTAAACAGCAGCAAACTTTCTTAGCAGCAGCTAATGTAGGCATTTATCACGCCTACAAACAGCCTGCTATTGTACCTGATGTCTTTGTGAGTTTTGATGTTCAAGTCCCTGAAAAGTGGTGGGAAAAACAAAATCGCTGTTATATGCTTTGGGAGTTTGGTAAACCGCCAGAAGTGGTAATTGAAATTGTCTCAAATAAAGAAGGTGATGAATTAGGTAAAAAGCTGAATATTTATGAACAAATGCGAGCCAGTTACTATATCCTATACGATCCTACTCAGCAGTTAGGAGAAAAAATCTTGCGTGTTTATGAATTAAGAGGAAGACGCTACTTTGAAACTTCAGAAACCTGGCTTGAACAAGTTGGTTTAGGTGTAACTCTCTGGGAAGGTGAATTTGAAGGTAGACAAGATATGTGGTTACGCTGGTGCTATCAAGATGGTACTGTTTTAGCAACTAGAGATGAACGTGCTGAACAAGAAAGGCAACGTGCTGAACAAGCTGAACAACGCGCTCAATTATTAGCGGAAAGACTTCGAGCTATGGGTATAGATCCTGATACTCTCTAGTAAAATTTTACAGGCATGACAGGGGAACAAATAAGGCCGAGGTTATGCAATGAATAATTTGATTTCTAGAGTTTGGAGCTTTTTCCTGAGTCTGCTTTTCAAGCAAACTGTCCTGATTCTTTTGCTCTTATTCTCCATTGGAGTGGGTGTAGCTTTAGCTAATATGTCTAGTCTCTCGACTAGCCTAATACAGTCACAAGCACTCATGAATGCGGAATTGGAAGCCAAGTCAATTATTGATGCTTGGAACCTTTATAGCAATGCTGCTGCCGATCGCGCCAAAAAAGTAAAGGGGATTAGCATTACCCATAACTACCTGATCAAAGAAGGTGCCATTCCTCCGCCAGCAACTTATGCGATCGAACTGGGAAAGAACATCAGTAAAACACAGAATGGGATGGCAATCCGTTTATATAGCGATTACCCCTTTCCCTGGCGAAAAGCTGAAGGTGGGCCCAGAGATGATTTTGAGCAAAAGGCACTTACCTATCTGAGACAACATCCTGAAGAGAAAAATTTTTCTCGTCTTGAAAAAAAAGATGGTCGTAGCTTATGGCGATATGGGGAATCTGTCCGTATGGAGCCTAGCTGTGTTGCTTGTCACGATACTGACCCTAATAGCCCAAAACGAGACTGGCAGGTGGGAGACGTGCGAGGAGTTTTGGCAATTACTCAGTCTCTAGATAGCTTCACAGAACAGACTAATAAAAGCCTGCAAACAACATCTGTAATGTTGGGTGGATTATCTGTATTGGGTCTTTCAGGGTTGACTTTGGTTATTAGTAGGCTGCGTCAATCTACCAGGGAGTTAGAGGTGCGTGTCACAGAACGTACTGCTGATTTGGCTCAAGCTAACACAGACTTAGAAAAACGCAATTCACTGATTCGCCAGGTGTTTGGACGTTACCTCAGTGATGATATCGTAGCTAATTTATTGGAAAGCCCTGAAGGATTAAAACTTGGTGGTGAGAGACGGAAAATCACCATTCTGACATCAGATTTAAGAGGATTTACAGCTATAGCAGAGCGATCGCAACCAGAAGAAGTAATTAGTATCCTCAACATCTATCTTGAATACATGGCGGATGTAATTACCCAGTATCACGGATCGATTAATGAATTTATGGGTGATGGCATTTTAGTTTTGTTTGGTGCGCCAACACCAAGAGAAGATGATGCTGCTAAAGCGGTAGCTTGTGCTTGTGCCATGCAATTAGCAATGGGTGCTGTTAATGAAAGGCTGAAAAATTTAGGCTTTCCCCAACTAGATATGGGTATTGGAATCAATACTGGGTTGGTAATTTTGGGAAACATTGGCTCACAAAAACGCACCAAGTACGGGATTGTCGGTAGTCAGGTAAACCTAACTTATCGCATTGAATCTTACACAACAGGTGGTGAAATTCTGATTTCAGAAGAGACATTAAAAGAAGCTGGGTCAATTGTAAAACTAAATGGACACAGACAAGTACAACCCAAAGGGGTAAAACAACCAATTACTATATACGAAGTTTACGGAATCAGCGGAACTTACAATCTCTTTATACCCAGAGAAGAAGAAGAATTTTTTCCACTTCCGGGAATCATCCCTGTACAATACACATTTTTGGAAGAAAAGCATATTAGTGAAACTATATATCAGGGAAGTATAGTTGAACTTTCAGCTAAGGGTGCTAAGGTACGCAGTGAAAATGCCATAAGAGGTTCATTACCACCTGCACAGACCAATATCAAGCTCAAATTATTAGTACCAAACATTCCACCAGAACTTAAAGAAGATATTTATGCCAAGGTATTCGACAAACCAACAGAAAATGGCAGTTTTTATATCCATTTCACTGCTAAACCTCCAGCTATACAGGCGAGATTAGACGCTTTGTACCAATCTATAAAAGGTTAGTATTGTATAGCAATTCTATTTGTATTGGCAGTTTTTTCGCGATCGCGCAGCGTTTCCAACAGAAGAAAACTGCCATTAGTCAATAGTCATTTATCATTCGTACTTTATCATCAAGGATTGAGTAAACATATAAATATAGACAAATTTTTTTTACATTAGTTTATTAATATTGTTTTTCTAGATAAAATTTATCAAATATTAATAAACTCCTCTACTCGCTGTAAAACTTTAGCGAACAAATCAGGATCATCTGCATCAAACCACTCAATTTGTGGATATCCTCGAAACCAAGTGCGTTGTCGCTTAGCAAATTGCCGCGTATGTAAAACTATTAATTCTTTGGCTTCATCCAAAGAAATTTCCTCAGCCAAATATTGCTTGATTTCTTGATATCCTAAGGTGTTCAACAAAGGTAAATCAGCACCGTATTTCTGATAAAGATAATCGACCTCAGCAACTAATCCATCTGCTATCATCTGCTCGGTACGCTGATGAATCCGTAGGCGTAGCCTTTCGGCATCACAATCTAAACCAATTTGCAAAATCGGATAATCTGGGGGGTTCTCCCCTTGTTGTGCTGAAATTGGGATTCCCGTAACATAATACACTTCTAATGCTCTAAAAGTACGTACTGAATCATGGGGATGAATTTTTTGTGCAGCAGTAGGATCAACTTGTTGCAACATAGCGTAAAGTTGATTTTGAGAAATTTCTTCGAGTTGCGATCGCAATTCTGGTTGGGGTGCCACTCTCGGAATCTTCATGCCTTGAACAATAGAACGTATGTATAAACCAGTACCTCCAACAAGTAACAGGGGAGAACCAGAAACAGAAGCAATTAAAGCTTGCGCTTGTTCTTGGTAATCTGCTACCGTCATCGTGTTTGTGGGAGCGCAGATATCTATTAAATAGTGCGGCACTAATTTTTGTTCCGCTACTGTAGGTTTAGCTGTGCCAATATTAAACTCGCGGTAAACTTGGCGAGAATCTGCACTGAGGATAACAGTATCCAACCCCATAGCTAAAGCCAAACCCAGACCCGATTTACCTGTGGCCGTTGCTCCACAAATTACAACCAATTTAGTCATTTAGTTATTACTCATTAGTTACTTAGTCAAGAGTTCATGGTCATCAGTCAAGAGTCAAGAGGCAATAAATAATGGGCAAGGTTCATTAAGTTTTTTATTCCTTTCCCTGCTCCCTGGCAACCTGCCCATGCTTCCCCAATTTCAAGAGGGTTGCAGTCCCTGTATAAACTTCCCACAAAATTGCCCTACAGACGTCACCAAGGCTTTTGTGTTAGAATTTTGGAGTGATTTGACTTTTTTAGCCTTTTGGCGATTTCAACCCCACGCATCAGGAGAATTTTCATGACGAGCAGTTACAGTGCCGATCAGATTCAAGTTCTGGAAGGTCTGGAAGCCGTCCGCAAACGACCAGGTATGTACATCGGTTCCACTGGTCCGCGGGGACTCCATCATTTAGTTTACGAGGTGGTGGACAACTCTGTTGATGAGGCTTTGGCTGGTTATTGCACCCATGTGGAGGTGGATATCAACGCTGATGGTTCTGTTACTGTAACAGATGATGGACGGGGTATTCCTACCGATATTCACCCAAAAACAGGAAAATCGGCCTTAGAAACTGTGTTGACTGTGTTGCACGCTGGGGGTAAGTTTGGCGGTGGCGGCTACAAAGTTTCTGGAGGTTTGCACGGGGTTGGGATTTCTGTAGTTAACGCCCTGTCTGAGTTTGTTGAGGTTACAGTTTGGCGAGATAAAAAAGTTAATCTCCAGCGTTATGAACGGGGTATCCCAGCTACCGAACTGCAAGTCAAGCCCTACAAAGAAGCCAGAACCGGAACTTCAGTCACCTTTAAGCCAGATACCCAAATTTTCACTACTGGCATTGAGTTTGATTACATCACTTTATCGGGTCGTTTGCGGGAGCTAGCGTATCTGAATGCAGGTGTCAAAATTACTTTTACTGACAACCGCCTAGACCTACTGAAAAGTGATACACCCAAGGTAGAAAGCTACGAGTACAAGGGTGGTATTAAAGAGTACATTGCCTACATGAACCGCGAGAAGCAGCCCCTGCATGAAGAAATTATTTATGTGCAGGGAGAACGCAGCAATGTGCAAGTAGAAGTTGCCTTGCAGTGGTGTACTGATGCTTACACCGATAATGTACTAGGATTTGCCAATAATATTCGTACAGTTGATGGTGGTACTCACCTAGAAGGTTTAAAGGCTGTTCTGACTCGGACATTAAATACGATCGCCCGCAAGCGTAACAAAATTAAAGAAAATGAACCTAACCTCAGTGGTGAACACGTCCGCGAAGGGCTGACAGCAGTTATTTCTGTAAAAGTCCCCGATCCAGAATTTGAAGGACAAACCAAAACTAAACTGGGTAATACGGAAGTTCGAGGCATTGTTGATTCTTTAGTTGGCGAAGTACTCACCGAATACCTGGAATTTCACCCTGGTGTTGCCGATGCAGTGTTAGATAAAGCTATCCAAGCTTTTAAAGCCGCCGAAGCAGCACGTCATGCGCGGGAGTTGGTGCGACGCAAGTCTGTACTAGAATCATCGCCGTTACCTGGTAAGTTGGCTGATTGTAGTACTCGCGATCCCAGCGAATCGGAAATCTATATTGTTGAAGGGGACTCAGCAGGCGGAAGTGCTAAACAAGGACGCGATCGCCGTACCCAAGCAATCCTCCCCCTACGCGGTAAAATCCTCAATATTGAGAAAACTGACGACTCCAAAATTTATAAAAACAATGAAATCCAAGCGTTAATTACAGCACTTGGTTTGGGCGTCAAAGGTGAGGAATTTGATGCTTCCCAACTGCGCTATCATCGCATAGTGATTATGACTGACGCTGATGTGGATGGGGCGCATATCCGTACACTATTGTTAACATTTTTCTATCGGTATCAGCGAGCATTGATTGAACAGGGTTTCATCTATATTGCTTGTCCTCCACTATATAAATTAGAACGGGGACGTAATCATGATTACTGCTATAGCGATCGCGAACTACAACAAAAAATCGCCACATTTCCTAGCAATGCCAACTACAACATCCAACGCTTCAAAGGTTTAGGTGAAATGATGCCAGAACAACTCTGGACAACGACAATGAACCCAGAAACCCGCAAAATGAAGCAAGTGGAAATTGAGGATGCCGCAGAAGCCGATCGGATTTTTACAATTTTAATGGGCGATCGTGTTGCTCCCAGGCGAGAATTTATCGAAACTTATGGTTCTAAACTCAATTTAACGGATCTAGACATCTAAGGGACTTCCAAATAAATAATTATCCCATCGCTTTTGAAGCTGGGGTAGCTGGGGTAGCTGGGGAGGCTGGGGGAGAAAGAATCTAATCGTCGTCTTCGCGTCTCAAAATTGGATAATTTAATTTCTGGAAATCCCTAAGTAAGCTAATAAGTTTCTAGTAGCTTTATCTCCTCACAGCGATTTTGAGGTTAATACACCACATTACAGGGCGCGATAAATGCGCCCTGTAATGTTTTCTAGCCCCTAATCCCTAGTGTTGCGTGGTGGAAATAATTAACGTCAGTTCGGGTTAAGGAGGTTTATTAAACGTTAAATACCTGAAACAGCGCAAGCA
>NZ_MTAV01000091.1 GCF_002154695.1 Nostoc sp. T09
GGGCGGTCTTTTGGGTAAGCCAGAGAAGTTAAGTTGACACCAATGAGCAATGCTAAACCCCTACAGTTATAGGGTTTCACTCAGCACTACTGAATATCTGCGTAAATCGGCTGAGTATGTATAGCCTTTGATGAGACAAGAAAACCAGTCTTAATCTCTCGTGGGCGTTGAAAAATTGAATTCCCGATACGGCCAGATTACGGTAGTTATGACCCCTAGCATTACAGATTTAGTAGTGACGGCGACCATTGCAGCCATTGCATCAGAGTCAGCAACTACAGAAGAAAAAATCCAGATGCTGATCGAGATGGCGCTAGGCTTTCAAAAAAAGCCCCAAACTGCCAAAGATTTGCGGAATGCAGTTTCTCTGTATTACCGGGCATATCAAATGTGCGGTGAGGACTATCCCCTACTGAAAGCAAAGTCCCAAGTGGGGATGGCTGGGACGTTACAGATCATCCCAGATGTGGGACCGCAACTGCTGCTACAAGCGAAAGCTGGTTATGAAGAGGCATTACCAATTTTACAACAGTTAGCAACGCCTGTAGAAGTTGCAGAAGCACAAATGAACTTAGGGTTGGTGTTGCAATCACTAGTGTCCTTCAATTTGGCGCGGATAGTGGACAGTATTAAAGCTTATCATCAGGCTTTGCGGGTGTTTTGCTGGCAAGATTATCCTCAAGAATACGCCATTTTATACAACAATATTGCGATCGCCTACCTTTCCATGCCCCTAGCCTCAGAACGGGAATATTTGCGTCAGGGATTAGCAATACAGTCATTTGAAGTGGCGCTAAAGCATATTACGCTGATTGATCACCCCAAAGAATATGCGATGTTGCAAAACAATTTGGGTAACGCTTGGCAATATTTAGTGAGTTCCCATTCTTTAGAGAATAACTTACGGGCGATCGCAGCTTATGACGAAGCTCTAAAAGTCCGTAACCCGAAAGACACGCCTCTCGAATACGCTAACACAATTTCTAATAAAGCCAACGCCCTATGCAACTTACCTGACGATTCTCAAAAGCCAGAAGCTGGTAATTTGCAAAATCTTTTACAAGCAAGTGCCTATTATCAAGAAGCTTGGGAAATCTTTACCCAACACCAACAGCTAGAACAAGCACAATTAGTAGCCCAAGCGATACAAGAAATTGTTGCAGACATTACAAATAACTAAAATTAAACGGTTATCCCTTAACAGTTAGTACTTATTAGCTTGTGTAGTGTGTACTAATTAGCAATTAAAATTTTTCTCTTAAAAGGAAGCCAACCAATGAGAGACATATTGACTAATTTTTTTACCAGCTTCGCATCTGGAGAACTTAACATTAGCACAGGAATCGTGTGGGTATTAATAGCAACTATCTTATCTATGATTGGCGGTGCTATTGGTGGAATCTTATTAGCTGGGAAAGATATAGGTTATCAGTTTTCGGCAATTTTAGGTGGATTGTTTGGACCTGCGGGTGTGATTCCAGCCATACTTTTAGGGCTAGCTGTACTGAATTTTTTAACAAATTTCTAGGAGACATTATGTTTGAGATTGGGTGGTTTTCCGCTAAATTATTTTTCAAGGGAAAGTTACTGCGCGACCCCTTATATTTTGTTCGCCAAATGGCAATTGGTATTAGCATAGGTTGCCTAATATTAGTTTCACTTGCACAAAGCGAAATGCCTTTTTGGTTACCAGTAGTAGTATCTAGTTTAGCTACTGGTGCAATTATGCCATTTTTACTTAAAGACTTCAAAATGAAGTGAACTTTCATTGTCATTTGTCATTTGTCCTTGGTCATTTGTTATTTGAATAAACAATAACTAATTACTTTTGGCTTTGGACTATTGCCTCTTGACTTTGGTCTATTTCCCATTGACTCTTGACATATGACTAATGACTAACCTTGAAGAATTGGTGCAAGAAATCAACCGCTTTGAAGCAATTGTATCTGAGTGGGATGAAAGTCAAAGATGTGTAGTTATAGGGCTACAAAGAGCGATTGAAGCTTTACATAAAGTAGCCTTGAAGCGTTTGATTCAAAACCTTAAGGAAGAATCTATGTCAGCTTTGCGTCTTGCAGTGGCTGATGAAGTCGTATACGCAGTACTGCTGTACCACGAATTAGTTAAACCACCAAAACCACCTTTAGAGCAACGCATTCAAACAGCCCTTGATGAAGTACGTCCAGGCTTGCAAAGCCATAACGGGGATGTGGAACTAGTAGCAATTAAACTACCAGATACAGTAGAAGTCAGGTTAATCGGAACTTGCAGTAATTGTCCTGCTTCTACTTTAACTTTATCTCAAGGAGTCGAACAGTTCATTAAATCCCATTGTCCAGAGATTACTACAGTTATTGCAGTCAATAGCGGACCAGTGGTTGATAGTTCTAAGTCTAATTTAACTAGTCCATTTTCTCCGCAAAGAGGCTCTACTTGGATTAGAGTTGCAACTGTTGATAAAATTCCCAAAGCTGGGGTTTTGGCAGTAAAAGTTGCAGGAACTTCTTTAATTTTATATCGGCAAGGTATTAACATTAGGTGTTACCATAATACTTGTACTCATCTAGGAGCTACTTTAGATGAGGGTCAAGTTGAAAATGGGATTATTACTTGTCCTGCCCACGGATTTCAGTACAGGTTAGAAAGTGGCGAATGTGTAACGGTTCCTGGTGTTTCGCTTCAGTCATATCCGCTACAAATTAAAGAAGATAAAGTGTTTGTTCAACTGCGATAAGCAAGCCCTCTTCTGGAATTGTGACTATCGTCGATTAGAGGTAATTCTAACGATTAAGGTTTGGCGATATTGTAGAGTGGGCAATCCTACTCTACGAAGTTTTCAGTTTTGATTTTCTCATGAGATAAATACAGCAATCAGGAAGTAAATTTCTCAATTGGTAAATTTTATTAATTAACAATATCTGTAAATCTTGAAATTATTATATTTGCAAGCAATAGGATAAATACCCCATATTTTAGGTAAATTGTTTGGTTTAACAGGTATCAATATTCATAAGCTATCAAAAATGGTAAGATATTATTTAATATCAATGTAATAAGATCATGTAGCTTAAATAGCAGCACAAGAAAAGATATAAATCAACAATTAAAGTGTGTGTATTTTGGTTAAAATTAGCTTGATACATGTAGAGTTTGAGCCGTAAAGTACTCTAAAGTAGAAGCAAATTTAGTCAAATCAATAGCAGCTAACCTAAGTTGCTGTAGTACATAGAGATGGAAAAATCTTCTGCTTTAAACTACCCTAGGCCGCTTGAGTTAAGAACATTTACAACTATGCGTACACCAATTCTTCCATACTTGTTCAGATGACCCCTAGCATTACAGATTCAACAGTAAAGGCCGCGATCGCAGCTATTGCATCGGAGTCAGCAACGACACAAGAGAAAATCGAAATGTTGATTGAGTTGGCACAGGGGTTACAGAAAAAACCCAAAACTGCCCAAGATTTATGGAGTGCAGTTGCACTGTATAAACGGGCGAATGAAATGTGCAGTAATGATTATCCCCTGATGAAAGCCCGCGCCAAGGTAGGTATGGCTGGGGCTTTGAAGGCAATTCCCGAGGAGGGGACAGAGTTACTGCTAGAAGCAAAAGCAGCTTATACTGAAGCACTGCCGATTCTGCAACAGTTAGCCTCAAAAGAGGAAATAGCAGAAGCACAAATGAATTTGGGGCTAGTTTTGCAGTCTCTAGTACCCTTCAATTTGGCCCAGATAGCAGACAGCATCAAGGTTTATCAAGAGGCGTTGCGGGTATTTACAGCGCAGAAATATCCAGAAGAGTATGCCATTTTACACAACAATATTGCGATCGCTTACCTCTCAATATCTGTAGGTATGGAACAAAAACAGTTGTGTGAAGGTTTAGCTGTACAGACATTTGAATCAGCACTAAAGCACATTACCTTGATTGAAAACCCAAGGGAATATGCGATGTTGCAAAACAATTTAGGTAATGCTTTGCAATATTTGCAAAGTACCCATCCTGTAGAGAATAATTTACGGGCGATCGCAGCTTACGAAGAAGCATTAATAGTCCGTAATGCTAAAGATACACCCTTAGAATATGCCAATACAATTTCTAACAAAGCTAACGCCCTATTTAACCTCCCTGATGATCTAGACAAACCAGAGTTAGGAAATCCCCAAAATCTCTTGCAAGCAAGTTACTACTATCAAGAAGCATGGAGCATATTCACCCAGCATCAACATCTAGAGCAAGCACAAGTTGTCGCCCAAGCTTTGCAAGAATTGGAGGCGGAAATCAGAACGCGAAATGAGAAAATCTAGAATAATTTTATAGTTTTCGTGCATAGACGAGGATACTTTATTCAAGTCGTAAAATCTGCCTAGGCAAGTATCAGGTGTAAACAAGAACGCAAGGGTGTGGTTTTAGTGAAGTTGCAATCGCTGATACAGCAAGACTGAATCATTAGTGAAAAAATACTAATGATAAATGACAAAAGGCTAAAGACATTCTGTTAAGAATAATCAGCATTCTTCAGCTTATATCAGCGGTTAATGCATAAATCTATCAAGTTTAATTGCACATCTCAATTACCGCCAGAACTAACAGGAATTTCGCCGAATTTTCCCTTCTCCCCTCAAGGTGCAGAAGTAATTTTAGGTGAGATTCTAAAACCAGGACAATTAGCTATACCTATAGCACCTAGTGCCACAAGTATGTTTGGTCCTCGTGGTGCTAGTTTATTATCAGAAACAGGTCCATTATGGGTATCAGATACAGGGCATCATCGATTGTTGGGATGGCGAAATTTACCCACCAAAGATAGTCAAAGTGCTGATTGGGTGATTGGACAACCAGACTTTTACCATGAAGGACAAAATGCTAAAGGTACGCCTGGAAGGGCAACTCTCAGTGTCCCAACGGGAATTTGTGCTTGTGGAGAAGGATTAGCTGTTGCAGATGCTTGGAATCATCGTGTATTAATTTGGAACAAAGTACCTGAAGATAGTAATGTTCCCGCAGATTTGGTATTAGGACAAGCTAATTTTACTGATAATGAACCAAATCGAGGCAGCCAAGCAGCCGCAGCAAATACAATGCATTGGCCTTATGGTATTTGCTATCACCAAGGAAAGCTATTTGTAGCGGATACTGGCAATCGTCGGCTGCTAATTTGGCAGCAATTACCGACAGAAAATGGTCAACCTGCTAATTTAGTGCTGGGACAACCAGATATGATATCGCGTAATGAAAATGGCGGCGGTTCTCCTACAGCTGCGAGTATGCGATGGTGCCACGATATTAGCTTTTGGGGAGACAATTTAGTTGTTGCTGATGCCGGAAATAACCGTGTGATGATTTGGCAAGGAATGCCAACAGAAAATAATGCCCCTTGTACAGTGGTATTGGGACAAAAAAGCTTTGATATTGTAGAGATGAATCAAGGAGTTTATTTTCCTAATGCTGCTAGTTTGAGTATGCCTTATGGAGTTGATGTTGCAGGCGATTGGTTAGTAGTTGCGGATACAGCTAATTCTCGCTTGTTAGCATGGAAAAAGCCAGAGTCAATTCTATCACTGCAAGGTGAGGAGGCAGATGCGATCGCAGGGCAAACAAATTTTAAAAATAAAGGTGAAAATCGTGATTTTGGGCTACCAACACGAGAAAGTTTGAATTGGTGTTATGGCATAAAAATTTGTGGCAAGACTGCGGTAATAGCTGATTCTGGAAACAACCGAATTTTGCTGTGGCAATTTAATTATGGCGACTGAAGAAATCAGAGTTCGCGGTACAGTTCAGGGTGTGGGGTTTCGCCCGACTGTTTATCGTCTTGCCAAAGCCTGCGGTTTGCGGGGAGATGTTTGTAATGATGGGCAAGGTGTCTTAATTCGGGCAGCTGGTAGCGAAGCAGCTTTAGCAGAATTCGTCATCCGATTACAGCAAGAATGTCCACCCCTAGCCAGAATTCAGGAAATCATCAGAACGCCTTGTGCAGGTGAATTTAACTTTGAGGATTTTGCGATCGCTAGTAGTGTCAGTAGTAAAGTGAAAACAGAAATCTCCCCTGATGCTGCTACTTGTCCCCAATGTCAACAAGAAATTTTTGACCCCTTTAGCCGCTTTTACCGTTATCCCTTCACCAACTGTACCCATTGCGGCCCCAGATTGAGTATTATTCGCGCCATTCCCTATGACAGATGCAATACCAGTATGTCTGCATTTGCCATGTGCCCCGAATGCGAGAAAGAATACCACGATGTCGAAAATCGCCGCTTTCATGCCCAACCTGTAGCTTGCCATATCTGCGGTCCCAAAGCTTGGTTAGAACGTGCTGACGGTAAATCGGTTACAGCGTCTATGTTCTCCATGATGGATGATGTAGATGCTGTCTGTACGCTATTGCAAAAAGGCGAGATTGTGGCAATTAAAGGGTTAGGCGGTATTCACTTAGCTTGTGATGCAACTGTTGAAGCTGCTGTCCAAAAATTGCGTCAGCGTAAAAGGCGCTATTATAAACCTTTGGCTTTAATGGCAAGAGATATAGAAATAATTGCCAAATATTGCACTATCAATACCAAAGAAAGAGAATTATTGACAAGTCCCGCCGCGCCTATTGTTTTACTAAAGTTGAGGGAGAGGGGAGAAATCCCTAAAAACCAATCTTCAATCCAAAATTGCATTGCACTTTCTGTAGCGCCAGGGCAAAATAGCCTCGGTTTTATGCTACCTTATACGCCCTTACATCACTTAATTCTCAAGCGGATGAATCGCCCGATTGTGTTAACTAGTGGCAATTTGTCTGATGAACCGCAATGTATTGATAATGGTGAAGCACGGGATAGATTGGGCAAAATAGCCGATTATTTTCTTTTTCACAATCGAGATATTGTTAATCGCGTAGATGATTCAGTAGTGCGGGTTATTGGCGATAAAGTCCAAACGCTTCGCCGCGCCAGAGGATATATACCAGCACCAATTAATTTACCACCTGGATTTAATAAAATACCGCCGATTTTAGCAATGGGTAGCGAGTTAAAAAATACCTTTTGCTTATTACGAGAAGGAGAAGCAATTCTCTCGCAACATTTGGGAGATTTAGAAAATGCAGTAGCTTTTAATGCTTACCAAGATACCTTAAATTTATACTTAAACTTATTTGAGCATCAACCACAAGCCATAGCTATTGATAAACATCCAGAATATCTCTCATCAAAACTGGGTAAAGAATTAGCAGCCGCTAACCAAATCAAAATTTATCATATCCAGCATCATCACGCTCACATTGCTGCTTGCATGGCAGAAAATGGTATTCCTCTCAATTCCCCGCCAGTTTTAGGTATTGCTTTAGATGGCTTGGGTTATGGCGAAGATGGTACATTTTGGGGTGGAGAATTTCTTTTAGCAGATTACTGTAAATTCCAGCGACTCGCAACATTTAAACCAGTGGCAATGATTGGCGGAGAACAAGCAATTTATCAGCCTTGGCGTAACACTTATGCTCAACTAATAGCAGCCGATAGTTGGCAAAATTTAACACAAAAATATGGAAAAGTAGAAATATTAAAATTTTTAGAGCAAAAGCCGCTAAAGTTGCTCAATCAGCTTATGGAAAAGAATATTAATTCTCCTCTAGCTTCCTCAGTAGGGCGATTATTTGATGCTTTAGCTGCCGCAATTGGGATTTTTCCAGAAGAATGTAGCTATGAAGGACAAGCTGCGATCGCAATGGAAGCTTTAGCCGATATCGATAGCTTAAATAATGATAAAGAAACTCAAAATTATCCTTTTAATTTTACCTTTTTCGATAGTATTTATTATATAGACCCTAGCCCTATATGGCCAGCCTTGCTCACAGACTTACAACAGCAGATATCTCCAGCGATAATAGCTGCAAAATTTCATATAAGTTTAGCCAAAGCAATTGTCGAGATGGTCAAACATCTCTCTCACGAACATCTTATTAATCATGTCGTCCTAACAGGAGGCGTATTTCAAAATTGTATTTTATTAGAACAAGTTATTAAAGGATTACAAACAATAAAAATAAACGTCTTAACTCACAGCTTAGTTCCCTCAAATGATGGCGGCATATCCTTAGGACAAGCTATTATTACAGCCGCTAAATTAATAGATTGATTCTCCTTAATAACCTAACACACTCACACTCTTCTTAAATCCTCTCTGCGTTCTCCGCGCCTCTGTGGTTCGTTTATCTTCAAAAAGGAAAATAACAATGTGTTTAGGAATTCCCGGTCAAATAGTCGAAATAACAGACCTTAATCATAAATTAGCCATTGTCAACGTTGGTGGTGTCAAACGACAAGTAAACATTGCTTGCATAGTTGACGAACAACATCCCCCAGAAGCGTGTATCGGCGATTGGGTATTAGTTCATGTAGGCTTCGCCATGAATCGCATTAACGAACAAGAAGCAGCAGAAACATTACAACTATTAGAAGAAATAGCAGCAAATATCTAAAAGAACTTCTATCTCTTCCCCTCCTTAGCGAACTTGACGAACTTGGCGGTTCAATAAAATTCCTCTCTAAAAACTCTTCCTCACACACCGTATGAAATACGTTGATGAATTCCGCGAACCAGAAAAGGCTGAAGGCTTACGCCGTGAAATCGCCAAAATCAGCCAACAGCTAGCAAGACCAATCAAAATCATGGAAGTATGCGGCGGACATACCCATTCCATATTTAAGTATGGTATCGAAGAAATTCTACCCAATAACATCGAACTAATTTATGGCCCTGGTTGTCCAGTATGCGTCATGCCAAAGGGAAAGTTAGATGATGCGATCGCAATCTGCCAAAATGATAACGTCATCTTTGCCACCTTTGGCGATGCCATGCGAGTTCCTGGCTCTAAAACTAGCTTACTGCAAGCCAGAGCTACAGGCGCAGATATCCGCATGGTATACTCGCCCCTAGATAGCTTACAAATAGCCAAAGATAACCCCGACAAAGAAGTTGTCTTTTTCGCCTTAGGCTTTGAAACCACAGCCCCCAGTACCGCCTTCACCATCCTGCAAGCAGCAGCCGAAAAAATTCCCAACTTTAGTATGTTTTGTAATCACGTTCTTGTGATTCCCGCCCTACAAGCACTACTAGATAACCCCGACTTGCAACTAGATGGATTTGTCGGTCCTGGCCATGTCAGTATGGTAATTGGCACTGACCCTTATCAGTTTATTTCGCAACAATATCATAAGCCAATTGTTGTCTCAGGATTTGAACCCTTAGACATTCTCCAATCGATTTGGATGTTGTTGCAACAGCTATTAGAAAATCGCTGCGAAGTCGAAAACCAATACAATCGAATTGTCCAACCAGCCGGAAATCAAGTCGCACTAGCTGCAATCAACCAAGTTTTTACAACGCGAGAAAAATTTGATTGGCGCGGCTTAGGTGATATACCTTATTCAGGCTTACAAATTCGTCCAGAATATGCGCAATTTAATGCCGAAGTAAAATTTACTATTCCTAACCTAAAAGTTGCCGACCATAAAGCTTGTCAATGTGGAGAAATTCTTAAAGGAGTCTTAAAGCCTTGGCAGTGTAAAGTATTTGGTACAGCTTGCACGCCAGAAACCCCCATTGGGACTTGTATGGTATCTTCCGAAGGTGCTTGTGCTGCCTACTATAAATATGGCAGACTATCTACTCTTGCCAAAAAAACAATGCAAGAAAAACCAAAGCTAGATTTATCTCAAGAACCTCTGCCATCCTGTAGTACATCTTTGGTATAGCTAATCTCAACCACATAATTTGAGGAAAAATTTTATGCCATTTGTCACAGTTAAAATTGCTAGAGGACACTCCATCGAAAAAAAGCGGCGGCTAGTAGAAGCAATTACTAATGCCCTAGTTTCAGCTTTAGATACCAAGCCAGAATGGATAACCATTCATATTGATGAATTTGAACGAGAAAATTGGGCTGTAAATGGTTTATTACATTGTGATAGACATCGTGGCAGACACGATGAGGCAGGCAGATAATGTAGGGGCACAACATTGTTGTGCCCTAATACATAACAGCTAATAAAATAGAGGGGAATTTAAATGAATACTAACAATCATCAGCGTCAAATATGGCTACTTATTTTAATAGCAATTAATATATTTGCTTCCATTGTGCACTACTTTGAGCAGTATCCAGACCCGTCTTGGTTTACGCCTCAGCTTACAGATTCTCTTTGGTTAATCATGAGTCCCTTTGGGTTAGCTGGATATTATCAGTATATTAAAAAGGCATTTTCATCTGCATATTTATGCCTTTATATCTATATCATTATGAGCCAGATTACCCTAGGACATTACATTCTTACCCCTATGTGGTTTCTATCTCTGAAAATGAATACATTGATTTTATTTGAATCTATTACAGCAATTCCGCTGTTAGTTTTTGTAGCTTGGTCGCAATTGTTCCTCAAAGAAGGAAATGAAGCTACACCATAAACTTTGAAGCCTCAATAATTTAAAGCAATTACAATATGGATTTTTCATCAAGTACCTCAGCACAAAATCCACTATTTCAAAAACTTGAAAAAATCCGCCGTCGCCAAAGTAAAGTGCGCGATACTCATCTTACCCTCGCACATGGTAGCGGTGGTAAAGCCATGCACGATTTAATTGACGATATCTTTGTTAAAAGTTTTGATAATCCAATTCTTTCCCAGTTAGAAGACCAAGCTAGTTTTAATTTAGCCAGTCTGATGCAACATGGAGACAGACTAGCTTTTACCACTGATTCTTATGTTGTAGACCCTTTATTTTTTCCTGGTGGTGATATTGGAGAATTAGCCGTTAATGGCACAGTTAACGATTTAGCAGTGAGTGGTGCTAAACCTTTATACCTTACCTGTAGCGTAATTTTAGAAGAAGGTTTAGCTGTAGAAACTTTACGACGTGTGGTTGCCAGTATGCAAGCAGCCGCAAATCAAGCAGGTATTCAAATTGTAACTGGCGACACAAAAGTTGTTCATCGTGGTGCTGCTGATAAACTGTTTATTAATACTGCCGGCATTGGTATAATTCCCAAAGGCGTTGAGATTTCCGCTCATAAAATCCAACCAGGCGATGCGGTAATTCTTAATGGTGATTTGGGCAATCATGGGACAGCAATTTTAATTGCCCGTGGCGAATTAGCATTAGATACTGATATTGAGAGTGATTGCCAACCATTGCATGGCTTAGTGGAAAAGATCCTCAAAGTTTGCCCCGAAGTTCATGCTATGCGCGATGCAACACGCGGCGGTTTAGCTACAGTATTAAATGAATTTGCCCTTAGTTCTAATGTAGGAATTCGCCTTTACGAAGAATCTATCCCAGTTCGTGAAGAAGTCAAGGGTGTTTGCGAAATTCTTGGTTTAGATCCCTTATATTTAGCCAATGAAGGTAAGTTAGTAGTAGTAGTACCTGGCAAATATGCTGAGGCTGTTTTATCAGCCATGAAATCTCATCCAGCAGGAAAAGATGCTGAGATTATTGGTGAAGTAATTACAACGCCTCCAGGCGTAGTTTTGTTAAAAACAGTTTTCAATGGTGAACGAATTGTTGATATGCTAGTAGGCGATCAACTGCCACGAATATGTTGATTATTGCTTGCTATGTCTGAAAATATTCCAGATATATTTTAATCAAAAACCGCCGATGGACGAGCCAGTGCGTTGGGCGGGTTCTTCCGAATTGTTCGCCGCAGGCGTTCCCGCAGGGTAGCAACTGGTGTGCCGATAAATGCAGAGAAATTATCGGTATATCCCAATACGGTTCAGTTAAGAAAATTCTTCTGTGAAGGCAAGGGAACAGGGAACAGGGAACGGGGAACAGAGAGAGAAAACAGGCTTATCTGAACTGTATTGCGGTATATCCTACGGTGAAGAGGGGAAGCGTCTAGATCAGCATTTATTAGCAATTGTAATTTCGTAATGGTGAATTTATGCACGAACTAGGAATTACGCAAAATATTGTGGCAATTGTAAATGAACATGCTAATGGTAACAAAGTGAGCCGAGTTTTATTAGAAATTGGCAAGCTTTCAGCTATTATGCCTGATGCTATCCGTTTTTGTTTTGATATTTGCACTAAAGGTACAGTTTTAGAAGGTGCAGAATTAGAAATTAGAGAAATACCTGGCTTGGCTGAATGTAACCAATGTGGTGCAAAAATTCCTTTAGAAAAACCATTTGGTATTTGTCAATGTGGTAGCGTGCAATTGCATTTAATAACTGGTGAAGAACTAAAACTTAAAGAAATCGAAATAGAGGAAATATGTGTGTAACTTGTGGCTGTTCTGATGATGGAGAAAGCAAAGTCACAAATCTAACTACAGGTGAAGTTAACCATTATCATCACGATGCTTCTCACACTCATACTTTACCTGACGGTACGGTGATTACCCATTCTCACAGTCATGATGAACATTCAGAAGCATCACAAATTCATGCCAGAATGCATGGTACAACAATATCGTTAGAGCAAGAGATTTTAGCAAAAAATAACCTACTAGCTGCCCAAAATCGTGGCTGGTTTAAAGGTCGAAATATCCTTGCCTTAAATTTAATGAGTTCTCCTGGTGCAGGTAAGACAACTCTTTTAACTCGCACTATCAATGACTTAAAATCCCAAATATCTATCAGTGTTATTGAAGGCGATCAAGAAACAACCAATGATGCTCAAAAAATAAAAGAGACAGGCTGTAAAGTTATCCAGATAAACACAGGTACAGGCTGTCATTTGGATGCATCAATGATAGAAAAGGGTTTACAGCAACTCAACCCACCGTTGAACTCAGTTGTGATGATTGAGAATGTTGGGAACTTGGTTTGTCCTGCCTTATTTGATTTGGGAGAACAAACCAAAGTAGTAATTCTCTCTATCACTGAAGGAGAAGATAAGCCAATCAAATATCCGCATATGTTCCGCGCTAGTCAGGTGATGATTCTGACTAAAATTGATCTGCTACCTTATGTGCAATTTGATGTCCAAAAATGCATAGAATATGCACGACAGGTAAATCCTGAAATTCAGATTTTTCAGGTTTCTGCTACCACTGGTGCAGGATTAAAAAATTGGTATGGATGGTTATCAGAAAAGTCAGCCAACTTATCAAAGCTCATTTCTGCATAAATTGTGGAACTTCAGGCAATGCTTATCCGAACTGTATTGGATGCACACTGATAAATATCAGTGTTTATCAATGTGCATCTGTGGTTTGATAGAAAAAGCATTGACTTCTGCAAGCAGCTTAGTCTATTGATTCACTAGGTAAATTATCAGGATCAATGCCCAAAGATCGCAAATAATCTGCCAACTGTTCTGCTCGTATATTTTCTTGTTCTGCTCGTTCTTCGGCGGTGAAATAGCGATCGCCGTGTTCATCATACCAAGACAGAGCTTCTTGTTGAATGCCACCGATTGTAGCTTGGTAGCGTGCAATACCCAAACCCACTTCCGGCATCCAGTAAGGTTCACCTATCTGTAATTGATAGTTTCCATCAATCAACTTATACAGTTCAAACGGTTGATGTTGGTCGCGCCGCCAAAATTCGGGATTGTAAATTACATAGTACAACACACCCAGTTGCCGATAGATCGCCATTTTGTCATCGTATTCGCCCCCTGGTACGTGGGATACCAGCTCTAAGGTGAGTATGGGAACTACCTCATTTTCTTCCCAGACGGCGTAACTATTGCGCGACTTGCCACCTTTTTTGCGTTCTACTCCTACACTCAAAAAAGCGTCTGGCACTACAGGTACTCTAGGATTCACCCCTGTGGTATGATATATTGCCATATCTACTCCGAAGAACCAATCCATCCGATTTGCCCAAATTAAGTTGAGTAAGAAAAGTAAAACATTGGGCAAAAAGTTTTGGTCTTCGTTATCCACTGGGGTATCGTCACTGCAAGGTAGTTCGTCAGTACTTGCTAACGCATTTTTGAGATCAAGTGAGAACATAACCGTTGTCTCGCTGGCGTTGAGTTCTTTTATTATAGGCAGCGAAGAAGACGCGGTGAAGTTTGTTCCCGCATCTTCTTGGATACTGCTGGGCAATGGTCGGTTTGGCCCCCAAATACCGATATAAACAGTTCTCTCGCATACCCGACATACCGCCCGCAGGCTGGAAGCCTGGGGCTATCGATGCAAAGCCCACCTTCGTGGGCTAAAGAACTCAGCCCACGAAGGTGGGCTTTGTGCGATTAGCCGCACCATTCTATGGTGACGGCGAGATTTCGGGATAACGAGAGGTCTTAGGAGTCGTGTAAAAATAAGTTGAACAATTTAATATTTGTAGTGCGGGCATCTTGCCCGCGCGAGCAAGATGTTTGTCCTTCGGACACGCTACGCGAACGCACTACTTATTTTTACTTGATGCCTTACTCCAGATGTATACTCTTGTCTCCGTTTCCTCTTTGACTAAAGCCAATCTCGATAAGCGGAGATTTCATTGACACTAATTTCAAACGGCCCACCCTTACCAAATGGGGGATAAACGCGGATTTTGGCGTTAGTGGTAAACCGTTCTAATCTATTGCCTATTTGGGGAATATTGCTGACTATATGCCAGTAAGAGACAATATCAGGGCAATCGATGATTAACATCAGGATAGTAGCATTACTTGTGAGATACCATTGGCATTGAGCTAACAATGTTTGCGTAATGCGATCGCAAGCTTGATAAAAGCATCTGCCAATCGATTGTTCCAGTTCCAGATGCAACATTCCATCCATTTTTGTGACTTCGGTTGGAGGTAAATCATCTGGTGGAAGCAAGGGTAACTTAGACATAATTCCGCACCTCTTGGGTGTAGCGCGTCAAACTCTCCAGGTTTTTTTGCAAATCGCAAGATGAGGGTTTGAGTGCCAGCGTGCCTAGATTTAATTCATCCTGAAATGATTTGATTTTGTCTCGACAGGTTTTGACATCACCAATAATTGAGTTTTCAATTAAATAGTCTTCTTCAAAACAAATATTGGTGCGATCAAACGCTTTATGTCCACTAGAACTTTTCTGCATGACTACAGCTGCATTTGCTGTCATTTTCTGGCTGAATTTGCGGATGAAAGGCAACGCTTCTGTTACTGCTTCGTCGTATGTCCTGGCAACATAAAAGAAACGAGCTAGTATTAGGTCTTCGGAACCACTAGAATTTAAGGCACGGTATTTAGCAACAGTATTCCGCAATCTGGGCAGAGAAAATGGTGGTCCCCCCATTAAGCCGAAGGAATGTTTAGCGGCAAACCCTATACCGTCATCATCCCCACTGGCTACATATACCGGAATCTGTCGTTGCAGAGGTTTTGGGTAAACTGTTAGGCGATCGCATTGATAAAATTGCCCATTAAATGATACATCTGTTTCATATAAAAGCTTCTGAATCAATGCGATCGCCTCTAGCATCTGGGCACGAGATTCGCCCATTGAGATGGCAAAATGCTTATTCTGTTCGGGAAATGGCCCGCCTTTGGCAATCCCAAATAACAATCTGCCATTGCACAGGTTATCCAAGGTGGCAATGTCCTCAGCTACCCTAATCGGATTATGAAACGGCAGTAACACCGCAGCTGTGCCTAGTTGGATAGTTGAAGTTAATGCTGCTAAGTGCGCTATCAACACCAACATCGAAGGGCTAAGATTGGATTCACTAAAATGATGCTCACTCACCCAGGCTTCCTCAAAGCCTAAGCTTTCCGCCTGTTTTACCAATGCAACTTGTTCTATGATGGCACGGCGGGCATCCTGATGATAATTATCGTAATTGCAGAAAAGTCCTGTTTTCATTGTTTGCTGGCGATCGCTATTTTTAAGATGCAGCAACCCAATGTAACTCTAACCATAAGCGGGGATTGTTCTGCTTTAACTTCGACATTGGATCGCGTAACAATCGCCCGGCATTCATACAAACTACTTGAATCAGTCCCATATTATCTGCTATTTCTCTGAGTACATCTTTTTGGGCTTGTATATGAGGAAGCATTTCTTCCGAACAATAAATCCCTATATACTGCAAACGTCTAGCAGGCCTTCCCCAAAAACAGGTAATGACCTTTACATAACAACTATCAAGTAATTCTCCAACGCTTGGGTAATAGTGAGTGACAACTCTTGTGAATTCTTTGGCTAAGATGTCTTCAGCAATCATAGCAATTGATATTTCTGTAGCGTTCATCACGATATCAATATAACATAAATTGTCAGCTAGATATGACATTATCTGCTACTACTTTAGGAAGAATTATTAAAGTTTAATCTTATTTAAATAGATACAAAAAGGAGTGATATTTCATTTGATATCACCCCTGACCTGCTAAATATGTAAAATTTTGCAAGAAAGCCAAAATAATTCGTAATTCGTAGTAGGGTTTGTTATCGCTCAGAGTATGACAACATCTAAAATTAAATGTGCGCGATTCCTGCGCCATAACACACCCTACAGTTGAATTTTTTAATTAAATTTTTAATTTAATTAGTGCTTTATTTTAATTACGAATTACGAATTAGTAATTATCGAGCATTACGTTCAGACACTAAAACTTCTGCGACAAGTTGTGGTAAATCTACAAGGTCAACATATCCGTCTGAACCCCGGATAGGTGAGATAAATGTATAATTTGGGTCACAGGCTCCGGTATCGTAGACTTGAATAAACCAGCGATCGGGAAATCCGGCTACACCCAGTTCTACAATGTACCAGCTCTCACCAATCAGACGAGCATTTACAATTGTGAACCACTCTCTGTCGTATTCGGAGATATTCCAATCCGCCATGAGAAACTCGAACGCTATTTGTCCAGCGTCAGTTGCAGTCAATAGCATTGCTACTCCTTAGTTGAAACTTCTGGCTCAGAATCAGGTTCAGAATTGGTAGCTTCAATTTCAGGATACAACCCTAGTTGCTTCGCTAATTCACGACCAATAAAAAATAAAAACTGAGCACTATCTTGATTACCTTCATGTGCAAACACAGTTGCCACTTTTAGCACTGCATATACAAAGTCAGAATCAATTAATTCTGGATGTGCTTCTAAAACTTCTGGTTCTTGACCATTAGGGCATTTGAGTAGCTGATCGATTAAATCAAAATATAGGACTTGGCGTTCTTCTGTCATGGTGTTTTTGTTGATTTAGTATGAGTGAATTTGGAATTAATTACTGTTCTATGCTTTGCTGCCACAGCCGTTCTAGCATTTCAACTTGTTCTTGAAAAACAGCATTACGGTAAACAAGATATCTGTCGTAACCTATAATCCCTAACCCAACACAAATGGGGGTCATTAAGAAAAACCATTCTAGGATAGTTGCTAGTTGATATTGCTCCACAGCAGTCAACTTTTGTGTTTCTAGATTGGGATTATAAGTGCTTATGCTTTCCTGATTGCTAGTGAAAGGTACACCTTCATTTTGGGAAACCAAGAAGTCATTGGCTTTACTATTATTGTTCACTTCACAGGTTGAATTCTGTGCTTTTACTAACTCTATATGGCGTCCATAAACCATGCTAAATACTAATATTGCTGGAGATAGCACAGCTAAGGTAACTATACAGACTGTGAGAACATTTAAAAGCTTGACCTTCATTTTGGTTTTCCCTTCCTAGGTAGTATGCACCCAGTAAGATATAACTTTTGTTATTTATCTACAAAAATAGAACTGATCCTAAAAAAGTTATCAGTTAACAGTTTGCAATTTTCATGAGGTTTACTCTGAACTTATTAGTAAACCAGAGTTAGTTTTAGGCAAACATTGAGTTAATATGACAAATATATTTTTAAACATATCCCATCTGATAAATTAGTATTCAGTAATACTGAAATAGTTTATTCTTGAGATTAGAACTGACGCACTCAGACCCTAAAATGTAGTTTCTTTTGACAAGTAGGGAGTTAAGAAGTCCCCCCTTCATCTCCAGACTGTTGCCTGGGAATGTTGGGGGGTAGAGGGGAATCTCTGCGTAAATCCTATACGATTTATATCAGCCGCTTTTCTAAAGAGCGGTTTAGCTGGGTTGGATCATATTTATTAAAGTTATTAAAGTTGTACTCAAAGGCTGTAACTTTTATTTGGTAAGTAATCCAAAAATTATTTAGGGTATGGGTACTAGTATTTTTGGGGCGATGTCCTAGTATTTATGATTTAGGGTTCGGGTCTTTCTGCACTCAACCTCAAAGTCAGACTGACTACTGATAAAAGATGCTTTTTTGCTAGTTATCTACCGGATAAAACTTGTACTCAAAAAATATATTCTCGCCTAAAGATATCTAAAGTCATTAAAAAGATCAATTAAAATTGCCTAAATAGATATTTTGTTCTAGATAAACTAAAAAATCATAAAATTGAATTTAAAATCTTGGATATATACCAGCTTAATTACTAAATTCAAAAATCGAATTTTAGCAAAAAATAGTAAGATTTTAGACAGGGAAAGTTTTCAGTTTAAAATATGGAAACTATAACCGTGTAAAAAGAATCAATAGAAAAATTTCCGTAATTACTGCCTAAATAGTTCCAATTTTGTGGTTTAGTAAGAGTACATACCTCATGCACTCACTAACACTCAACTATCAATTAAATACATCCAAGCTTACTGTTATAAATAAAAAATACCTGGTGTTATAACGGATTTAGAATTTTAGGAGTTAATTAATGCGGATTGCTAAAGATGTAACAGAACTTATTGGACGAACTCCTTTAGTTGAACTCAATAAGATACCCCAAGCAGAGGGAGTAGGAGCGAGGATAGTTGTCAAACTCGAAGGTATGAATCCAGCGGCTTCAGTGAAAGACCGAATTGGGTTGAGTATGGTACTCTCGGCGGAAGCTGAGGGTTTGATTGAGCCAGGAAAAACTATTTTAGTAGAGCCAACTTCTGGCAATACAGGAATTGCATTAGCAATGGTAGCAGCCGCACGGGGCTACAATTTGATTTTGACAATGCCTGAAACCATGAGCAACGAAAGACGGGCAATGCTACGCGCTTATGGTGCTAATTTGCAGTTAACACCAGGCCCAGAAGGAATGCGGGGAGCAATTCGTAAAGCCGAAGAAATTGTGACTAACACTCCCAACGCATATATGCTACAACAGTTCCGCAACGCAGCTAATCCCAAGATTCACCGGGAAACCACCGCAGAAGAAATTTGGGCTGATACGGATGGTGAAGTGGATATTGTGATTGCAGGGGTAGGTACTGGTGGGACAATTACAGGAATTGCGGAAGTAATTAAACAACGCAAGCCAAGTTTCCAGGCGATCGCAGTTGAACCTAGCAATAGTCCTGTATTATCTGGTGGGGAAGCTGGGCCGCATAAGATTCAAGGGATTGGCGCTGGCTTTGTTCCTGATGTGCTGCGTCTGGAATTAGTTGACGAAGTAATTCGCGTCAGCGATGAACAGGCGATGGTATTTGGACGACGGTTGGCGAAAGAAGAAGGCTTATTATCGGGGATATCTTCTGGTGCGGCTTTGTGTGCTGCACTGCAAGTTGCTAAACGTCCTGAAAATGCCGGAAAGCTCATCGTGATGATTCAGCCTTCCTTTGGCGAACGTTACCTCAGCACCTTGATGTTTCAAGATTTGACTTTGGAACCTACTGCTGTGCGTTAGTGACAGGTGGGTAGGGGCACAAGCATTGCTGTGCCCTATGGTGCATTGCATTCAAACGAGAACCGCTATAGAAAAACTGCTGAAAATTTTGTGATGAACATAATTAGGGACTTACAAAAATAAATTACCCATACATATTCCGTAGTGCGAGCATCTTGCTCGCTTTTGAACATCAGCGAGCGAGACGCTCGCACTACAAATTTATTGGGTATTTAAAAAATTGCATGTCCCTTAACCTCACATCAGTGTAATTGTCTGACGATCGCTTGGGCTAATAATTTCTATTTTTTCTAGACCAAATTCTGACTACATACTCTGCAAAGGAGGTCACGGCAGTGCCGTGCCCCTACATTTGGCGATATAATTTTGTACTGCATTTGAGTGGGAATCGCTATAATACTGCTTGGTTAAGGATTTAAAAAAATTAGATCATTCCGCTTCGCTACACTCTAAAAGGAAAAAAGAACAAGCGTAAAGGGAAAAAGGACTAAAGCATAAAGGGCTACCGAAGAATCCTCCCGAACGCGCACACAACACGAAAACCATTAACGTTGAAGATGAGGTCGCGCTCCGCCCTAATGAAGCTGAAGCGAGACGCGGAACGGCAGCGTATAGGATTGTCGTGCCAGGAACCGCCCCGCAGCACGGCTCTTCCTTGTTTTTGATAAAGTTGATTATTATCATCAAACCACGTACTACCATCTGCTGGCGCTCCTTGATAGCTGCCATGCCAATCATCTTGACACCACTCCCAAGCATTGCCGTGCATATCGTATAATCCAAAGCGGTTGGGGGGAAAACTTCCTACTTCTGTTGTTTGTTCACGATATTTGCCCTTTGGTTCAGAAGCGTAAATAGAATCTCCATTGTAATTGGCTAACTCAGTTGTAATCGTCTCCCCGAAATGAAACGGTGTGGTTGTTCCAGCACGACAGGCGTATTCCCACTCTGCTTCACTAGGTAGGCGATATTGGTTGTTT
>NZ_MTAV01000006.1 GCF_002154695.1 Nostoc sp. T09
TTGGTTTGTGTAGCCGCGAATTCCATTCGCCAGATGTTTCTTCCAAAGTGGGATGCTCCCAGGGCGTGTCATCAATTAAAGTGCTGACTACGAACGCCGATTCAGTAAGAAACTTCTTGGATAAGTCGATAAATACCACAATACAATTAATGAAGAAGAAAGAAGCAAAGTCTCCTTCTTTCTTTTTTTTGATACAGAGGTTTTCCTCCAGATTCAATACGATTTTATCTGTATTTATCTGGAGTTGAATTTTATTCTTGGTATACACAATTCACCTGTTCAATATACAAAAATCATTTTAAGTAAGCTTCTTTAAATATAGATGTACAATACAAATAAATGCCGATAGACCACTCAAGCGTTTACCCCAAAGGAATGTGAACGCATTGAATGCTGCATTTTCTGTGCAAAGCCAACAGTTAGCAGTATTGGGTTTATAGTGGTCTATTTAAATATATTGGGGATATTTCGATAAATCTGTCTCGATACCAGTCAAAAACTCAGGCTTTTCAATTTGAAATCTGCACAATCAACAGTAGTGCGGTTTATTAGCAGTAATTAACAGCATGGGATTTTTTGCTAGGCTAATAAATCAGCACAAAGTCTTTAGTGCTAATTTGCCCAATAACTCTTTGTGATCGAAAATCTAGAGGTATCAAACAATGGATATGAATACATTTACGAAAGAAAAAGATAAAGATAAACCCCTTAACGAGGTGACAGCTTGGCAAGGGCAACAGTTAATGAATCATAATAACGAATCAGAAGAAATTAAACAACAAGATTCTGCGGTATCAAGTTTACTTTTTCAAGGTATTCACCGTGGCAGAGTGGCTATTTTTATTGATGGAATAAACTTATTTCATGCAGCTTTGCAAATTGGTTTAGAAATTGATTATCTCAAATTACTTTGTTGTTTAACCGAAAATTCGCGGCTATTGCGTGCCTTTTTCTATACGGGAATTGATATCTCACGACCACCTGCTATTCGTCTACGTTCCCATGAAAAGCAACAAGGTTTTCTCTTCTGGATGCGTCGGAATGGCTATCGTGTAGTTACTAAAGAATTCCAACTTTCCGAGCATTATAAAAAACCTAATTTGAATGTAGAAATTGCTGTAGATATGATCAATTTATCTCCTTATTATGATACGGCGGTCTTAGTAAGTGGAGATGGAGATTTAGCTTATGCAGTGAATGCTGTTAGCAGCACAGGAGTCCGGGTAGAAGTTATCAGTTTACGGACAATAACCAGCGATAGCTTGATTGATGTAGCTGACTATTTTATTGACTTAGATAGCATTAAACAATACATCCAAAAGGATTCTAAGTTTGGCTACAATTATCGCACTCTATCAAATTCTGGTGTTTAAACTTCAATGCTATATTCATGAGATAGAGTACATAAATATCTTGAGAGTTAGTTATTACTAATTGCTCATTGGGTTGGTGTATACTCTGCAAGTAAAGTATTACAACTTACAAATAACTGTTAGTAGGCTACTGGCATACTATTAGCAAGTTTCTGGAGTAAAATTACAAGCCAGGAAATAACTCTGCGTATTCTGCTCCCCTTAATTGACATGGATATTTTAATTGTTGAGGATGAACCAGAAATTGCTCAATTAATCCAACTTTCTTTAGAAAAAGAAGGATTTATTTGCCGGATTAGCCGTGATGGTATAAATGCCTTGCGGATGTTTCAAGAGCTACCACCAGATTTAATCATTTTAGACTTAATGATCCCTGGTTTGGATGGGCTAGAGGTTTGTGCCAGAATTCGCCAGAAACCAGGTGCAAAAGACCCTTATATTTTGATGCTCACAGCTAAAGGTGAGGAAATCGATCGCGTGATTGGCTTATCCACTGGTGCTGATGATTACATGGTCAAGCCCTTCAGCCCTAGAGAATTAGTTGCGAGAGTGCGGGCCTTGTTACGGCGTAGTCTCCGCCAAGGTGGACAACATCAAGTTAATCGCAGCCAACACTTTATTGTAGATATAGACCAGCGCACTGCCAGTCGCCAGTTAGATTCTCAGCCACCAGAAATGTTGGACTTAACGACTTTAGAATTTAACTTGCTAAGTACCTTTGTGAGCAATCCTGGTCGAGTTTGGAACCGCACCCAACTAATTGACAAACTTTGGGGTGATAACTTTTTTGGTGATGAGCGCGTAGTTGATACTCACATAGCTAGGTTGCGTAAAAAAATTGAGCCTGATCCTGCTAATCCTACTTTTATTAAAACTGTGGTGGGAGTAGGCTATAAATTTGATGACTCAACTATGGCGTAAAGATTATGAAAAAAGGCTGGCGTTGGACAAAGTCCTTGCCTTTAGCATCGCGCCTATTATTCTCCCACTTGGTGGTGATGATAGTAGGGGTCTTTAGCCTGGTAATCATTAGTAAAATCTCTTCTCCCCGTTTCTTTGTGCTCCACTTAGAACGGCTAGAAAATGAAGGGTTGGATTTGATTGATATCCGCACTGAACTAGTACAAGGATTTGAGACCGCTTGGCAAAGAAGCACTCTCTGGTCGGTGATAGTTGGAACTACTGCTGCTGGCGGATTGAGTTACTGGGTATCGAAACGGATTATGCAGGGATTGACCGAGATGGAACAAATTACCCGACAGTTTGCGGCGGGTCATTTTGAAGCACGGCTCCCCATGTCTGATATTCCAGAAATTAACCAACTAGGTGCTAGTTTTAACCGCATGGCAGCCAGTATAGAAGGGGTGGAAGCGCGGCGACGGGAACTGATTGGAGACATGACCCATGAGTTACGAACACCTCTAACAGTTGTACGCGGTTACTTAGAGCAACTGGCTGATGGGGAAATTGAACCATCTCCTGATGTTTATCGACGGCTAGCAAAAGAAACTAAGCGCTTAGAGCGGTTAGTCAATGATTTGCAAGAACTATCTAAGGCAGAGGCTGGTTATTTAGCAATTAATATACAGCGCGTAAATTTACGCCCTTTGTTAGAGTCATTAGTAGAAAAATTTACAGACCAGTTATTAGAAGATGGCCCGGTTTTGCGTTTGGAATGTCCATCTTCATTGCCTTTTGTCTTGGCAGATTTGGATCGCACAGAACAGGTATTAGTGAATCTCCTTGGTAATGCCGTGCGTTACACTACCAAAGGCTCAATTACCATTCGTGTTTGGGCTGACTCATTCCAACTCTGGATTGTTGTTGTGGATACAGGTATTGGTATCGCTCCAGAAGAACTACCTCACGTATTTGAACGTTTTTGGCGTGCTGACTCATCCCGCGATCGCCATTCGGGGGGAACAGGTATTGGTTTAACTATTTCTAAGCGCTTAGTTGAACTACAAAGCGGTCAGATTCAAGTTGAAAGCCAGAAAGGATCGGGTAGTAAATTTCAATTTTCTTTGCCTTTGGCTTAATCGTTTGATCGCGTAACTGACCAATTTCGGATAAATTTTTGGCAAATTCGATTATCTATGCAGACAAGCAAGCTCTAACGCTGAATTTAAAGATTATTTGTTGCTGCTTAATTTTACCGTTACGCCCCCAAAGTTTCTGGGAAAACTAGTCTTAATTAATAAATTAGTATATTCCTAGACTTTTATGACAATTCCTCTGTTTTCCAGAGATGCTAGGCGAACGGATAGCTACGCTGAAGCAACTGTTCAGATTTCCGACTATCAAATCACTAAAGAAGTTGATTGGGCAGTTTGCAATTCTCACCAATTCCTTTTTGTCATCACACAGTCTACAGAAGCTTTTAATAGCGATCGCATGTCCCTAAAAAATGCACAGATCGATCAAAAGATAAGACAGCAACAAGTGCAAACAAAGATAATGTTCGCCTTAGAAAACTTAGTGGTAGGGGTAGCGGATGCAACTAATAACTCGATTAGTTTGAATCCGGTTATGCAACCTGCTCTAGATGAGGTGTTTCATGTCCGCAGTTAACCTCAGAAGGATTCTCAATAAAAAAGAATTGCCGTCTCTACTGCAAAATTTAGTCTCTCATCTCAACATCGCAATTAGTGTTGAACTGGTAGATGGTACGAAGCTGATCAGTATGGGACAGCAAACCTCAGGAAACCGCTATCCCATCGAGGTATCAGGAGAAATCATCGGTTGGGCTATTGGGGAAGAACAGGCAACTCTAGTAGCAGACTTGCTCTCATTTTTAGCAAAACAGGAAGCTGAAAAGAAAGAACTCGCTAAAGAACTACTGGAGAGATACCAGGAAATTGATTTGTTTGAGGATATTTCGACTCAACTGACAACAAGCTTGGATACACGACATATTGCCCAACTCGTGCTTCAGGAAATGAGTCAATTGATGGAATCGTCTGCGGGAATGATTCTACTCCTCAGTTCAGATGGAACTGCATTTGAAATCATTGGCGAATTTGGTCAGTTTTTTGACCAAAATCAGCCGGAACCAGGCAAGGGTATTATTGGCGACATTGTACAATCTGGCCGGGCAGAACTGGTCAATGATGTGCAAGCCGATCCGCGATTAAGAGGGCAGAAAAACATTAATGCTCTAATTTGTGTACCGTTAAGAGCAAAGGAGCGAGTACTGGGAGCGATCGCCATTGGAACGCCCAAAACTGATGCCTACAAGGCCGAACACCTCAAACTTGTAAGTATCTTTGCCTCGCAAACTGCGATCGCCATTGAAAAAGCTTTACTTTACGAGCAAAGCACTGATGCAACCGCCCAAGCAAAAGCCCAGACAGAAAAGCTTCAGCAAGCTCTGCATGATTTACAACTGGCACAAACCCAGTTAATTCAAAGTGAGAAAATGTCGAGTTTAGGGCAACTCATTGCCGGAGTTGCTCACGAAATCAACAACCCAGTGAATTTCATTTGCGGCAATTTAAAGTATGTTGCCGATTACTCCCAAGACTTGTTGCACCTGCTGCAAGAATATCAGAAATTTCTATCTGTGACTCCGCCAGATCTGGAATCAGAGCTAGACAGTATCGATTTGGAATTTATCATGGAGGATCTCCCCAAGCTGCTGGATTCGATGAAAGTAGGCAGCGATCGCATTGTGGAAATTGTCCAATCCCTGAAAAACTTCTCTCGCCATGATGAATCTCGAATGAAAGCAGTCAACATCCACGATGGCATCGATGGTACGTTGATGATTCTTCGCCATCGCCTGAAAGCAGCTATTCGCCGCCCGGAGATTGAAATCGTTAAAGACTATGCAGAACTTCCCCTAATTGAATGCTACCCGGGACAGTTGAATCAGGTGTTTATGAACATCTTGGTAAATGCTATTGATGCTTTAGAAGAGTCATCAGTTATTGGTGATTCGTCATTGGCAAACGAATCACCAATGACACTTCCGATGATTACCATTCGCACCGAAGTCCTCGACAACCAGCAGATTGTGATTCGGATTGCCGACAATGGTCCAGGGATGAAGGAGGAAGTAATCCGACGCATTTATGACCCTTTTTTCACCACAAAAGAAATTGGCAAAGGAACCGGGTTAGGCATGGCAATTAGCCACCAAATTGTTGTGGAAAAACACCAAGGAGTTCTTAAGTGTCGTTCTCAACTAGGTAAAGGCACAGAATTCTGGATTCAGATTCCGGTGAATTGTTCAATGGTGGAAGCTGTTGAAGAGCAGAGTAGTACGATTTCTGCCCCTGCGTTCCCCAAAGGGGTTGTCGAAGACATCGCTCCGCCAATTTCCACAACTGAGTCATCTCCCACTCCCGATGCAGACGGCTTCATTCCCTCAACAACTCCCATGCTCAAACCGACGGAGTTGCTACTGCGCCATACTCAACTGCTGCGACGACTTTCGCAGCAGAATCCAGAGGTTAGCACTGCATCACCCGCTCAAATTTACTACATGTTCCAACGCCACCCAATTTCTTTAAAACTTTACGCCACCTTATTGTCCTGGTTCTGTTGCCCTCACCCTAGCCAACTACACCACTAAGGAAATCATCATGTCTAGCCAAGAGGAATACAATCGTCAGCTATTGGAAAAATGCCCCGTTGGTCTGGTACTTTGCCGGATAGATGGAACGCTGATTGACATCAACCCCGCCTATGCTGCGATTTTGGGGCGTACTGTCCCGGAATCCCTAAATCTTAGTTACTGGCAGATGACTTCTGAAAATTATACAGTCAAGCAAGCCATACTCGAGAACCTAGAACGGACTGGTCGCTACGGGCCTTATGAGCAAGAATACATTCACAAAGACGGGCATTTAGTTCCAGTTAGGGTCTCCGGACAGATAATTGAGCAGGATGGGCAAAAACTGATCTGGTCAAGTGTCGAGGACATCAGCGACCTCAGACGTGCTCAACTAGAGCACCAACACTCCGAAAAAATTTTAAAACAGAGCGAAGCAAGATACCGCTCTCTGATCAAAACTAACACGCAAATTATCTGGGTTAGCACACCAGAAGGAATTTGCTTTGAACTTAAAGACTGGATAGCCTACACAGGGCAAACTTTAGCTGAAGCTGAGAACGGAGGCTGGATTGAGGCCGTTCATCCCGATGATCGTGGCTATACCGGAGAAGCTTGGAGTATTGCTGTAGCAAACCTGAGCCAATATCAAATCGAATACCGAATTCGTGGCAAGGATGGCAACTATCGCTACTTTTGGGTATGGGGTGCCCCTGTCATCGAAGAAGATGGCAGCGTTCGGGAGTGGATTGGCACCTGTACTGATATTCAAGATCGCAAGCTAGCAGAAGCTGAGAATCAGCGACTTAAAGAACGATATCGCTCTTTAGTGACTGCCACATCACAAATTGTCTGGGGGGCTACTCCCGAAGGATTGGGGATCAGCAGTGAAATGCTCACCTGGATCGCCTACACAGGTCAGACTGAAGAGGAAGTTGCTGGTTGGGGCTGGATCGATCCGATTCACCCTGACGATCGTCCCCATTCCTTTGAAGCCTGGAGTACGGCTGTAGCTAATCGAAGTATCTATGAAACCGAATATCGGCTACGTGGCAAAGATGGCACCTACCGCTACTTCTCGGTTTGTGGTGCCCCCGTTTTGGAAGAAGATGGCAGCATCCGCGAGTGGATTGGCACCTGTACTGATATTCACGAACGGCTAGCCGCGCTACGCGAACGCAAGTTGGCAGAAGCCGAAAATCAACGTTTATTAGATATGTTGAATCATTGCAGCGATGCCATCATTGTGCGTGACATGAGCGACAAAATTTTGTACTGGAATCAAGGTGCTGAAAGGCTCTACAGTTGGATGCGTGAAGAAGTTAAAGACCAATACATTTACAAATTTATCAAAAAAACCTTTCCCAAACCGAAGGAATTAATCGTAGCTGAGTTATTAGAACAAGGAAATTGGGAAGGAGAAGTACAACACCTCACCCATGATGGCATACAGATTACTGTACAGAGCCGCTGGACATTGCAACGAGACATCGATGGTCAGCCCAGCGCCATACTGGAAATCAATACTGATATTACTGCCCGTAAACAAGCAGAAATCGCTCTACGCCAACTAAATCAAGAACTGGAAGCCAGAGTTGCAGAACGAACTGCTGCTCTGCAAAATACTCTGGCAGAAGCGCAGGGTTTAAATGCTATTTTGGATAACTTAGCGGATGGTCTATTGGTGACAGATATCACCGGACAAATCACTCACTTCAATCCTGCCTTTATAGCTATGCATGGATTGACAGCCACCGCCATCAACGGGCATTACCGAGAACTGCCGATATCCGGTTTAGCCAATCTGATTGAACAAACCCAGTCTCATCCCCAAGAGGTGTTCGCTGCCGAAATTGCACTGGCAAAGGAACGTATTGGTCAGGCAGTAGCGACCGCTATCTTCAAGAAAGCGGTAGAGAACGAACCCGCCGCTTGCTTCGGTTCGGCGTTATTAATTCGGGATATAACGGCGGAAAAGGAAGTTGACAAGATGAAGACCGATTTCATTTCCACAGTTTCCCACGAACTGCGAACACCGCTAACTTCTGTCCTCGGTTTTGCCTCCATTATTAAAGAAAAGCTAGAAACTGATGTGTTTCCCATAATTTCTACCGAAGACCGCAAGCTTCAGAAAACGATCAAGCGGGTGGGTGATAATCTCACCATTATTGTGTCAGAAGCAGAACGGCTGACATCTTTGATTAACGATGTTTTAGACATCGCCAAGATGGAAGCAGGTAAGGTGGAATGGCAGATGCAACCCCTCGATCCCACCGAGTTACTGGATTGGGCAACCACTTCCACATCGGCGTTGTTTGAAACTAATGGCTTGCAGTTGGTCAGCGAGATTGAACCTGGACTGCCGCAAATAGTAGGCGATCGCAACCGTCTGTTGCAAGTCTTGATCAACTTGATTTCTAATGCCGTTAAGTTTACCAAATCTGGTTCTGTTACCTGTCGCATCAAACAAAGGAATGATGGTGTTTGCATCAGTGTCATCGACACAGGTATAGGCATTGCACCTGAAGACCAGCCCAAAGTGTTCGAGAAATTCCGTCAAGTTGGCGATACTCTTACCGACAAACCCAAAGGCACAGGCTTAGGATTGCCCATCTGCAAACAAATTGTCGATCATCATGGCGGTAGAATCTGGGTGGAGAGTGAACCAGGCAAAGGCAGCACATTCTCGTTCCTCATTCCCACCTACACCAGTGATCGCAAAGCCAGTACCAATCTGAATCTGGATGCGTTAGTCAAACAACTCAAAGAACACGTCATCACCACAAACACTGTACTGAACGAAAACCGTAAAACTATTCTGGTAGTTGATGATGATGTCAATATTCGGGAACTGCTCCGTCAACAACTGGAAAACGAAGGCTATAACGTTCGGGAAGCAAAAGACGGTATGGATGCAATTCATCAAATCAAAACAAACCGTCCAGATTTAATTCTCCTGGATGTGATGATGCCCCAAATCAACGGCTTCGACGTAGCAGCAGTCCTTAAAAACGATCCTCATACCGCAGATATTCCGATCATTATTCTGTCAATTATTGAAAATAAGGAACGGGGCTATCACATTGGTATCGATCGCTATCTCACCAAGCCCATCAACACAGAGCAACTCCGCAATGAAATTGGCTCACTGCTTTCTCAGGGTACTTCTAGTAAAAAGGTATTGGTTGTAGATAAAAATGCATCAACATTAAAAACCATATCGGATGTACTGCAAACTCAAGGATATAGCGTAATTGAAGCCTCCAATCCCCAGGAATGCATTAATAAAGCCCTCTCAGCCAAACCTGACATGATCATCATCGATTCTATCTTTTCTCAAGAAGCCGACTTGGTGAAAACTCTCAGGTTTGAGAAGGAGTTGGAGAATGTATTCTTTATTATGCTGTCCGATCGCTAATCTTTTGGGTACTAGAACAGAATTATTCTCATCCCTAATCCAAAATCCAAAATCCAAAATTGTATGACTCAGAAAATTCTGATTGTTGATGATGAACCAAATATCGTGACTTTGATGGAACAAGCTCTAGAAGCATTAGAAGATGAGGGAGTTGAACTCTTAACTGCCAGAAATGGAGAAGAAGCTCTTGAAACTATTAAAACTGAAAAACCAAACCTGGTTTTTCTCGATGTGATGATGCCTAAAATGAATGGTCTAGAAGTTTGCCAGACCGTTAAACACGGCCTGCAAATGACGGACGTTTACATCGTGATGTTAACAGCTAAGGGACAGGAATTTGATAAACAAAAAGGAATTGATGTTGGTGCGGATCTATATCTGACTAAACCATTTCGCCCAAAGGAAGTACTAGAAAAATCAATGCAGGTGTTGGGCTTTTGAAAGAGCTTCTGTTGGGACTTACAGCATAATAAAAATGCTAGAATCCAGAATTCAGAAGTAAAACAGGCTTGATGCTTGGGTTCGTGGTTGATGCTCTGTACTTAACTAACTTGAAATTCGCTGTAAAAAATGGGCGATCGCTCTTACACCCAAAATCAGCTGTTAGTTACCGAAGTCCCTCTGTTAAGAGCATTAGGGTAGAAGGATTGGCGGTTTTTTCCAAAATCAAAAATAGGCACCATGAGCTTAGTAGGATAGACTACCACAAATGCATTTGTGCAGTTTGCCTAGCTGATGACTCGTACAAATTGATACACATACAATAGATTGACACAAGGTAGTCATGGCTGTGTCATATCCAATTGCTAGCTTAAAAATCAGAAAAATATAGTTTTCCTAATGAATACTGAAATATGAAGGATAGTTTCACACTGAACTCTGATTCTGAGCTTAGTATAAGCCTGCTTTGCCTTGTAAGCAGCGGCTCTTGAGCGGACATATCACTGTAAATAATCACAGTCTTACACTATGTCTGTGTTCACCATGACACCAAATAACAGACAGACATTGCGTAATTGCTATACAAATACAAAAAACTAATTATTGATATGTCTACTTTTATCTTGGCTGCATTTTTGGTTAGCTTAGTAACTGTCTCTGGTTGTGCTGCGATCGCCTACCTCTTCCCTGACAATAATTCCCCAGACTAAGTAAATACACTGTGCAAGTACCAAAGAATTTATATACTTTTGAAACTAATTTCTACTAACTATGACCAGCTGCGATGGAGATGTCTATCAATATCTACTGTGCGGCAATTCCAACTCCTGATATCGGAGTGATATTTATTTGATTAAGTGAAATTACTAGTTTGCATATTTTCTGACTTAGCTTAATATTTATTTTATTGAGAAATATCTTTTTAATATCAGATTATAAAAACTAATACTTGTCTTTTTACTAGATGAGCGTTTCACCTTCAGGTCGCTATAAGGTAAGTAACAGGCTAATTAGGGATTTAGGATAACGAGCTATAGTAGCGTATTCTATCTATATGAAATCCGCTTATCGGTAACTAGTACCGCTACGCGAAATTAGTAATTTTTGATTTATAATTGCCTGTTCGTAAGGGTTTCAGACATTTTCAATGGATAATTTACTTACGCCTTGCTGTACTAGCTGAAGGAGTGTTTGCAGTGAGTCAGATACAATTAGCTGTAGTTATCAGTTACCTACTTATCTCGTGCTATTTTTTTGGTAGTTGGTTTGTATTTTCCCTTCGTCATCCTACCTCTTCTCCAGAAGATAAACTTTTATCTTTTGTAATGTTTTTGATTACTACTGTCTTCTGGCCGTTGATGATTCCCATATCTTGTTTAGAAATGCTAAAACAACGAAAAATGGAGTTGAGTACAGTGATTCCTCTGCTCTTAGCAATGTTCGCTTTTAGCATCTCATACTATTTGGGGGATAGATATTAGGTAAAATTGGCTTGAGCGATGAGAGATGAGTCAAGAAACAAAATACTGCAAGTATGTATAAGTATTGCATTAGCCGGATAAAGCTGGAATTAAGAGAAGATTAAACTATTATCTATCTCTTAAAAGCTTGTTGCAGTTCGCAGCAGTTTAATTGAGATCTAAAGCACTATAGTGTAGGCGATCGCAATTATTTTGTATTGTTTCTTTATATCAATTTTAAGTGAATAATATTTAAGAAAGACTAACTTAATTTATCTAAAAATAAGTTTTATATTACCTATTGTATAAAAATAAATTAACCCTTAGGATATTGACTGTCTTAGCAGTGATTGCAATGGCAAAATATTTAACATGGAGGCTAAATTTTGGAAGCACAATGGGGATTTAATGCCTTATCTAAATTTATTCAAGTTGAGATTTGGCTATTTCTTGTAGGCTTGATGTCCTCTATTTTTTTTCTCATAATCAAAAAGAAAATAAATCTGAGAGGATTATTGTATGACAAGACAGGTAATCACAAATATAGTCCAGAGCGATTGCAGCTATTGATATTTAGTTTGATATTCGTTGTTTACTACCTATTTGACGTTAGACATAACTTGAATTTATGCAAAGCTCCCAATGTTCCTTGTAGCCTGCCAAGAATCCGAACAGAATTTCTGTTTGCATTAGGAGGAAGTAACTTTGCTTATCTTTGGGCTAAGTTATCTTCAATTCTTAAAGAACGGAGGTCAGAGCGTGCTTAACATTAACGATATTTTTGTAATCCTGGCGCTGGTTATCGGTTGTGCTATTACTATTTTTGTGGCAGTTTTAGAAATATTCATTCTCATATTTATTTGGGAAGGGACTTGGAATTACAAGCCTGATAAGAGAAGAGGAATTAATCTTGATATGTTGATTAGTGAAAGCTCAGGTGATGCAAGCCTGGCACGCTTTCAACTGTTAATATTTACCTTTGTCATTTCAATGAGTTTAGTATTGATTATTACCAGTAATAAACCACCAGCGTTTCCAACCGCTATTCCAGATCAGATTTTGGGATTACTGGGTATCAGCAGTACTTCCTATGTATTGGGTAAAGCTCTGCAAACTCAAGTCAAAGCTCCTCCCATCGAGCCACCAGCAACTGAACCACCACCACTCCCACCAGAACAACACTCCGATCCTTATTCTTAGTCTTGGCGAGTCAAATAAACCAACAATTCCTGTATTAAGCAGGAGTATCAGTCCTGAAACTAATTTTGCTAATCTGCTAGACTAGCCTAAATTTGCAATTATAAAAACTAGTAGCTCAGGGCTGATAATTAATATATGAGTGAAGCCTTATTTAGTGTCGAAAATTTACGAGTTGCCTATCCTCAACCTAGTGGAGAAGAACTCACTTGGGCAGTTGACGATGTATTTTTCACACTGCAAGCAGGTGAAAGGATGGGATTGGTAGGAGAGTCAGGTTGTGGTAAATCAACCTTAGGACGCGCTGTTATGCGTTTGCTGCCGTCATCTAGCCGGATTGAAGGTCTAGTGACATTTCAGGGACAGAAAGTGTTTGATTTAACACCCCAGCAGATGCGGAAATTTCGTGGGGAAGTAGTGGCGCTGATTTTCCAAGATCCGATGACACGCCTCGATCCGTTGATGACCATTGGCAACCATTGTCTAGAAACACTTCAGGCACACTCACCAGAATTATCAGCACGACAAGCGAAAGAAAAAGCGATCGCCACTTTAGAAAAGGTGAAGATTCCTGCTAGTCGGTGGAACCAGTATCCCCATGAATTTAGCGGTGGAATGCGACAACGAGTTGCAATCGCCTTGGCTTTACTTCTCAACCCGAAGTTAATTGTTGCGGATGAACCAACTACCAGCTTAGATGTTACTGTTTCCGCCCAAATATTGCAGGAATTAACGCGTCTATGCGGTGAAGAAAACATGGGGTTGCTGTTGATCTCCCATGATTTGGCGATGGTTGCAGAGTACTGCGATCGCATTGGTGTAATGTACAAAGGCAAAATGGTAGAAATGGGTTCTACCCAATCAGTATTTCGCCAACCTCAACATGAATACACGCGATCGCTTTTACAAGCAGCGTTGCATATTCAAGCAGTAGATGAGAGTGGAGAATTAATCCTTGCCAATGATGGACAACACAATTTACCAAACCCTAAAGAACAATCGCCAATTTTGCGACTTACTGAACTCAAGCAGCATTACACAATAGAACCAAACTTTATTGAACGACTATTTAAAGGGCAAAGTCAGACAATTAAAGCCGTAGATGGTATTGACTTGGATCTGTATCCTGGAGAAATTCTCGGATTAGTGGGAGAATCAGGCTGTGGCAAAAGTACCCTTTCACGGACTATTTTGCAATTAATTCGTCCTACTGCTGGCAAAGTTGAGTTTTTGGGACAGGAATTAACTACTTTGTCACGCCAAGAAATTCGCTCTTCACGACGACAAATGCAGATGGTGTTTCAAGATCCCCACGCTTGTCTCAATCCAGCAATGACAGTCGGGCAAAGTATAGGCGATCCTTTATTAATTCACAATCTTGCCGATGCTGCTAAAGCAAAGGAAGAGGTATTGTCGATGTTGCAAAAAGTGGGTTTAACACCGCCAGAAATTTATTATCAGCGCTATCCTTCAGATTTATCTGGTGGACAACAGCAACGAGTAGCGATCGCCCGTGCTTTAATTACCCGTCCTAAACTGTTAATCTGCGATGAACCCGTGAGTATGTTAGATGCCAGCGTGCAGTCGCAAGTACTAGATTTAATGTTGCAATTAAAAGAAGAATTTGAGTTGACGTATTTGTTTATTACTCACGATCTCTGGTTAGCAAGATTTTTGTGCGATCGCATTGCAGTCATGAATGGGGGCAAAATTGTGGAACTTGGCCCCACAAAACGAATTTTTGTCAATCCTCAGCACCCTTACACAAAAACTCTACTAGCTGCTGCTCCCTTACTAGCACGAGCTTAGTCAATCAATTTTGAATTTGAGAACACACCACACAATCATCTATTTCTATTTTTATTCTGTATAAAGTTGTAGTTGTAGGGTGGGCAATGCCCACCATATCCGAGTTTTTGTGGGTAATGCCTACCCTTCAAGATGTTTTCATACCAATCGCAAAACTTACACACTTTTGTTAACGGATAGGGCTTCGGTTTTAATTGGTTCTTTGCTTGCTTAGTAGTACTTTTACATGTGAGCGATCGCAAAACACCCGCAAACTTGGTAGAAAAATTTGCCTCTCAATTGTCTGATATTGCTGCTAAAAGCCAGTTACAAGTTAAAACAAATATTCAGACAATTAAGGATGATGATATTGCTAGAGCGATCATTCAGGAAGCTCAGAAATTTGATTTAGCAGTGTTACGTTCTGTTCGTTATCGTACCGCAGGCGGATTAGCTGTTAGCCATGTGACAAACCAGGTAATTAGAGAATTGAAATGCTCAATTGTGTTGCTGGGCGAGCCTCACTCGTAATCAAGCAGTCAACGCAAGTAAGAAGAAGCCCTGAGTACCAACTGCTGAGTATTTAATCTGGATTACCAATTAATCGCTCTGGTAAATTGCGATCGCTTTTGGCTCAGTTGATGAGGACATAAACCGCAATCGCTCTACAAAATATTCATAGGTAGTCAGAAGCAAGGTGGAGTAGTTTCTGACTAGCTGAAAAAAAGGTGGATTTTTCTAATGATGAATCTATCCGGCGCTTTCGTCTAAATTCAGTTGCTCTTGCCAAGGTGAGGAAGGTAGTTGAACCAGCGATTTTACAGAACAGTTCTCCAGAAATATGGGAATTCGTCCACAGTTAGGACATTTCAACCCATCATCCTGCTGATTGTCAACTTTATTTTTTGGCCGAGGTTTTGAATTTTGCGGTGTCAAAAAAATCACTTCAATAGATAGCGCAGTCAAGCAGTTGCGACATTCACAAATCAATGTCTGCCCTATGTCGCTAGTTTGAGAGACTTTGAGGTGTTGAGTTGTATAAAATTTTTCCGGTTCTTCAGGCAAAAATTGCTCTTCGTCAAACTTGTTAGGCATGGTTTGGTTCTGGTTGCTTTAAGAGCATTTAGTTGAACTTTGAGGTGCTGGCACTACAGCATTTAACCTACAGTAAATCATTTTTTGGCGATCGCATCACTTGTTGTAAGATAGCTCACTTTTGGCTTCGACAGGTTACCTTCTCGCCGAGCAATGCAGCTAACAGCCCTACCAACCCCGCCGATAATGCAACTACATTTTTTCTCATCAGGCGATCGCTCTCAACAGCATCTAGCTTATTTGAATACACCTGTATCTTGATGTTTTACAAAATTAAACCCCTTTTTTACCACTGGTGATAAGCGATCGCATCTCAAGATAAAATACTCAAAGCCTAGCTATGCACTAATTTTAAAAATGTCGAAAAGTTTTTGCCAACTTGTGGAATCTAGGTTTTAACTTAATTTTCTGCCTAAAACGATAATTTGTGTGTCCCTCTCCGCATCGAAGAGGGGTTGGGGAAAGGTTCGTTGAACTTACCTAAATACAAATTTTTACAACCGAGTAATTTGCATAATTACAACAGGCAAGATCCCAACGCCTACTCAATTTTGAGGTTAAAGGGTAAGCGTGCGTAAACTCCTTGGGGATCGTTCATCTTTTGCAGCACTGCTAATTCCTGTTGCAGTTTTTGGAATTCAGCTGTGAGGGGATTAGATGGTTTGATTTCTGTTCCTTTGATCCCTAAAAGACTCCGCGTCTGTTCAGTTGCTTTGCCAAAAAAGCGCTCTTCAAAGCTGCTAGTTTGAGGATACTCTTTTACTTGCCAATCTTTTCCCAGCTTTGCTTGTTTAGCAGCATATTCTATAGCAGTACTCAAACCGCCAATTTCATCTACTAAACCAATTGCTTTGGCGGCTGTACCTGACCAAACTCTTCCTTGGGCAATCTCTGCAACTTTGGTTTCTGGGAGTTTGCGACCTTGAGATACTTTATTGAGAAACATATTGTAAATCCGATTAACACTACGCTGGTAAAGTGCTAACTCTTGGGGTGATTTTGGGCGAGAAACGGTTTGACTGTCAGCATAGCGTCCAGTTTTCACCGAATCCCAGGTAACACCATTATCGTTTGCTAACTTTTGACCGTTGAATAATAACCCAAATACACCAATAGAACCTGTAATTGTATTTGGTTCAGCAAAAATTCGGTTGGAGTCGCTAGAAATCCAGTAACCACCAGAGGCGGCGACATCTCCCATTGAAACTACAACTGGTTTTACTGCACGAGTGAGTCGTACTTCTCGTTGCATCACCTCAGCGGCTGTAGCGCTACCACCAGGACTGTTAACTCGCAAAATTACAGCCTTGACATTATCATCTTGTCGCAGTTTGCTGAAGATTTTAGCAAAGCGATCGCCTCCTATTTCGCCATCGTCGCCTTTGCCATCAACAATCTCGCCTTCAGCATAAACAACAGCTATTTGATTTTTTGATTTGCGTTCTACATCCAGGGATTTACCGGAAACTTGGGCGTAGTCGCTCAAGCTAATTTGGCGGAAGGTTTTATCATCTTTATCGCTAGCGGTTAACTTTTTCAGGTCACTAACCACCTCATCAACATAAGCTACCCGATCTACCAAACCGCTAGATTTTGCTTCTGGTGCTTCCAACACTGCTTGATTATCTGCGATCGCCTGCAACTTATCTGCGCCAATTTTGCGACTTGCTCCCACAGATGTGCGCCACTCTGCCCAAACATCATCTAACAATTTCTGCGTTTGTTCGCGGTTCTCTGGACTCAACTTTGTCAGGATAAACGGTTCGACTGCGCCTTTAAATTTTCCGACTCGCACAACCTGCACACCAATACCATATTTCTGCAATGCACCTGCCAAAAACATTGGTTGCGAACTTAAACCGTTGACTTCCATCATCCCCAGAGGATTGAGTACAACAGTATCTGCTACTGAACTGAGATAATATTCCCGTTCGTCCCAGTCCTTACCATAGGCTACAACCTTTTTCCCCGCAGCGCGAAACTTCTCTATTGCTTGCCGAATTTCTTTGATGGATGCATACCCTGCGCTGTTAGTTGTATTGGTGCGTGTTGCATCCAGATAAATACCCACAATTCGGGGATCGCGCCGCGCCTTTTCCAATGTATTCAGAACATTGCGGAGTGCCATTCTGTTTTCATCAACACCTGATAATGCCTTCTGAAAGAAGTCAGCAGACTGAGGTTCGCCATCGGTGATGTTCATTGATAAGTCAAACACCACAACGGACTTATCTTTTACTTCTGGCCCCGTATCTTTGGATGTAGCGGCCGCAAATAACAGCAATAATAGTCCAGTAGCTCCAATACCGCTGAAAATAATCAGTCCTAGTAAGCTGCCTAGTAAGCTGGCAAAAGTTTGTTGAAAAAAATTACGCATTTTAGTTAATAGTTAATAGTCAACAAAAAGGGAACAGGGAAGAGGTGAAGCAGTGCGGTCTTGGGGGTTTCCCCCATGAGCAACTGCTGAACCCGAAGGGGAACAGGAAACAGGGGATAGAAAATACACCAATTAAGGTTATTGAGGTAAAAGTTCCCCGCTTCTATTAGCGATAAGTTCAGGTGAGGTAAAAATCCCCTTCTGACATACCTCTGTGTTCCCTGTTGCTCGTTAATAGTTCCTTTGTTAATAGTCAGTCATTATTCGTGAGCAATCAGACTTTTGATGTTTTTGATATTTTTAGCTAATTTCTCATACTTCACGCCCCAATAGCCGAAAGCCTTTATATATTTCAGCTACGAAAATTTTCTGTTTCACCTAGCAAATTTGATTCTGTTTGTTAAACAATTAATAACTATTGTATGCGTTGTAAACTTCCAGAATGCTTTAATTGTTCTAAAGTTGCGTTACCAGTACAGAATAAAACTGTAGTGATTTCTGCAATTAATACCTCAACCAAATCAACAAGTGCTGCTTCCGATACCACTGCTGCTTGCAGAAATGGCATAGCTAAACCAGCGATATCTGCTCCCAAGGCGATCGCCATTGCTACATCCAGTCCATGACGCAACCCGCCTGAGGCAATTAACGGCACAGTCGGTGCGATCGCTCGAATAGTTGTAATACACTCTGCTGTTGGTAAACCCCAATCAGCAAACGTCTTCCCCAAACGGCGTTGCAAGTCATTATCCGCACGTTCGCTTTCTACTTTTGCCCAAGAAGTTCCTCCCGCACCCGCCACATCAATCGCCGTTACCCCAGCTGCAAGTAGTTTCTTTGCCATTACAGAGGAAATCCCATTTCCTACTTCCTTAGCAATTACTGGCACTGGTAATTTACAGCACAATTTATAAATCTTGTCAAGTAAACCCCTAAAATTAGTATCACCTTTAGATTGAATACATTCTTGTAAAGGGTTGAGATGCAAAATCAAGGCATCAGCTTCTAGAATCTCAACTACTCGCAGACATTCATCTAAACCATACTTATAGTTAAGCTGCACAGCACCCAAATTGGCTAATAAAAGAACATCGGGGGCATACTTGCGGATAGCAAAGGTATCAGCTACCTGGGGTTTTTCCACTGCTACGCGCTGAGAACCAACGCCCATTGCAATTTTATAGTCTTGGGCAACCTGCGCCAAACGCTGATTAATGATTCCTGCTTGTTCAGTACCCCCAGTCATGGAAGAGATTAACAAAGGTGCGCCTAGGCGTTTTGCCAAAAAATTTGTACTGATATCTATATCATTGCGATCTAGTTCTGGTAAGCAACAATGGGTGAAACGATAGCGCTCTAGTCCATTGGTTATTTGGTGACATTGAACATCTTCCTCTAGACAGATGCGAATATGCTCGGCTTTACGAGACTGGGTTTGTGCTGAGATGCTGTTGGGGATGTTCACTGGTATGTAGGAATGAAAGCGGTTGCGATCGCTATTGTTACAGGTTCAGGGATTCTGGGAAACGGTATATATCAGGTATTGGGTGTTGGGCATTGCGATGAGTTTCTATTTGAGGTTGGGTGTGGCATTGCTCAGTAAAACCCGGATATGGTGGGCAGTGCCTATCCTATTATCAATTTTTACCTACTAAGTCAGTAATGGCTTCAACAAGTCTAACAGGATCGACTGGTTTGGAAATATGCTTTTGAAAGCCTGCGGTAAGCGCTTGCTGATAGTCAATTTCTCCGGCATAAGCTGTCAGAGCGATCGCGCTAATCTGTCCTCCTTGTTCTGGCGGCAGAGATCTCACCTGTCGCATTAACATATATCCATCCATTTCTGGCATTCCAATATCGCTCAACAGTATGTCTGGCTGGAACTGAGTAAAAGCGCTGAGTGCCTCGTTAGCGGAGGCGACTGCTGTGATAGTTGCGCCATGCTGTTCTAGCAAGAAGGCAATAAATTCTCGTGTATCTGTGTCGTCATCCACGACTAAAATTTTTACATCCTTTAAATCTCGGGATGGCTGAGATTGTTGGGGATCTTGATGGGTCTGAGATTGATTGTGCATGAGTGGCAATCTCACCGTAAAGGTTGCACCCCGATCGACGCCTAGACTTTCTGCTTGGACTGTTCCACCATGCAATTCGACTAACTGACGGACGATCGCCAGTCCCAACCCCAACCCCCCAAATTTACGGGTTGTGGCTGCATCTGCCTGACGAAAGTAGTCAAATACATAGGGGAGGAAATCAGGCTCGATCCCCTTACCTGTATCGCTGACGGTAATTTGAGCAACAGAGCCAATTTGTTCGAGTCGAATGTCTACCCGCCCCCCTTCTGGCGTAAATTTGACGGCGTTGGAGAGGAGATTCCAGATTACTTGCTGCAATCGATTGGCATCACCGGAAACTTGCCTGATATTTGCTGCCAATGTCGTCTGTATTTGAATTGACTTGGCTTCAGCAGCCAGTCGCACCGTGTCCATTGCTGCTTTAATTGTCGAAACCAAATTCACAGGGCAGACATTGAGGTTAAGTTTACCTCGTAGAATCCGGGAAATATCCAGCAGGTCATCAATGAGATCGGCTTGTAATTTGGCATTGCGTTCAATCACAGCCAAGGCTTGATTCGTCTTGGCGGCATCCAGTTTTTGGGTTTGTAGTAACTTTGACCAGCCTAAGATGGGGTTAAGTGGCGATCGCAACTCGTGAGACAGTACTGCTAAAAATTCATCTTTGATACGATTTGCTTGCTGAGATGCTTCGTAGAGCCGAACATTGTCAATTGCTGAGGCTGCCATCTGAGCCAGTTGTACCAAAATCGCTTCGTCTTCTGCGGTGAATTCGCCCTCATATTTATCAGAAAGCTGAATCAAACCAAGATTTTTACCATTACGGCTGGTGAGAGGTACAGCTAGCCAACCACGCATTGGGGGATGTTTAGCTGCGGCCTTACTAAATTTGCACCAATTAGGATGTGCTTCTAGTTCAGCTTGAGTCAACCGCATCGGCTTTTGTGTGCGGCAAATTAACGTATAAATCCCTGAGCTATCAGGGTTCTCGTTGTAGTTGCGCCACTGGGCATATTTATCTGAAAGCGAGACTGTATGAATTCCTTGGGTCCAGTCATCATCAACCGTCATACTGGTGACGGACTGGTGTGCACCAATAATATCGCGGGTTTGGTCTGTAATTATTCGCAGTCTTTCGTTTAGTGATAGCGTCGAGTTGATACTCAGGGATGCCTCAGTCAACTTTTGTAACCGGGTTGTCTGCTGCTGCTCGCGCAAGAGTAACCTAGCACGTTCTGCCTCACTGCGTTTCCGTTCAGTGATATCCAGCACGATCGCGATCGTGGACTGGGGTTTGCCTAATGTATCACAGATGGCTGCTACACTACTGCTCACCCATACTAGGGAACCATCTTTGCGGATGTAACGTTTTTCGATTGTGAAGTCATTTCCTGACGTAGCCAAGCTGTGAAAAAGCTCTCTTTGCAAAGGCAAATCATCGGGATGAATAATTTCTTCTAGGTGCTTTTGGAATAATTCTGAGTTTGAATAGGCAACTATGTCGCAATACTGCTGGTTCACCAGGAGGAACCGACCTGTTAAATCTGTTTGCGCAATGCCCACTGCTGCTTGGTTGACGATCGCCCGGAATCGCTCCTCACTGGCACTGAGTGCTTCCTCTGCTCGTTTGCGTGCCGTAATGTCTCGAAAATAAACGGCAACACCGTCTGGGGATGGGTAAGCGTGGATTTCTAGCCACTTACCCATCGGTTGAACAAACTCTTCAAAGACAACGGAAACCTTGTCTTTAACAGCATAGTGAAGTTTCTGGTAGCCCAAACTTCCTACTAATTCGGGAAACACTTCTTGCCATACCTGCTTACCGAGCAATTCTTCCCGGGATTTTTGCAATAGTCTTGTAGCTTGTTCATTAAAGTAGGTGTAGCGCCACTGGCGATCGAAGGCTACAAAAGCATCGGTAATACTTTCTAAAATGTTGCTGATTTGACTGCGGGCTGCTTCTGTTTGAATTCGTAAGTCTTGCTCCCGCCGCACTGCTTCTTGACGCATCTGAGCCATCTTCAGATTTGCCTCGACCCGAGCCAGCAACTCCCTTGCCGAAAACGGCTTGATTAGATAATCGTCGGCTCCTGCTTCTAGTCCTTCAATACGGGAATCTTCTCCAGCACGGGCAGAAAGTAGAATAATCGGCATTTGTCTGGTATTAGGGTCAGCCCGTAGCTCCTGTAACAAACCTAAACCATCTAGCCTAGGCATCATAATATCAGTCAGTACGAGATCGGGCAGATGCTGACGCACAGCAGTTAAAGCTGCTAACCCATCCGATACCACCTCTACCTCATACCCTTGAGTTAACAGCAAGCGCTGCACATATTCGCGCATATCAGCGTTATCGTCAGCCAGCAGGATACGGGCAGTGGAAGACGCCGAGACAGGGAGGCTGGGAGACGCAAAGAAAGTATTAAAAACATTCCCCGTGTCCCCATATGCCTGCGTCCCCGTGTCCTCTTGAGGTAGCCAGCGCAACGCTTCTTCGATGTAGGCAGCTGCATCTATTGCAGTTGATGCCAATGGACGAATTGTCTTAATGCGAGCGCTTGGTAAATGAGCCGACCCTGTAGGAATTGATACTTTAAAGCTACTACCTTGGTTGACAATACTGGTGACTTTGATAGTACCGCCATGCAGTTGCACTAGTTCTTGAACTAAGGAAAGACCAATTCCCGATCCTTCATAAGTCCGTCCCTTAGCCCCCTGTACCCGATGAAACCGCTCAAACAAATGGGGTATTTCTTCAGGGGGAATACCTGTACCTGTATCTCGCACCTCCAGTTCAACATCTTTACTGCCATAACGCAAGGCAACGGTGATATCTCCCGCAAAAGTGAACTTAAAAGCGTTAGAAAGCAAGTTCAGAACAATTTTTTCCCACATTTCCCGGTCTACATACACGGGTTCAGGTACTGGGGGGCAGTCTACCACAAGGCGCATACCTGCCCGTTCGATGGCGGATCTAAATACTCCTGCCAAGTCTGTTGTCAACATTGCCAAGTCTGTTGGTTCATAGACCGCTTGGACGCGACCTGCCTCAATCCGGGAAAAGTCCAGCAGTGTATTAACCAGCTTCAGCAACCGCAGGGAGTTACGATGTACAATTTCCAGTTGTTCGCGATCGCTTGGTAAGGGCCCAGAAGAATCGGCTAGGATATCCTCCAAGGGGCCGAGCATCAAGGTGAGCGGAGTACGGAATTCGTGGCTGACATTGCTAAAGAAAACAGTTTTTGCTCGATCTAGTTCTGCTAATGCTTCACTGCGCTTGCGCTCTTCTTCGTATGCTTGGGCGTTGGCAATGCTAGCTCCAATCTGAGATGAAACTAAATCGATAAATCTTTGATAGTTGTCATCAAAGATCCTAAACGGGTTCAAGCCAGCAATCAAGATACCAGCTTTTCCTGTCTGTCCCGATGGTGCGATCGGTACAGCCACCGCTTGGTGCGGAGGACGCTTCCAAGCGCCTGTTGGCAGGTTGGCAAAAGACGCTTCCAAATTAGAAACCAGGCATGGCTTCTGGGTTTTGATGATTTCCGCAAAGGGCCAAACTGAATCGGCATCAATATCGACTTTTTGCGGAACTGCTGCATTGTCTGGTTCGATACCGCAAGTCCCAGTTAACAAAACGCACTGTTGATCTGGATCGACCAGATAAATCATCGCAAAAGGTAGATCGTAAGGGTTAGTTACCAAACAACTCGCACTTAAAGAGCAGGCTGTATCAAATGTGCGCGCGTCTGCTGTCCTAGCCGCTAATTCCCGCAGTAGTGCCAACTGACGTTCGCTAATAATTCGCTGCGTGTCGTCTGAGTTGGCACAAATAATGCCACCTGTACCGCCTTGATCGTTAGGAACTGGGCTATATGAAAATGTATAATATGTTTCCTCTGGGTAGCCGTTGCGCTCCATGATTAATAGCAGCGCTTCATCGTAAGTGCCCTCATTCTGCAACAGCGCTGATTCTGCACGCGGTCCAACCTGATCCCAAATTTCCCGCCACACATAGGCAGCTGGCTGTCCTAGGGCAGAAGGATGTTTGCCACCAACAATCGCTTTGTAAGCGTCATTGTAAAGGTTAATGAGTTCTGAACCCCACCAGACAAACATCGGTTGGCGGGATGTCAACATAATTCGCACGCAAGTCTTGAGGCTCTGCGGCCATGCTGATACTGGACCCAAAGACGTTTGTGACCAATCGAAAGATTGCATGAGCATTCCCATTTCTCCACCACCAGCAAAAATGTCTTCGATGGTAGTGGCTTTCTTCTCTTGAGTCACAAGTCTCAACTCCTCATGCTCGAAAATATTTATTTTGCAGATCCTGAGTGCGATCGCTCATTGGTATAGTAACCCTTAAATTTGCTCCAATGTTCAGAATAAAAGTTTTATTAGTCAGGTTTTCCAGCGTTTCTCTGGAATGAAACCGCTAGCTTAACTGCGAACTTTACTTGTGACAGTTCGAGGCGCTATGAGGTCTGGCGAAATAACTCCGCGAATCTCGCTGTTTGATTGGGGAGATAAAGCGCGGCTAACTTTGCTTTTATAGGCCAGACTTTACCACGTGCTATATTGCTCGTTGTATCTGCCAGAAGATACATAAATTTACAAAAAATCCCCTAAAGTTTGGGGTATAGCATCAAATATATGTAGGGGCACAGCATCAGTAAGTTGAGTTACTTAACCCAGACATTATGGATGCCCTGCCCTTATCAGAAATTATATTGTCTACTTCTTGATTCCTGCCTTTATCTTCTGCCAAACAGCCTAGCAAAGCCTGAAAAGAAGCTCATAACATCGCTAACCGATTCAAAGCCCAAACCAATCACTTGAAACGCAGCAGAAGATATAGAAGAAGATCTAAAAATAGAATTGCTGCCAAAACCCCTTCGCCTTGAACTTGTTCGCACAGATGACAACATATCTCTCTGCTCAAACATCGACCCTGATAAGAAAATATCAATTCCACCCGAAACTTTGTCGAGTTCTTCGTTTGATAATTCAACGGGAGCGTTATTTATATCTTTCTCATTAGACATGATTTTTTCCTTATCAATAGCTATTGATACTTAGATATCTCTCTTGGGCGAGAACTTATGCCGTATTGCCTTACATCATGAAAAAAATTATCAGGATAAAGGCTGGGGAAAGCTTTGCAGTTACTTTCAGTAAATTGCAAAGTTTTCCTGACCAAGAACTAATACCAAAAATTTGTAACTTGAGATACAACTTACCGCTTAACTACCTTAACTATTAGGTTAAAATATATTAGATTTACTTATAGTAAAGCGATAATTATTTCTTGGTATTAACGAGATCAAATATAGATACAATCACCTGGTTGAGATTTCCGTTTAACAGCTTTGGCAAAACTTTGCGATTTACTAAAATATACTAATAAAACTTTAAAAGTGGCTTTATGACCACCACTATTCCTAACTCTCCTAAATCGGAAATTATTTACCCCAGCAGCGATGGAGAACCTGTGGCGGAAACTTACGACCATCTATATGCAATTTTAACTACACTAGAAGTTCTCAGACAGTATCTTCAAGGTCGTCGCGCCACAGTTTTAGCCAATCAATTCTTGTATTATGCACAAAGTTTCCCAAAATTGCGAGTTGCACCTGATGTCATGGTTATCTATGACGTTGAACCAGGGGGACGCGATAACTACAAAATTTGGGAAGAACAACAAGTGCCAAAAGTGATTTTTGAAATCACCTCTAAAGGGACTCAGGAAGAGGACAAAAACACTAAGAAAAATCTTTATGAAGGACTAGAAGTACAGGAGTATTGGTTATTTGACCCGAAGGGAGAATGGATTGAACAGAAGTTGCAAGGGTATCGGCTGCGAGGAGATATTTATGAGCCAATTACCGATAGTTGCAGCCAACAACTACAATTACGTCTTGCTGTAGAAGGAAAACTAATTGGCTTTTATCGCTTAGATAACGGAGAAAAATTGTTAGTGGCGGATGAGTTGGTTGAAGCACTCAGACAAGAGACTCACAAACGTATAGAGGCTGAAAGACAGGCAGAACAGGAACGTCAACGTGCAGAACAAGAACGTCAACGCGCCACGGAACTCGAGTCGCTACTTTCTCGTTATCGAGAACAGTTTGGCGAATTGCCATAACTGCAAAGACAGTGCCAATGTCACGCTAACAGCACTCATCAGGAAAATGTAGGGCAGCATTACCTACCCTACATTCTCACTTAATGATGATGATGGTGATGGTGATGCCCATCTAGTTGGGGGTTAACCGTGATTGCTTCTTCTGACCTCAACTCACTAATATGAGACTCTGCCCATTGTGCTACCATTGCCAAAAATTCTGGATGGTCATTAACGCAAGGCATTTGTACATAATCCACATCAGGATGCTTTTTCTCTACAGCATGGATAATGTGGTGTACATCCAATAGAGTTTCGTGATTTTCTGTAGCAAAACCAATTGGCATAAAAATTACTACTTTGGCACCCAATTGAATCAGGTTATTAGCAGCTTGCTCAGCGTTAGGTAGAGTCCATTCAATTAGGGGTGTGTCATGGTTGAGCCAACCTACCGAAATTAAAGGATAGCGGTTAATCAACTTTTCCCGTACCAATTCATATAATGCTTGACTTTCGGCAATCCCTGAGGTGAATCCTTTCGCTTTGTGAGGACAACCATGATTCATCAGGATAATGCCGATTTGAGAAGGTAGGTAAGTTGCTGCTAAGTCAGCATTAATTTTCTCCTCTACTATATGAGCCATCAAATCAATGTAGGCTGGCTCGTTGTAGAAAGAAGGAATGTAACGCATTCCTTTTACCCAATGTTCATCACCCTCAGCCAACTCGGCTAAAGCATTATTCACCTGCTCGATCGCAATCCCACTAGTAAAGATAGAATCAACCACTAGTAGGGGATAGATTAAGATTTTGTCGAAGCCTTGGTTTTTAATCTCTGCCAAAACTTGTTTAGGTAAAAAAGGCGCGCAGAAGTTAAAAGCCTTGAAAACTTGAACGCCCTCACCCCACTTTTCTTGTAAAAGCTTCTCAATCCCAGCGCGTTGCTTTTCAAAGATGGCGTTATGTGGGGAAATAAAATCGTGGTGTGTGTGTCCCCACTCATGACGGTCAAATAACGCCAAAAGCTTGGCTAGCGGCGGGTAAATCCAAGTTGGGACTGGGGCAAATTTTGCTGTCAGTAGATTTAAAGCCTGTTCGTTATAGTTAGCGAAATCTTCGTAGCTTTCGACTTCGCCGTAGCCCATGAGCAATACGGCTACTCGGTCTTGACGTGATGATTGCTCGTGGGTGTGTTGTACTTTTTCCGGCGTGGCTACCACAGTGAGTTCCTCAATATAACCAGAATGGAGAGATTAAGTATCAAAGAAATAACTGAATTATTCCTCTGCTTAGTAAACTTATATCCCATCCGGGGGGATAGGATAATTACAATCATCATAACGAGACATGGCATTACATACCCCTACCATTAGGATGTAGACAAAAAAATTTACTTAACTGTAGATATGTAGATTCAAAGTAGTGTAATCAATAGCACAGAACTGCCTTACGATCACTATAATTGCAGATCACCCTTCCTGGCTGACGGTACTTGTCTTGAGGCTGAAACAGTATATTGTTACACTTAGCTACTCCATCAGCTTAACAGGCCTCAAGATGGGTTGGGATAGCTCTAAGTTATATACAATTTGCAATAATTGCACATTCTTAACCCAAACACCTCTGAAAGAAGTTGAGTTTTGTTACTTTTTTCAGAGGTGTACTCATTGCAGAAATAAAATTTTTCGATGTAACGCTGAGAAGTTTCATTCTCATAGATTAATTATTAGTTGGCTAATCATCTTAGGTTTTAACTTTACTAAGCTCATCAGGTATATGGAAAAAATCTTAAAAGAATACTGTAAACAAGCTAATTCTGGACTGCTTCTATTGAGTATGCCGACTGGTTTTGGCAAAACGTACAATGTCCTAAACTTTATTTATTCTAATTATCAAGAATTTGCTGCTCAACATAGAAAAATTATTTTTATTACTAACCTCAAGAAGAACCTACCAGTAGATGAACTACAAGAGCGTTTTATTCAAGATGGTAAAGGACATGAATTCAACAAATATGTTCTTCGCATTGATTCTAACGTTGATACAGTTATTGATAATCTTCTAGAAAATGATAACAAAATACCTGAACAGTTTAAAACAGAAATTTATAAGCGTTTAAAATCTCGAATAATAACGTGCCAAAATAGGTCACTTCCAAAAGAAGTTCAATTGATGCTAAGAACCGAAATTCGGAAAGAAATAGAGCCAGCATTCCGAAAAAATATTAAAAAAATCTTGAAAGAAAGTTTTAACAATAAAAAAGCCCGTTTGTTAGCCATACAGAATCAACAAGACTATCAATGGATTGGCAATTTATATCCCGCAGTATTTACAGATGAAAAAACTGTTTTATTTATGAGTATGGATAAGTTTATTGCTCAAAACACGACACTGGTTGAGCAATCATATTACTTCACTGAAAGGTTGATTGATAAATCTCTGATTTTTATTGATGAGTTTGATACTACGAAAGATGCTGTCCTCAACAATATTATTCAAACAGGCTTGCGCCATAGAGTAGATCTTCTTGATTTATTCTTGAATATTCATAACCACCTTATGCAAAACGAATTTCCTGAAAGGCTGCTTCAGGAATCTGGATGGCTCAAGAAAAAATCGTCCAGAAAAGATTGGTTATCTCCACGACAAAAGATTGAATCATTTCGAGATAAAGCTAGTTACATATTTAAAACATATCAATTACAACATATCTGTAAATCTCATGATGACTTTTTGACAAAGACAAGAAACTTTCTGTTCTATGACTACCAATTCCATAATGTACTAAATCGTCATCAGCTTATCAAGATTATTGAAGATATAGAAAACCGTACAAATTGGATTAAGTCTTTTGATATTAAAACAACAGAATCTGGTGTAGACATACAAGAGTTGCTGAGTAAGATTACCGGATTTCTAACCTATTTTCAGACAGGAATTAAGTATTTAGCTAATAATTATCGACGTTTAAAAGAAGAAAATAAAAGTAATCAGGAAGGCTTTCCGCTCGAATCGGCCATTAAAACAGTTCTGAATAATTTTCTCCTTGACGAGCAAGATGTCGCATTTTTGACCAATAAAATTTTAGAAGACGATTTGCAGTATGGCTTGCAAGCTGACAAAGGAACAATCCAAAGTCAGATTTTCTATGATACAGGCTTTCGGTATCACGATATCGTCGATAGTGATGAGCATGATACATTATCGAAGATATATATGTTCAACTTTAGCCGTACACCCGAATCTTTTTTGGCGGGAGTTTGCTCACAGGCTATGGTCGTTGGCATTTCTGCAACTGCTGGACTTTATACAAACATTGGCAATTACGATCTAGAGTATCTCAAATCCCGTTTAGGAGATTCATTTATAAGTCTTAAAGAAGATGCTCTTATTAAGCTCAAAAACGCATATTTTAAAGCAACTCAAGGATACGATCAAGTAGTTATAAAAACCGAATTTATTGGAACAGACTCACAGCAGGAAGCAATCAAACAGCTTGAAGAACTTTTGCGTGACCGAGAAGCAGCACAAGCTTTATGGAACGAACTTAGCCATCAAATAACTAATGATGATGATAAGAAGAGTATTGAATTTTCATTTTGCCGTTATGTCAGGGCGTTAACTGCATGGAAATATTTTCTAGATCATTCTGATTGTCATGCCTTTCTTTGTCTCTTCAGTAAATTACCAAAGCCTGCCGATCCGAAGTTCGATCTGGATATATTGTATAAATACGCGAAATACTTATTGGATGACAACAAAGATGTCATTGATGGTAGTGTAGAAGATACGATTTTCTTACTTAGTGGAGATAAGTTTGAAGAAAATAAACAGAAACTTCTGAATGATCTGAAAGCTCACAAACGCAGATTCATCATCTCTGCCTACCAAACAATCGGAGTTGGACAAAATTTACAATTTCCTATCCCTTGTGAATTAGAGGCAATACACATTAACAACTTGCCAAAGCATTCGGATATGGATATTAATGGCATTTATCTAGATAGCCCAACAAATCTACTAGTTAATATTTATAGGAATAATATCGAAGATGATGATTTTATAAAATACATTTTTCAATTAGAATTCCTGCGGGAAAATGGAGCTTTTTCACTTAACACATTTAAGACCAAGTTAGATACAGCATTTCAGAGATACATAGGAAGATATCAGTCTAAGCAAAAGGCTGAAGACTTCATCAGCTTATATAATACAGGTGCTTATTCACTCTTCTTGAATAAAACAATTATCCAAGCAATAGGTCGAATATGTCGAACTAATATGAAGGCTCCAAAAATCCATATTATTGCTGATGCTTCAATCCAAAAACATTTAACTGGTTTTGCTTTACCAAAAGATGTAATTCCTGTTCGTGAATATGCTGCTCTTTTAAAATCAGCAGGTGAATCGATGCGCCCATCTGAAGATTTAAGAGAAGTGCAAAACCGAGCATCTAATAGAAGTAATCAGAATTCTGCCACCATACGCCGCCAACTGAATAACCCGTGGACACTTAAGAGTATTCAAACATGGCAGGATCTGAGAGAGCAAACTCTTCGTCAACCCGCTATTGAAAAAGAGTCAGAATGCAATCCTAACTGGAATAGTATTTACCTGCAATTACCAAAACCTGCCGATTCATATTATTTTTCACATGAAAATGATTATGATGAGATTGAAGTTTTCTTTTCTGATGGGTACGGGAAAAAAGAAGTTAAAGAAGTGAGTGAACGAAGTGCCCGTCTTTCCGAGTTAATGAAAATTGATGTACTACATAAATTGTTTATTGATTCTGGCTGGGCAACAGCATTTCCTAAATCTAAACTTATGCTAACACCCCCGATGTTCAACAATATTTATAAAGGGGCGTTAGGTGAAGTATGCGGAAAACATATTTTTCAAAACTTCTTAAATATTCATTTGCTAGAACTGGATGTGAATGAATTTGAGTGTTTTGACTTTAAAACAGAACAGAAAGTTTATATAGACTTCAAGTTATGGAACGATCAAGTTGCAGTTGCATCTGAGGAATTACTTGATAAAATCATGGAAAAAATGGCGTTTGTCGGAGCAGAAAGGGTTTTTGTCATCAACATTCTTGGTACTTCAAACACACCTTTTCGCCCGATTTCGTCATTTGGCGGGAAAATTGTCGAAGTTCCTTATCTCTGTAAAAATGGTAAAATCGATAATTCAGCAATTAATTTTATTCAGGATGAATTTTGTAAATGAGCATTATCACAAACAGACTAAAGATAGATTTTCATATTGATACTATTGAACGAGACTTTGTTTTTATTCGCTTAAAACGAGAAAAAAATGGTAAATGGTGGGGGGCGGAAGAACTAGACTGCATTATTGGTGACGATTATAAAGCTATGGCAGTTGGGTATGCTCAATATGCCTATGCTATGTTTGAAAAAAAATCAAATAATACTTATGAATTACTTCAAAAACTGAGAACCGATCCTAAATTTGCTAGTGTATCTGCAATTGAAGTAAAGCCCCACGCTGTTTATAACGGAAATGATGAGTGCATATGTGAGGTAACACTTGCCCGATTATTAATGAATTCTCTAGGTTCATCACGCTCAAGATTTAAGGATTTACATTTCTCAAATCTCACCGGTACATTACTGAAAGTGCCAGCATTAACAGATAAGCTTTATGATCCAATTGGTGTAGCTGAAATAACTCTTAGTCGTGTCGATAGTAAAAAAAACGAATTCTTACTGAATGTTAGTGTAGCTAGTTATCGCAAAAAAGTTTCTATCTTAAAAGAATACAAAGGTGCAGAATTAAAAAAGATTCTTAAAAGACCTGAATATATCTTCCATAGTGGTACAGCATCTCTTAGAAGGTGGCTTCCTTCTGACGGGAAAGAGACAGATGCTACTAAGTCTTATATAAAATGCAGTATCCAAGGAAAAAGGCGTCATACTAATTTTATTGAATTTGGAAGTATTAAAGACTTTGAAAACAGCCGAGTCGGCATTTTGCATCAAGTTTTCAAAAGTATTCAAGAACATTTATCTGAATATATGAGCGTTGATTTTGCCAATATTGAAATTGACGACAGCGTTGAACTGACGAACACCTTGCTTAAAAAGCCACAACAGCTTCATTCAGTACTTGATGGGCAACCAATAAACATAATAGACATAGTTAAGGATGAAGATTCTGCTGAGTTAGCAAAAAGTTTGAAAGCATCGCTTCTTCCTTACATTACTGATGAAAAGCTAATTACTTTTGGTAAACAAGATAAGAAAGGCGCTCTCAATTTTAGAATTATACATGATGCCGACTTTTACGAAAGAATGAGGCAGGATGACGAATATCTTGCTTCTACAGATATATTTCAACGGCAACATCTTACCATTGAATCAGCTAGAAATGCCTTTGATACTATTGTTAAAACAAGTATTAAAGAACTGCTTATAAAGCGGGATATTAGCATTAAAAAATTAAATCTTTTTGATTGGTCTAAACTTGAATTGAAAGGAGTTTGGACTTTTGCTGCTTGGGATGAAGAAGCAAGTCATGTTATTTTTATGGAAATTCAGCCAAATGGGAATTTTGAATTTCATAAAATTGATGAACAAACTCTATTCAATTGGGAAAAATTTGATAAATATAAAGAATTAATGACCGAGAGTGAGTCTGAAGATAAAATTAAAACCTTGGAAGGTCTTGTTATTTCTGATACTGGTGATATAAATCAGATATTCCGTACTGATGAAATCACCATTCCCGATCTTTCCAAAATTGAAGCTATTATCAACGAAGTCGAAACAAAGCTTCCTGAAGATAAGCGAACTGGAAATGCTTTGGCAGAGCTGCTTCAAGAATTTATGACTGAAGTTTCTACGAAAGATAACGATAAACTTATATTATTCGGTGAAGAATTACGCATATTAGGTAACAATGAACTAGATAAAAGCAGTTTCCGAAAACTGATAAATAGCTATTTAGGAAAAAGCTCAAATGTTACCGATGCATTACGCAATTATCTTCTGAACAGATATGATATTAGGCTAATTTTTTCAAAGCACAAGGAAAACCTCGAAGATTTATTTAATGCTTCTCTCCATATAAATTATTTTGGCGAAACTGAAAAAGAAGCATATTATTTTGTGGGAGATAGAAATGTAAAAGATTATTCTTTCAAGGATGCTTGCCATCTTCGTAAAATCGTTGCAGTGAATGACTCAAAACTGATATTTAGACAACTCCTTAAAACTATGGATGTTGATTTTGTCCGTACAGGGCAAAGTACCGTAGTCCCTTTTCCATTTAAGTACATTAGAGAGTATAAGAATTTCGACGTTGCTCTATAAGTATATAAGTTGTATTTATAACTAGTAGGGACTTAGCAATGCTAACCCCTAGTGTTGACCCAGAGACTAAAGTATAGATGAACATCATCATTTGCCCTGGAATCCACGATCCAGCGTTAACTGAAAGTTTTATCTCAGAGTGCTTAAATTTAAATATTGATAGCCCAAGTGCTAAAGAAGCAGTAAATATACTAGTCTACCCAGAACAGGGTGTACTGACCCTATCGCCATTGCATATTTTACAATTTCTACACGATCGCTTGGGTAATGAGTTAGAATCGCCCGTGATCTTCATTAGTTTTAGCGCAGGTGTAGTCGGAGCGATGCTCGCTGCGAATTCGTGGCGACTCTTAGGAGGTAAAGTCATAGCTTTTATTGCTATAGATGGATGGGGGGTGCCACTATGGGGTGATTTTCCCATTCATCGAATGAGTCATGATTATTTCACCCATTGGAGTTCATCTTTACTGGGTGGTGGGAAGAATAACTTTTATGCAGAGCCAGCTGTTGAGCATTTATGCATGTGGCGATCGCCTCAAACCGTCCAAGGTTTTTGGGTAGACCTATCCGAGGAATTTTACCCCAAAAGCGATCGCTTGAGTGCATCTGAATTCTTACGCCTGCTGTTAAAGCGCTATGAAGAAAAATAGTCCGGAAATTAAAGTTGGCAAGCAGGAGTGAGAAATAGGGAAGATTTTAAAATGGAGTGATGAGCGTAGTTTCGCCCAACTCTCCAATTCCCAAATCCCACACTCCCCAACTACCCATCTACCCTAGTCACTATCTCTTAAGTATCTAATGTTTCCAACGGAACCTGCTGCTGTTAATAACGGGTTTGGCGCACTGCTGAAAAACCGTGGTTTTATGCTCCTGTGGATTGGGCAACTGGTTTCCCAGTTAGCAGATAAGGTGTTCTTCGTTTTGATGATTGCCTTACTGGAAAATTACCCACCGCCACCAGGATTGGCAGAGAATTCGATGTACTCAACTTTGATGGTGGCCTTTACAGTACCAGCCGTTTTATTTGGTTCTGCGGGTGGCATTTTTGTTGATCGCTTTCCCAAAAAGCTGATTATGGTTGGTTCTGATGTGGTGCGTGGATGCTTAACTTTATTAATTCCGTTTTTACCACGTGAATTTTTAATTCTTTTGATACTCACCTTTGCCATCTCCACAGTGACGCAGTTTTTCGCTCCCGCTGAACAAGCTGCCATTCCCCTACTGGTGCGGCGTGAAAATTTAATGGCAGCGAATGCACTATTTAGCAGCACAATGATGGGTGCTTTAATAATTGGCTTTGCCATAGGAGAGCCATTGTTGAGTTGGGCGAAGAGTTTGCTGGGAGAAGAATACGGTCAAGAGTTGGTAGTTAGCACACTATATCTTTTATCGGGTGCCATTATGCAGCCGATTAATTTTAAAGAAGACAAACCTACTGTTGAGCATCGGGGATCAAATCACCTGTGGTCTGAATTTACAGAGAGTTTGCGCTATCTCAAGAAAAACCGTCTGGTGTTAAATGCCATGTTGCAACTCGTAACTCTATATTGCGTATTTGCAGCTTTAACAGTACTGACAATCAGATTAGCGGCAGACTTTGGCTTAAAAGAGAAACAGTTTGGCTTTTTCTTGGCAGCAGCTGGGGTAGGGATGGTATTGGGTGCGGGAATTTTAGGACACTGGGGCGTAAAATTGCATCGCAAGCCTTTACCCTTAATCGGATTTTTGATGATGGCGCTGGTGTTAGGAGTGTTTACTTTTACCCACAATTTATTATTGGCGCTAGGACTCTGTGCACTATTAGGTGTAGGTGCTTCCTTAATTGGCGTGCCGATGCAAACTTTAATTCAACAACAAGCACCTCCCAACATGCACGGTAAAGTTTTTGGCTTTCAAAATCATGCCGTCAATATTGCGCTTTCCTTACCTTTGGCAATTACTGGCCCATTAACTGATATTCTAGGGTTGCGGATTGTACTTGTAGCTATGAGCCTGATAGTCGCTGCTGTGGGCGTTTGGGCTTGGCAAAATACCCGCCGGGTATTGCAAGATGTAATTTAGCGATACAAAGTCTTAGCTGAACCTAAATATTAAATATAGAAATTTCCGTAAGGATTTAATTAAACTTTTCTATTAAAATGAAATCTTAACTACAGAATTCAAGCATTAACTTAGCTATTCTCAGAGGTTTGACAGTGCGATCGCCAACCCGAATCAGTCCCCCCCAAACCGAGAATCACATCCAGCCTAATACGACTATCCAAACCGTCGTAGTAAGCCCTAAAAGGGCATCCGGCGGTTTTGCTCTCCTTGACAGCCTCCAGCGCCACGGTGTTGAGTATATTTTTGGTTATCCCGGTGGAGCAATTCTGCCCATTTATGATGACCTTTATAAAGTGGAAGCAACTAGTGGCATTAAGCACATTCTTGTGAGACACGAACAAGGTGCATCTCATGCTGCTGATGGTTATGCCCGCGCTACAGGTAAGGTAGGAGTGTGCTTTGGTACTTCGGGTCCAGGGGCGACTAACTTGGTAACAGGTATCGCCACCGCCTACATGGACTCGATTCCGATGATTGTGGTCACAGGACAAGTAGCACGAGCGTCTATTGGTACGGATGCATTTCAAGAAACTGATATTTATGGAATTACCTTGCCAATTGTCAAACACTCTTATGTAGTGCGCGACCCGAACGATATGGCACGGATTGTGGCCGAAGCGTTCCACATTGCTAGCACAGGACGCCCAGGACCAGTTTTAATTGATGTTCCTAAAGATGTCGCTTTAGAAGAATTTGACTATGTGCCTGTGGAACCAGGTTCTGTAAAATTACCTGGCTATCGTCCTACAGTCAAAGGCAATCCAAGGCAGATCAACGCCGCCATCCAGTTAATCAGCGAAAGTAGCAGACCGCTATTGTATATCGGTGGCGGTGCGATCGCGTCTGGGGCACACGAAGAAGTTAAAGAACTAGCTGAGTTATTTAATATTCCCGTCACTACAACTTTGATGGGTATCGGTGTGTTTGACGAACATCATCCCCTAGCCTTGGGTATGTTGGGGATGCATGGCACCGCTTACGCCAACTTTGCTGTGACTGATTGTGACTTGTTGATCTGCGTCGGCGCGAGATTTGATGACCGGGTGACCGGGAAGTTGGATGAATTTGCCTCCAAAGCAAAGGTAATTCACATCGACATCGATCCCGCAGAGGTTGGCAAAAACCGCGTCCCAGAAGTGCCCATCGTTGGTGACGTGCGGAATGTGTTAGTTGACTTGTTGCGTCGTTGCAAGCAAACAGGTACCAAGGCTAAACCTAACCAAAATCAAGAGTGGTTGAGCCTGATTAATCGCTGGCGCGAAGATTACCCCTTGATAGTGCCTCAGCATTCTGACAGTATTTCACCCCAAGAGGTAATTGTCGAAATTGGTCGCCAAGCACCCCACGCTTTCTACACCACCGATGTCGGTCAACATCAAATGTGGGCAGCACAATTCCTCAAAAATGGTCCGCGGCGCTGGATTTCCAGTGCTGGTTTAGGAACGATGGGTTTTGGCGTGCCTGCGGCAATGGGTGCGAAAGTGGCGTTTCCCGATGAAGAAGTTATTTGTATCAGTGGCGATGCCAGTTTTCAAATGTGTTTGCAAGAATTGGGTACACTTGCACAATATGGCATAAATGTCAAGACTTTAATTCTCAATAACGGCTGGCAGGGGATGGTGCGCCAGTGGCAGCAAGCCTTCTACGGTGAGCGTTACTCCTGCTCCAACATGGAAGTAGGAATGCCAGATATTGAGTTTTTGGCCAAAGCTTATGGTATCAAAGGCATGGTGATTAGCAAACGGGAAGAACTCCAAGATGCGATCGCCGAAATGCTGGCACACAATGGCCCAGTAGTTGTAGATGTGCGCGTTACCAGAGATGAAAACTGCTATCCAATGGTAGCTCCAGGCAAGAGTAACGCCCAAATGATTGGCTTACCCAAGCAACTGCCAACAACTGCTACAGAACCAGTTTATTGTAGCCACTGCGGCACTAAAAACCTTCCCAACCATAATTTCTGTTCTGAGTGTGGCACGAAACTATGAAGAGTTCTGAATACCGACTGCTGAGTATTTTTTACTTTACTCAGCACTAAACTCGGTAAATTTTTGGTTTTAGAAAGTTAGATACGCAGGGGATTGTATCCTCTGCGTTTTTTTGTGCGGAGAAATTGCAGTAAAAATCACAGATGTGTGTTTTTCTTGATTTTTTTGGGAATCCTAAATCTCAGGAAAAAAGATTGCTTTCCCATCAATCACGGAACCTTTAAAGGATAATTATGTTTCAGCGTAAGTTGCCCAACAGACGTAGCAGCAGTTCAGTCGCCTTAGAACCAGAAGTAGCGATCGCAGTTATTGGACTGTTTTCCGCAGCATCTGATGATGAAGGTGTTAGCAGAACCGAAGAATTTGCTTTGAGTGAAATGCTAGCTGGTATTTCTCAATTTGAAGATTTCTCTGAGAAAGACTTTGAAAAATTGACAGAGAAAGTTTATACCTTGCTAGAGGAAGAAGAACCAGAAGATGTCATCGAGCAAGCGATAGCTTCTTTACCAGATGAAGAATCTCGAGAAGCAGCCTACATTACCGCGCTGTTGGTAGTCGGGATTGACGGTGAAGTACCCGACAGCGAACAGGATTATATATCTGAGCTTCAGGACGCCTTGAATATTACAAACAGGCGCGCACAACAGATTATAGACCACATCTTTGGAGAAGATGATGAAGAGGAGTACGAAGAAGAATAACTCTTTTTGTACTTAATTCCCGATATTGTAAGCTGGGTTACTTGATATCGGGCAAAACGTTTATGTATAACAATTGCAGAATCAATAAAATTTATGGCTCATGATAGCGTTGAAATTGCTACTCATGAGCTTTTTGTTGGAAAACCTGCCTCTTGCTGATGCTAAGGTGAAGAAATCTCTTCAAAAGGCTTGAGATCTGGAGCCACCCAACTTTGACGAGCTTCCCAAGACATAATTAACTCATGACTGTAGTATTCGTAGAATAAAGTTTTTTGCTCTCCATAAGTAGAGATGAAGTCATTGATCAATGCTGAGATAGAGGCGTTGTGATTGGTAACAGCGAGGAAACGACAGGCGATCGCAATCCAAAACAGAGTCAAAGTTTCATGATACCCACTATTAATGGTAGTTGCGATACCGTTGCACTGGTTGTAATGTTGAATCCCTGTACGGATACGTGCGATCGCTTCTGCTTTAGAGCATATAGATAAATACCACACAGCAATAGTGAGATGAGCAGCGTGGTTCCAGCCACTTCGAGCTAACGTACAAGCTTCAAATTGCTGGACTAACCTAATTACATCCTTATCAGTTTGGTAGAAGTCAGTTTTAGGCTTGTTTTGTTGCATGACAATTTTGAATTTGAAGTAGAAGGCAGTCCTAATAAAAAAGTTTCTTCCTTGAAATGATTTCTATACTAACAGATGCTGTTCAGTGCGCTCTATTGTCGGGTCGTCTAGGGTACAAAAAAAGTATTTGATGATAGTAAGCTAATGTGCCTTTAAGTTGCATAATTCGTAGCATCAGAAAGACGCGGGTACGCGGAGACTGAGAGACGCAAAGATGCAGTTTGAATGATTATTAGCTTATCGTCAAAGATTGGGGTCATAAGTAAGTAAGTCGGCGTAAAAATTTCAACGTATGTCCACCGCGAGTGTAACGAAGTGAAACGTAGACAAGAAGTGGCTTCCCGTAGGGTAGCAATTGCAAGAGTTTTGTGATTCGTAGATTCTGTTACATAGTTCGGTTTATTTGTGTCGGCTTACTTAGTACGTGCAGCGATACCTGAGGTGATGAATTAGTCTATTCTCAATATATTTATCACCTAGTTCAAGCTCAATATTTAAGAATCAGCCTCAGTACTGCATAGATTATTACAATACAAGTTGCCTGTCACAATAAAGCCAGCGTTAAGAATCTTCTCAAAATAGTGATAGTTAGTTTTGTTAACAATAAACCATGAGAAAATATATTGAGGTTAACAAATATTTTTTTATAACTTTAGGTAGTGATGGCAGCGGGGAAAGCATTAATTGATTTAAAAGTCAGTTAGTTATTCTCTACAAGTGAACAGACCCAGGCGAATTTTCTCCAAAATAAACTTCTCTTGAATTAGTGCAGGCTCAATTAATAGAGTTTAGTAAATCAAAGATAAAAATTGGAGGTTATAAAATGGCTTTTCGGAAGAATGCTGGCACCAATTTATGGCAAAAAGTACAACAGGATTCAGTAAGTTGGGGATCTCTAACGCTATGGATCAGTGGGTTAGTTGTACTGTTAATAACTTTGGGATTGTTTTCTAACATTTTAGATTAACTATAGGAATGCGGTTTGATTTTTGAAAAAATTCTGTAAACTTGAAACTTAATTGTAGGGTGGGCAAGCGCCCAACGCCAGATGCTAAGAAACCGGAAACCCGTCCAACGCACTGGCTCCTCAAAGGGGTGAACCCCACACAGAACTGTCCTCCTCTTGGCGGTAGCCTGCGGCAAGCCGCTACGCCTGTGCAATAATTTTCATAAGTCAAATAGGATTACTGGGCAGTCATTGCTCTTAAAATTGGCTGTAATGGCTAAACAGCAAAGTCTTGTCTGAGAATTAGATAAAATCAAATCTGCGTTAAATAAAAAGGTAAGGAAGCAGTAAAAAACTAAGATGTTTAGATACATTGTTATCTCTGCTTCTTTCTCCTTTTCCTTCTAATTCTAAGTTGTAAACTAGTTTTGTTAGGATGGCCCTGTAACTTCCAATTAGTAAAAATTTTTTATAAAATTCAGTGGATTACCTTCTTTAAAGAATTACACTAAAGATATATACATCCATACTTCATTTGATGAACATAAAAATTCTGCTATCAGTCTTATTACTAGGCACTATTGGTTTAGTTAATCCTGTTAAAGCTCAAGAGCCTAGCAATAGTGAAACAGTTAAATCTAATCCAGTTATCAATGCTTGTGTTCAAAACAAAGCAGAGACTTTACCAAATACTTTTAGCGATGTACCATCTGACCATTGGGCTTTCAAAGCAGTTATGACTATGCACTATTGCGGAGCCTTCCGGCAAGCTACACCACCTGCTTTATTTCAGCAACTAAAACCCACTGAAAATCTACAGAAACCACCGAAAGAACAGCAATCTCAACAATAGAGAATAAATAATAAAAATATGGGAAAAGTTGGGCTACCAAGTAAATCTCTGTCCATAGTTCCTAGAATTAAGGTTAGCGCTCAATAAATCCATAAATTAGCCAATTCGGTGCAAGTAGCAAACCACAAGCTACAAGCGTAGAAGGTGGGGTATAACTTCTTCGGCAAAGCGAGTCATTTCTCTCACAATAGAGATTGAATTGCAGCATGAATTTATCAATATTTGCATTAACAAAAGCTGCGATCCTAGTGCTGGTGACAACTAATAGTATCGTAGCTACCAACTAAGCCGACGGTTGTACCCCCAAAATCGAAGTCAAGGATACGGAAAAAATATAAAGAAATATAACGAATAAAATTTTTAGTAGTATATGTACTATTCTTAAAATGTTAATACTACGTTAAATTTGTATTACGTCACTAGGATTAAGGGTAAAGCGTTCCTAGACAATAATTCACTTTTTTAGCTTTAATTAGAAGCCACAATCATTTAAGAGCACAGCTTACAAAGATATCTACTAGTGGTTATAACGACCTGTAGAGTTCCAAAAATCTCATTCCATATTCAACTGTTATGTTTAGATCAACGAGAAATATTCTCGGCTATGTGAATAAGCCGGTGACAGCTTCCCGAATCTAAATCTCTACACTGTATTTATGAAGTGGAAAAAACTTGTGGATTCAACTACAAATTTCTGTTGTTTCTAGTTAAACTGTAAACTTCAAAATACTTTGTTGAGCAAAAATTGTAGAAATTAAAAATTCTACTAAACTTTGTAAATTCTCTATTGCCCATTCTAAGAACAAGTAAGTCTACCAGATTTGTGTAAGTGAGTCTTATTTTTTGCTTTTGATAAAGGCTAAAGCTGGAAATGCAATCTACTACAGACTCATACCGATTTAACTATGTTTCAATTTTAAAACTATGTTATTATTAACTTACCGAGAAATATTTTTGGTCAAGTGACTGACTATATAGACGCCTCTCCAAATTTAAATCTCTACATTCTGTTAATTCGGAGATATTCTATGTCAGTTTATATTGGTAATCTATCCCATGAAATTGAAGATGAGGATATCAGACAGGTCTTTCTAATGTATGGGGCTGTTAGGAGAATTCTAGTATCTACAAACCAAAAATCTGGTGAGAAGAGAGGATTTGCAGTTGTAGAAATGGAAACAGATACTGAAGAGGTAGCAGCAATTAATGGATTAAGAGGTACTGAATGGATGGGTTATAGCCTCAAAGTTAATAGGGCTAAGACCGTTGTAGACGTAGCTTAATCGTACCTGTAATGCATATATTACAATGAAGCGTTGAAATTCTCGTGGTGGTTATATACATTTACTCTGCTGCTAACAAAAATGTCTAATATTTTCCTTGTTGCCTTAAAATAATATTAGGCAAGCTACGCCATGATTTTTTGACCGCAGAATATGGAGAATTTGACTGCTTAACCTAGCACGAGAACATGAGATCGAAGGTAATACAAGGTAACCGATAAGCTAAAACATACAAAAAACATCCCAACAACAAAGGAGAAAACACACCCAAAAAGATATGTCAGTTTAAATCAACAAAATGTAGTAGTGAGTAAAAATTGAAAATTAAAGCGTTAGATGTTAAAGCTGGCGATCGCATCATTGCGTACTACAAGAACAAAAGGCAAATCTGCAAGGTTAAACAAATTTTAGATCTAGGGCAGACAAGTGTCACACTTTCAGTTTTCACAAGTGAGCATTATCGCGGCTGCTTGGTCTCATGCGTAGTCCGGTTCCAGGGGGATGCTTTAGTTGAATTAGTCACCTAAAAATTATATCCAACTGCAAAAAAAATTTTGCAATGATTGGATTTGTCTTTATTATTTTAATTGCAGCTTTTTCAAGGCAAGCATTCCTCGATTTGTAGAGAAACTTGAGAATTCGATGTAAATTTTTGGACATTATCGGATCAAGCTTGGTTCATCTAGAGCCTATAATTAAATTTATCTGGTGGTGATTATGGTAATTTTCTAAGAACGTCTGGCTTTAAAATTAAAAAGTACCTAAATAATCAACTTTGTCTAAATGAATGTTTACATTGCAGTCAGGCTTTTACAGCCTGGCTCCAAAAAGCATTATTACCCTTAATTAGATATAAATGGCTCACATGAATTTATATAAAGTTTTTTCCCGTCTTCCCCAAAAAGTTAATTACTTATGTCATAATAGAAACTGAGAATTAATTCGGTTAACAGCGTTTGTTTTTAGTATTGAAAGGCTTTTTGTTTTTGGTATTTACAAACTTTTCTCCGAAATCTAAATCTCTACACATTTATAATTTCGGAGACAATCTATGTCAGTTTATGTAGGCAATCTTTCTTACGAAGTTACAGAAGAGAGCTTAAATGCCGTGTTTGCAGAATATGGTTCTGTCAAGCGGGTTCAGCTACCTACCGATCGGGAAACAGGTCGTGTGCGCGGCTTTGGTTTTGTGGAAATGGGTACCGATGCTGAAGAAACTGCCGCCATTGAGGCTCTTGATGGAGCAGAGTGGATGGGACGAGACCTAAAAGTGAATAAGGCTAAGCCCAAAGAAGATAGAGGAGGTTCTTTTGGCGGTGGTGGTAACCGTGGTAATTACGGTGGGCGTAACCGTTACTAAGCTTTACTGGTGTAGCTATTTGACCTCACCCGTTAGTTTAACAAATTAACTTGATGTATTAGCGGCTCAGGCATTTCTGCTTGAGCCTTTTTGCTACATAATTTGGATAACGTAGAAGCTTTTTATTAATAAACTCTTTTTCACCAATTTGTAGGTACAATAATTGAATCTTCGTTGGCTATAATGTCGTCGAAAATTTATTGTTTTGGAAATTTTAGTTTAATACTGAGGAATTAAAAAATGTCTACTAATACTGATGTTGTTTCTTATATTCAAGAAAGTGAATTTGAGACTCTTTTAAGTGAAGAAAAAGTTGTTGTAGTTGACTTTACTGCTACTTGGTGTGGACCTTGTCGCCTGATCAGTCCATTAATGGATCAACTCGCCCAAGAATACAAAGGTCGCGCTAAAGTCGTTAAGGTAGACGTGGATAGCAACAAACCGATGTTCAAAAAATTCGGTCTTCGCAGTATTCCAGCGGTTTTAATTTTTAAGGATGCTGAGTTAGCAGAAACTATTGTAGGAGTTTCTCCTTACGAGCAATTCAGCAGTGCTGTTCTTAAGCTTCTTTAGCTTATTTTCGGGGAGATTCTTAGTTCTCCCATTTTTTTGGGAGGTACTAAGCCATCATTCCATTGCCCCTGAAAATTCTTCTATACATACAATCTACACAATAATCAGGTGTAGTAACCATGACCCCAGAAGCCAAACACATTGTTAGCGAACTTAGGCGTGAATTCTACTCTCTGTTCGCTACTGCTATGAGAACGCCAGTGCTTATAACTGGTACATCTTATAGTAGTAATTCCCCTATTGCATCATGGATAGATAATAGGCAGCAACTGAATTATGTAAATATATATGCTTATACAGCACCTGACGAATTTAACCCATTGCGCCCGTTCGTTCTTCGATTGGCTATTAATAAAAGTGCTCTTCAATTCATGATGGGAAAAAAGTGGCAACAATATCGAGGACTCAATCTGGTATGGGACTTTGAGTTAACTGTATTACCAAGAGAAATTTTAGACTTTCTTCCTTGGATAGTTAGCTTAGTTGAAGCTCACGATCAAGTTGCACCTTTGCTACTACAGTCACCACCTCATCCATTTGAATTAAAAATGCCAGCAGTCGGGTTATGTAATAATGCATGGACTCTTGAAGCCTGCATCCTAACAAAAATGATGCAGCCAGCTTTTTAGTTAATGCGATCAAACACAACTAATTATTACTGCAAGTTTTCTGTGCGTACATCTTCCTTAATATCTACTGAGCCGTTGCCATCAACACTTATTCCTTCTTTCGTAAAATACTTTAAAGTTGAAGCTAAAGCTAGTTGAGAAGCTACTTGATAAGCTACTTCTTTCGGAATTTCCTTTTGTTGGTTCAACAACTCAACAAAGCTTTCAAAATCACGCATCACGCAATATCTGTGTAATGCAGATTTTTTTTCTATTAAGTTGAATTTTTCGTCAATCTTCCCTTTTGCTTCTTTTTCTGCCTCAGAAATTGAATTAACAAATCCACCGGTATGACACAATTCACCAGAAATTTTATAATAATAAGCTTTTCCGCTTAATGATTCCTCTTCAATATGAATTGAATGAAACTTGTATTCAATTTTGTATTTTTTAGATTCCATAAACAGATGACATCACATGATTAACTATAAATAATCTTGAATTTGTAAGATTATTTTGTTAAGCGCTCCAACGATAACTTTCCCACACATGGGTAGTGTGAAGGATTTCTGACTTTATCACGTTAAGGTTGCAATTTTTAATCTGCTTCTTAAGTAGTTATAATGGTAGAGAAATGGTACAAATGCTTAGACTCATTTACGGAAATTTCCCTTACGCTGTCTGTGCCTTGCAACTTCCTTACGCTTACGTTTTTGCTCTGGCGTTTCAAAATGGCGATTTTTCTTCATATCTGGAAAAATACTAGCCTTGGAAACTTTTCGCTTAAAACGACGCAGAGCCGATTCAATTCCTTCATTATCATCTACTATTATTTGGGTCATACTCTGTCCTCGCTTAATTATTACTGGCTAGTATTAACCTATCCAGTAAATCTGAGAAAAAAGGACAGACTCATTGTCTGCCCTTAAGACGTTAGAGTTTAAATTTTTGAGTTCAAAGTTTAGTAGCGGTTCCGAAAGCTTGAGTTACCTCGATTTCCGCCAAATGAACCTCTATCTTCTCTCGGCTTAGCTTTGTTCACTTTCAGGTTACGTCCCATCCACTCAGCACCATCAAGGGACTCAATTGCAGATGCTGAGGAAGCATCTGTACTCATTTCTACAAAAGCAAAGCCACGTACACGACCTGTTTCACGGTCAGTAGGTAGAGAAACCTGCTTTATAGAACCATATTTTGCAAAAACAGTATTTAGAGTCTCTTGTGTAACTTCATATGAAAGGTTACCAAAAGTGTTGAATATTAAGAAAAATCGGATAAAAACAGCCCAAAATATGTTAAATTTT
>NZ_MTAV01000092.1 GCF_002154695.1 Nostoc sp. T09
GATTTGTTACTGGGATTCAATCATTTAATTGCCGCAATGAATCAATTTAAACCCTGTTATACTTCTGGATGATTTAGCTTCTTTACTACTTGCTTATTCCGGAAAGTGACAGAAGAGGGCTAAGCGTTTAAGGTAAATTTAGTATTAGATGGATTGAAAGAACTTCTAGGTGAGCGCTAAAAAGAGTTACACTTAAAGTATTTATATTATTTGTTAATAAATTGCATAATATGTAATTTTTTAAACTAATTACATTTAACAAACCGAGTTTAAATTCTTCTTTAATGATGAATTCACTTAGTTATTACGATAAGATGAATAAGAATTTATATTATACACAGTTTTTTATTACAATTACTTGTACTATTTGTATTGCCAGATCTCTGGGAATTTCTAAGGCTTGATACAGATCATTTAAAAAATTTGTTTCTTCGTCTGTAACCATACCCTTAGATAGTAACAAATCTGTAGCTACTGCGAATGCTGCTTCACGTAAGTCTTGAGTTAAGGATTCTTTGGCTGTATTGAATAAAACATTTAAACCATCCTGGCGCAGGATGCTGAGGATTTTTTCCAATAGTCTGGTTATCAGATCATTGGTATAATTTCTAAAAAGCTTCAACCGAGATAGAACTGAGGAGATACAACGCGCTTCATCATCTGAGAGATAACCATCTACAGATGTTGCAGCCAGTGTGAGAGCGGCAAAAGCTTCCGCTGGACTTAGTGTCGCTTGAGCCTGACTGTTTGTACCCAATACCGTGTCTAATGAACCCATTGTAGTTGCTCCTTGATTAAGGCCTCAATAGCGGTACAGTTGCTTGCACGTTCTATAACTTTCACGTGATTCTGCAACGCCGTGAGACTTTCATAGTTTAGTGTTCCCAGGATTTCTGGACAGCGAACACATACACTCAATAGGTTTTGAGTCAAAAGTAAAACGCCAAGTTGAAACTTAGCGTTCTCCTGTCTTTTCAATCGTTTCTATTACTGCCAAACCTATACCAGAAGCTGCTATTAGGACTATTGCTGATATCAAATAGGCGTTGGTCAGCATCTGGAGGGCATCATTGAAGAAAATGTAGGTGGTCATTACACTTCACCTCTATAACTCTGTGTTGCTAATGCTGTTTAATCTCTTCACACCCTGATTGGTGTATTTCGTTGAGAATTTACTAGCATTTGCATCTTAACAAAACTTTAGCTATTTAAAAACACATCTCAAACTTTTTCTTTTTGAAGTTTCTATAAATTTCCTTGGGATTTTGTTCAATACGTTACTGAAATAAATTAATGTCAAAAATAAATTAATACTAGCTATGTATTTATACTTAGATTGCATAGTAGCTGTAAATTATTATTTAAATTTTATTTAATTAAGATGTAAAGACAGATTTTTGAATCAATTCCTTACATAACCTATAGATGGAAAAAAGAAAAAGAAAAATTTTATAAGCAATGTTAGTAAATTTATTGGTTATTTATGTGCTTTTTTATCATTTACAAAATAAATTATAAAATTATTAGGAATCAGGTGTCAAAGCGGCAATATTGTCCTGCCAAACAGCCAACTTTCCAACTGTCATAGGCTAATCGGTGGCAATTTCCCTACTTTTATGCTTGTTTGAGTCATAGCTATGTCGCTAGGCTGAAATAAAACTTCACAGTGCTATAGTTAAGAGCTTTGAGATCCACCAGTTCCTTTCTAATAAACATTATTACTGGATGGCTGTTACTTGTATTAAGCTCCTAGACTTTAGATACTTTATAGGTCTAACTAGAAGAAAGAAGAAATTTTAAACTAAGCAGCGTCCGATTGTAGCCATTACTGATTGGGAAAGTGCTGGTAAATCATAACCACCTTCTAAACCAAAAAGAATTTTTCGAGTTAGCTCTAAACAATAATCCATGAATAAACCATAGTCTGCTGGTTGTAAATTAATACTTGCTAAAGGATCTGCGGCATTGCCATCGTAACCAGCGCTAATAATTAATAAATCTGCTTGGAACTTGGCTAAAAAAGGTACTACTATCTTCTCAAATAGCGGCTGATATACTTCTATATTGCTACCAGGAGGTACAGGCAAATTCAATATATTATTATGAAAACCACGTTCGGAGGCTTTACCCGTACCAGGATAGCAGGGATACTGATGTAGAGAACAGTAGGCAATTTGCGGCTGAGTTTCCACGATCGCCTGAGTACCATTACCATGATGTACATCCCAGTCGAGGATGGCTACACGGCTAATTCCAGGTTGTTGTAGAGCATAAAAAGCTGCGATCGCAGCATTAGAAAATAAACAAAACCCCATACCTGTATCGCTTTCTGCATGGTGTCCAGGGGGGCGAGCTAGCACAAAAGCCGGATTCTCTGTTGCCAAAACCGTATCAACTCCATCTAGCCAAGCACTCACTGCCAACAATGCCACATCATAACTGCGTGGAGAAACTGGCGTATCTCCATCCAAGTAACCCCCGCCAGTAGAAGCAATTTCCTTGACTTTGTTGATGTAATTTAAAGTATGAGCTTGTCCTAGTACAGACATTAGTAATGGCTTTTCAGATACTTGTGTGGGCGATTGCCAAGCAATTTTTTCTGCAAACTCAGCTTCCTTTAAAGCGTTGACGATCGCAGTCAAACGTTCTGGTCTTTCTGGATGGTAGTTTCCAGTCTTGTGATCCAGAAACTCATCGGAATAGATGATCGGTAGCATAGGGCGAAAAAATTGGGCAGCAATATCCTGAATGCCATTGTATCTTGACCAGTCTACCTACTTTTGGGCAAACTATGCTTGACTCAACTCAAGAATTTTTATAGCCTTACTAAATCAAGATTTTAAGCCTGTGATCGCCAGTTGTTACCGCAGGCCAACGGAGAAATCATCACTAAAGCTGGGATAGCTCCAAAACTAATGCCTTATCGTAGGCTATGAAATCTTGGCTCCCATAGTTTTTGATTACAGTCACACTACTAGAATTTTTACTGTGTACTTTACTCAGGTAAATTAGCAAATACCTGCACAACCAGATCTTTGGTTTTAGTTTCTAAATGCTGCCAATCGACTTCTCCCATCTCATCAATTAAACTAGTGTCAATCTCAGAGAAATCGGCATTAAAGATATCTGGGCTGTAGTTAATAAAACATACTTGGTAACACAGCTCCCACAAATCGATAGTTATCTGCTGCTCTTGACGCTGCAAACGTAGATGATATCCTGGATGGGGCATTGGCAGACGGGAAAGCGTTTCTCTGATTTCATCTGCTTGTTCGGGGGTTGCGGTTTCCATGTCTTGCAACAGCTGAGTCACAGTTGCTTTGGTTTCATCGGTGGTACTGGCAGGCCAAATCAATACATCATGATAAGTTCCTGTCCAAGAAGACACATCTAGTTGCTTGCGAATATTATCAACCACACGGATGAAAGCAGGCTGCATCAGGATTTCAGCCTGCTGCCAGGTGACAGAGTTGTTTATTTTGGGTGGCATTGCTAATCAAAAAAGATGTTGAAACAAAAATTAACAATCTATGTTTATTAAAAAAATTACATTTTTAGTTCAAATCTTTTCTCAAGATAGCGGATTTCATGGAGGAAAATTTGGAGATATTGATTAGCATCTGGAAAATTGGGTGTTAACACTGGGGAAAGAATATGATCGGCAAGCTACTAGACCATCGTTACCAAGTAATTAGAGTCTTAGCTCTAGGAGGATTTGGTCAAACCTACATCGCTCAAGATACTAGGCGGCCAGGCAATCCTATTTGCGTTGTCAAGCACCTGAAACCCACTAGTTCCGACCCCAGGATTTTTGACACAGCCAAGCGCCTGTTCAGCAGTGAGGCGGAAACATTAGAGCTTCTGGGCAAGCACGATCAAATACCTCGGCTTTTGGCTTATTTTGACGAAAATCAAGAATTCTATTTAGTACAAGAATTTATTGAAGGAAATACCCTGAGTGAAGAACTCTTACCAGGTAAGAGCTGGAGTGAAACTCAGGTTGTTCAACTGTTGCAAGAAGTGCTGGGTATTTTAGAATTTGTACACAGTCAAGGCGTAATTCACCGCGACATCAAGCCAGATAATATTATCCGTCGGGCTTCTGACAATAAATTAGTTTTAGTAGACTTTGGGGCAGTTAAACAACTACGTACACAATTGGTTGCGTCTGGGGGACAACCTACTGCTACGGTAGTTATTGGTACTCCCGGTTATATGCCTACAGAACAAGGGCAAGGCAAACCCCGTCCAAATAGCGATATCTATTCTTTAGGTATAATTGCTATTCAAGCTATAACAGGACTAACAGCGACAGCATTACAAGAAGATCCAAATACAGGCGAACTTCTCTGGCAGCATTTAGTAACTGTAAATTCCAAATTGGCAGCAGTTTTGAGCAAAATGGTGCGTTATCACTTTAAAGACCGCTACCAAAATGCAACAGAAGCACTGCAAGCTTGTAGAGAGTTGATGACTCCTGTTGCTGTCGCCTCTAAGCTAGAGGAATTTCGCCAAAATTCTAGCTCTCAGCAAAATCAAACTCCTACTCAAGTTTCTCGGCAGCAAACTGTCGCAGTTGCACCAGCGAATAAAGTGGTTGCTAAACCTGTCCGTCAAGACTCTAACAAACCTGACCCATTACCTTTAATAGTTGGGCTTTTATTAGCAGGCGGTGCTGCTGCTTTAGTCACAAATTTCTATCCAAGTGTGAAGAATTTAGCAGCTAATTTAACAGGTAATGATACTACTTTGGCTAATAACTGTTTAGCTGTTGTCGTGGGGAATTCTAATATTCGTTCTGAACCTAGTGACATCAATTCTGATAGTATTGTGCAAACAGTTAACAAGAATACTAAGTTTGAGGTCACTGGTAAACAAACAAAACTGGGTTGGGTAGAAGTAAAACTTAACTCAGGAAAATTGGCTTGGGCACACTCGGCTGTGATAGGAAATAATGAACAATGGAAGTCTTGTTTACGAGACAGAGGTATTGCAATTAGGACAGTAGATGATAATACTCTAATTGCTAACCGACCGCTGCCGAAACCAAAACCTAAATCTAGTAAGGTAGCAACTTCATCACCCAATAGTTCAGAGCCATTCCGGTCAGAACCATTTACTTCTGACTCGGAAAAATCAGAGCGATCGCAATCTACTGATAATAGCGCTCAGGTTTTGGAGGAAGCCAAGAAAAAATATGAATCAGGAGATTTACCAGGAGCGATCGCGCTGCTAAAATCGGTACCGAAAACGGCTTCTTTTAGTTTCAAAGAAACTGCTGTGATGATTGCCCAGTGGCAGCAAGATTGGGCTAAAGCAGATGCTTTATTTAATGACATTAATACGGCAGTAGCACAAGGTCAATGGGATAAAGTTTTGGATTATCAAAAACACCCAGAAAAGTTGCCTAACATTAAATATTGGCAAAATAAATTAGAACCATTATTTAAACAAGCTGCGGAAAATATAGCCAAGCAAGGACTATCTCAAATCGAGAAATATGGTAACAAGCATTTACCAAACCAGGAAAAACCAAATACGATGAATAACTCAGTCCCCCAAAAAACCGATAATAATAATTTGTAAGATTTTTTATATTGTTAAAGTTGGTCCATCATGTTCCAAAGCCAGGGAGTATTCTCTAGCAAGGTTGCTAGCTAACTTGTGGTAAGCCCTATTCAGCTTATATAAATTCATCGTGAACTTGCATAATTCTCTCCCAACTTTCTGAGATATTTAAATATATATATGGTTTAGTGCGAAATTTTTATTGGGCACAGTGAATCTTATAGTATCTAATGGTCGTGGGGTGTATCCTTTGATTCAGCAAAGCAATTTTCAAGATAAGTGGAAAGGTGAGGGTGGAACATGCCATATTTAATCTACGCCCCTAACACTCCTCAAGAAAGACCTCATCAATTGAAGTTTGGTCTTAACACTATCGGACGTAGCGGTGATAACACCATTGTGCTTACAGATGAGAGCTTATCTCGTTATCATGCAGAAATTATAATTGCTGAGGATCGGATCGCCATTAAGGATCTGCAAAGCCTTAATCACACTTTTGTCAATAATGCCAAAATTGATCAATACGAACTTAAGGACGGAGATTTAATTAATTGTGGCAACGTGGAGTTAAAATTTGTTGACAAAATTAACGCTACACCCACACCTTCTAGTATTAACTCTAAACAAGCATCTATAAGCGAACAAGACTGTCAAATAACTATTCCTGAGACGATTGTTAAACAATTCTCCACTGAGCAAAGCCGCTTTAAAATGCAGGACTTACTGGATTCTCCAGGGAGAGGAGATTCACTTCTACGGCTTTCACATCGGGGTAGTAATCAGCGGACAGTAGATAAATTAAAAATCTTGCTAGAGGTGAGCAAACAGCTTTCTTCTCCTGAGGAGCCTGACCGACTGTTAGAGAAGATTCTCGATTTACTATTTGAGATTATCAATGTAGACCGAGCGGTAATCTTGATGGTGAATGAAACAACAAAGCAGCTCGAACACAAAGCTGTAAAGTTGCGCTCAGGAATTTCTAGTGAGAATCAATTTTATAGTAAAAATATTACAAATTATGTATATAAAAATGGCACTGCAATTTTAACTACTGATGCCTGTCTCGATCAACGGTTTAATGATTCAGAGTCTGTTTTTGTACAAACCATTCGTGCTTCAATGTGCATTCCTCTCAAACCAAGAGAGGAAGTGATTGGGGTATTATACGTTGATAATTTGTCTTTGTCGGATGTTTACTCTGACGAAGATGTGGAATTTCTGACTGCTTTAGCTAACCAGGCTGCGATCGCTATTGACAACGCCAATCTTTACAAGAAAATTGAAGCTGAAGCAGTCATGCGTAATAAGCTAGAGCGATTCTTTCCCGAAGCTGTTAGGAAAAAGCTTAAGGAAGAAGTTAACTTGGGAATTGTCGACACAGAAGTAACAGCTCTGTTTGCTGATATTACTAATTTCACAAAAATGTCTTCTACAATGCAGCCGCGTCAAGTGATTGCGATGCTGAATGAGTACTTCGAGGTCATGGTAGAGGAGATTGTCTTTCAATATGAAGGCACTTTGGAGAAATATATTGGAGATGCCTTATTCGCTATTTGGGGTGCTCCTTATCGTAAGCCCGATGATGCAGAAAGAGCCATACAAGCAGCAATTGATATGCAGTGGGCAGTACAGCGGCTCAATCAACAATGGGTGCAGCAGGGTAAGCAACCGATTCAAATCCACATTGGGCTGAATACGGGAAAAGTAGCAGCAGGCAATATCGGCTCAGACAAACTTATTCAGTACGCTACTATTGGTGATACAACAAATGTCACCAGTAGAATATGTAATGTTGCCCAAGCTGGAGAGATAGTTATATCTCAAACAACATTTGATCGTTTGAGGGCGATGAATTTGCCTTTTGAAAAAATGCCCCTTGTTCAAGTTAAAGGTCAAGATCAGCCTTTACAACTCTATCGCCTGCTCTGGAATTTATTGCCATCAAAGTATTCTCAAGGTGTAGGAGTTGTAAATATAGCTGTGTCAAGGTAGTCCAGCCTTTGCAGTCTAGTAGGAGGCATTAGCGTGTTTAGTAAAGAACGGTTGTATAAATCCTTGCTTAACTGCCTCTTCAAATATAAATTGCTTATGAAGAATATTTAAATCAGCACCGCTAATTTGAGTAGGATCGTCCCAAGAAAAACATATAGCGGATTTCAAGGAATGTGAAGTACAGATACTCAGTCTTAAACCCAAGCATAAAGACTGTTTTACTTCTGAATTCTGGATTTTGATACCTTTATTTTGCTATAAGTAATTCTCCTGAAAAAAGAAAACCTTGACAAGGTTTACTCATATTTAAGTTATTCATAGCTAGCTTCTTCATATTCTCTGAATTAAAAGTTTGGCAAATGTACTGTTTTAAGTACAGTGATGCAACGCGCATGATTGAAGTGAAAGTTTAAGAAATTCTAAATACCCTTGCACGAATGTTCATACCTTCTACTGCTTTGACAGAAGTTGAGCTGGAGTCAGCAATTATTCGCAACCCGCTGATAGTTTCGCCAGATACATCTGTGATGGCAGGGATCGCCCAGATGAGTGGTATTCGTGCGATGTGTTCATCTTCAAAAGAGGTAGATAGCGAAATTGAAGCTTTGCACCTTGAGGCACGGTCAAGCTGTGTATTGATAGTTGAGAATAATCAAATATTAGGCATTTTTACTGAACGAGACGTGGTTCGTCTCAGTTGTCAAAAGCGATCGCTAGAGAATTTGGCAATCGGGGATGTAATGACACATCCAGTTATTACTTTGCAGCAATCAGCATTTACCAATCTCTTCTTTGCTGTCAATCTGCTCCAGCAGTATCACATTCGGCACTTACCTCTGCTCAATGAGCAAAACCAAATCGTGGGGCTACTGACTCATGAAAGCTTGCGACAATTATCGCGTCCCATAGACTTGCTACAACTACGCCTAGTAGCAGATGTGATGTCTCCTCAAGTGATTTATGCTGCTCCCAATGTTTCTATGCTTGCTGTGACTCGTTTGATGGCAGAACATCAGGTAAGTTCAGTGGTGCTTGTGGAAGAACGAGTTCAGAAGACACAAGAAAAAGTTCTACAAATCCCACTCGGCATTGTCACAGAGCGAGATATTGTTCAATTTCACGCACTAGAACTAGATTTTGAACGTCTCCAAGCCCATGACGTCATGAGTACGCCAGTTTTCTCGGTTAGCCCAGAGGAATCGCTGTGGATTGTTCAACAAATAATGCAGCAATACCTAGTTAAACGGATAGTAGTAGTTGGAACTCAAGGAGAGTTATTAGGGATTGTTACTCAGACTAGTATTCTCAAAGTACTTAATCCTTTGGAGTTAACTTACTTAGTCGAAGTATTAGAACATCGAGTGTCTCGATTAGAAGCAGAGAAACTAGAACTGCTGCAAAATCGCAACGCCGAATTAGAGCAGCAAGTTCTTGAGCGTACAGCTATACTCAAAACAAAAGCGGAGCGAGAGCGGTTAATTACCACTATTGCTACTCAAATCCGTTCTTCACTTAATCTACAGAATATTCTCGAAACAACAGTTCAAGAAGTGCGATCGCTTTTAAACTGCGATCGCGCTGCTATCTGGCAATTCCAACCCGACTGGAGCGTAGTTGTAGTTGCAGAATCCGTAGCTGAAGGTTATTTATCTTACCAAGGTAGAAAAATTTACGATTCTTGTTATGCACCTGATTGGGTAACGAGCGATCGCAAAGAACGGACTCGCGTTGTCTGTGATATCTACACAACACAGATGAGTGATTGCCATCGCCAGCTACTGGAATCATTACAAACTCGGGCAAAAATTTTGGTGCCAATTATCGAAGGCGAAAATCTGTGGGGACTGCTGAACGTTACTGAAAGCCAAACTCCTAGGCAATGGCAAGCTGAAGAGATTACTCTTATACAACAGCTTTCAACTCAGTTGGCGATCGCTATCCAGCAGGCTACTGCTTATGAGCAATTGCAAACAGAACTAGCAGAACGACAACGAACAGAAGCACATCTACGGCAAAGCGAACAACGCTATGCTTCTTTAGCAGCCGCAGCGCCAGTTGGTATTTTCCGAACTGATGCTCAAGGAAACTGTCTTTACGTTAATGAACGCTGGTGCAAAATTACCGGACTAACTTCACAAGAAGCAGCCGAAGCTGGATGGGTTAAAGGACTTCACCCTAACGATCAAGAAAAAGTTTTAGCTGAGTGGTATTGTGCTGTTAAAGAAAATCGTTCTTTCCAGCTAGAATATCGATTTCAACAGCCTGATGGTACGGTGGCTTGGGTATTTGGGCAAGCTGTTGCAGAGCATGATTTAGTAGGACAGATTACAGGGTATATTGGCACAATCACTGATATTAGCGATCGCAAATATGCAGAAGAACAGCTAATTTACAACGCACTACATGATGCTCTAACTGACTTACCCAATCGGAATCTGCTGATGGAAAGGCTGGAATTAGCCATTAATCGAGCCAAACGAATTGAAAATTATCATTTTGCTGTGTTGTTTCTCGATATGGATCGGTTCAAAATCATTAATGACAGCTTGGGACATTTAGCTGGAGATCAACTATTAACTATCATTGCTCAGAGGCTAAAATCCAAAATTCGGGCAATGGATTTAGCGGCTCGCTTAGGTGGTGATGAATTTGTAATTTTGCTGGAAAACCTGGAAGGAATTGAAGAAGCAATTAGAGTTGCCGAGCGGATACTAGGAGATTTTCAAGCTCCATTAATGCTCAATGGATATAAAGTATTTATTACCACGAGTATTGGTATTGTTTTAGGCACAGAAAATTATCGCCAAGCCTCCGATTTGCTTCGAGATTCAGATATTGCAATGTATCAAGCAAAAACTCAAGGAAAAAGCTGCTATAAGATATTTGATGCCGAGATGCATACTCAAGCACTAATCCGTCTAAATTTAGAAAATGATCTTTGTAAGGCTTTGGAACGGCAAGAGTTTCTCGTTTACTATCAGCCCATTTTTGATATAAATAGTAATCATTTGATTGGTTTTGAAGCACTGGTGCGCTGGCAACACCCGATTCGGGGATTTGTGTCTCCCGGAGAATTTATTCCCCTAGCTGAAGAAACAGGGCTGATTGTGCCTTTAGATAGCTGGATACTTGACACTGCCTGTCAGCAACTTGCACTTTGGCAACCTCATTTCGCTAATCAATTTCCGTTGAAAGTGAGTGTTAATCTCTCAGTTCAAGACCTTCGTAAAACCACATTGGTTAAGGACATAGAACGCATTTTGGTTCAAACAGGTTTAGATGGTCACTGTTTAACTTTAGAAATTACAGAGAGTATGCTCATTGATAATATAAATGAGGCACTCATTGTATTAGAGCAGTTAAAAAAACTGGGAATTGAAATTAGCATTGATGATTTTGGCACTGGATATTCATCGCTCAATTATCTGTATCGCTTACCTGCTGACTTCTTGAAAATTGATCGTTCCTTTATTAATCAAATGCAAGAGGATAGCCGAAATTATCAACTTGTCAAAACTATAATCACACTCAGCAATCAACTTGGACTAGCAGTTATGGCAGAAGGTATTGAAACACAACAGCAGCTTCAATGGTTAAAGCAACTTGGATGTGAATTTGGTCAAGGTTACTTATTTTCTCAACCTCTACCTGCTCATGAAATTGAGAGACTATTTATCAGGGAATATTTGAACTCATCCTGTGGCTGAAGTTTGGGGAATTTTATCTTAGCTGCCAGTAGTCAGTGGTAAAAACAACTGACAGCTAACAGTACTAATCGATTTTGACACGGAAGCTAACAGACCCAGATTGGCCGCTAGGAACATTACCTAGCTTGACAATTACTGTACCGTTGGGATTATTACGATTTTCACAAACATTACTTTCAGGAACTTGTTCTAAAGATGTCAGGGGTGAGAAAAATCTTCCACGATCCGCACCAGAACCGCCGCCATTCACGGCAATACTGTTGGGTACATAAGTTGTTCCCGCAGGAATTAAGTCACAGAAATTAAGATTCTCCAGTAATTGGCCAGCGCGGAAATAAACTGTGTACTCTACTTCATCACCACTTTCCACAGGTGTCTGGAGTTCATATTGACCAAGAGGCGCAGGCCTTAGGACATTATCATTTTGATCGTTGGGGTCATCTACAAACGTATTGTAGGGAGTACGCTGACCATTTATTCTGGCGATCGCAGTAATTCGTTTGACTAACTGCAAACTAGTTCCGCTAGTGCTAGCGTTACCAGGTGCGAAACCAAAGTCAACATTAATATTATCTGGATTGGCGGAAGTTAAATTTGCTGAGGCGGTTGTTGAAGTTGTTGGTGTAAAGTTTTGGGGTGAGGTAACATCTACAGTATAATTACCCAGCGGCAAGCCTGTAAAAATATAGTTACCGTTGTTATTGCTCGTAGTAGTATCAACTATCTCACCATTGGCATTTCTGAGAGTCAGGTTGACATTGGGAATTCCTGTTTCGCCTGAGTCTTGTCTGCCATTGCTATTGTTATCGTTGAAGATCAAGTCACCAATAGAACCGCCAGGGGGTCGCCGCAACCCAAAGTCAACGTTAGTCAGCGATTGGCCTGGTTGAAGATTGACATTTACTTGAGAACTACCAGTGGTAATTTGCGGAAAGTTGAAGGGAGGATTGACTGTAACTCTGTAGTTACCTGTTGGTAGATTATTGAAATTGTAGATACCGTTGCCATTAGTGGTAGTTGTTTGGGTGGTATCATCGCCAGTTCCCAATATGCCATCATTGCCAGGAAGAGTCAGGGTAATAGGAACATTGGAAATTCCCGATTCGCCTGAGTCTTGTATACCGTTGCCATTTGTATCGTTGAATACGGTATCACCAATAGAACCGCGATCGCCAGTAAATGCATTGGGACGAAAACCAAAGTCAGCACTATCTAATTTTTGACTAGGTAAGAGGTTAATGTTAAAGGGGTTGATACCAGTGGTCAGAATATTACCTTGAGGCGGATTGGCACTTACTTGGTAATTACCTGGAGCCAAATTAGGGAAGCTGTATTTACCATTACCATCGGTGGTAGCAGTTCGCGTAGTACCATTTGGCAGTGTTAATGTAACTGTGACATTTGGGTTACCTGGTTCATTATTATCTTGAGTACCATTACCGTTAGTATCAGTGAAAACGGTATCGCCAATCGACCCATCAGTAGGCGGACGAAAACCAAAATCAACGGTATCGATATTTTGATTGGCAACGAGGTTGACAGCGCCAGGTTGTAGAGTTGGAGTAAAGCCAGCAGGCGGATTGGTAACTGCTACTGTGTAATTGCCAGCCGGGACATTAATAAATCTGTAGACACCGTTGGTATCAGTTTTAGTAGTGGTAATTACGTTTCCATTGGCATCTCTGAGTACAAGATTGAGGTTAGCAATTCCTGGTTCTCCAGGTTCAGCAACGCCGTTGCCATTAGTATCGCTAAATACAAAATCTCCAATCGAACCCGTACCTTGTGCCTGTGGAGTAAAACCAAAATCAGCTTGATCGTAATTCTGTCCAGAAATTAGAGCAATGGGATTGGGTTGGGTAAGAGTGGGTGTAAACCCATTAGGTGGTTTGGAGACGGCAACTGTATATTGACCCGCAGCTAAATTAGGAAAGCTGTATTTACCATTATTATCAGTAGTTGTAGTGCCAACTACGTTACCGTTGCGATCTTTGACATTTAGTTCAACACCGCTGATTCCAGTTTCACCAGGGTCTTGACGATTGTTAGCGTTGGTGTCATTGAAGACAGTATCACCTATTGTACCTGGAAGTACACATATACTGATTTTATTCAGACCCACAGTCTCATCTTGCCTGGGTTCACCGAATTCTCTTCCGGCTTCGTAAAGCACCCGGATTTGGTTGATAGCACCAGATGGTGTAATCTCAACGTTGGCATCGCTAGTGTTGGGGAAAGCATTTTCTCTAATCCCTTCTGCAAGGACGCTGTTACCGTTATTAGTCACTCTCGTATTTGGACCGATCGCTCTACCAGTTAAGGGAACAGATGCAGTTCCATTAACTGCTGTTACTGTAATTCGATCTTGAAATATTCTCTGAATTTGTGATGGAGGATCGAAATCTCGTGCACCATCTCGGTCAACATCCATAAAAAGTAGCGGAGTTGCCAAGGTGACTGGTTGAGAGAAGGTAATGATGAGTGTGGAATTACCTTGTGTTGGGTTTTTGCCCAAACCGATATTCCAGCGCAGATGCGATCCTAAGATTCCACCGTAGATATCTGTAGGTGAAGGTGTATCAATTCTTGTTACTTGATTATCGGAGTTAACATTAAAATTTTGGGTATCGGTGACTGTTCCCAGAGGAGCAGGGTTATCGGTAAACTGAAAAGTAGCTCTAACTCCATTAGCGCTAAGGTTTTGAGCTAAAAATTCTGCCAGATTAGTAGTAGGACTCCACTCAAAAGTTGCTGGTTGTGTACCACCTGGACAGCTATTTGCTTGCGCTAGCACCTTTTTACTGGAAAGGCTGCCTACAAGAGGAACCTGAGGCACAGTAAACAGTAGTGTCAGGAATGTACCTCTTAAAGGTTTAAGTAGATTTTTAAATAAAGGTTTCATTACTGGCTTCCTAAACAAGATGTAGATTTTTGACCAAAAAAATACTGAAATGAGGCTTTTAAAGGAAGATTTTGTAGATTTTGGGTTTTGCCTGAGGCGCAGAGCAGAAATTTGCAGGAGAAAATCTGCTTAGAAGGGGAAATTCTGATTCCCCTACTCAGTTCCTACCTTCTGTTCCTATCTGGTTCTAATTGCAGGTCTTGTTCTTGGCCTTCAATGATGATGTCAATCCCTCTGACATCTTTGTAGATAATTTCGGCACGGCGATCGCGTGCGTAATCTAGGCGGCTACTACCTTCACTGACTCTTTGACTTTCACCCAAGGTGCGGATGGTCATCCGTTCTGGGGGAATACCTTGGCGTAATAAGTAATTTCTCGTAGCTAAGGCCCTTCTTCTACCCAATGCCAAGTTATAATCATTGCTGGCGCGGGGGTCAGTGTGACCTTGAATTTCGATGACAATGAGGGGATTCTGCTGCAATACTTGCGCCACGCGATCAAGGACAATCGCACTTGCCGGACTAATAAAAGATTTATCTAAGGCGAAGTGAACATTCCGTGGTGCCCGTATCCGCAGAGGAGCGGGTGGTATAACCGTTGGTGGTGTGGGTGGTGTGGGTGGCTGTGGTGGCGCAGGTCGGGAAGTACATTGAGGGATGGGGTTTTGCTTACCTGCGGGTGGAAGACTGGGTGTAGCGCCTCTGGGGCCAATAAAGGCAGCGATCGCAGGTTCCGATGTGCCGTATTTGGGATCTGTAGCGATCGCACTGACTATATCCCCCGCCCGTAGATTTACAACTGTGATGCTAAAATTCCCCTTCTCATCCACAGGTGTGTTGGCTAATGGCTGGCTAAGTGCTCCATAACCTGGTTGATAGAGTGCTTGCTTACCTTGTTGATAATCTCCTAAGCGATAAATAGTCACCTCAGAACCAGGATCGGCTTTACCTTGTAAGGTGACACTATTACCACTAGGTAAAAATTCTCGTGTTTTAAATTCTGGGGCATTAATTGCACCGTTGCCTGTATCTAAGCGGCGATTGCCAGAATTGCGTTTGGGATTTGGTCCGTCTCCTCTTTGCCAATCACTTACGTCTAAATCTCTTTGGGCATTTAGGTCAATACTCAAACCTTCTAATGCTGCAAACGAGTTATTTTGAATAATGTTGCGTTCACTTTGGGGAAAAGCTGTTACCACTACCCCAGGCCCAGTTTGATAGGAAATTTCGTTACCTGTCACCTGATGGTCACTGCCCATCAAGTAAACTGCTGCCCGTCGCAAACGTCTACCATTGTAAGTGATGCGGTTATCACGGATTTGTACATCACCTTGTGGTTTAAATAAATACACCCCTGCGCCATCATTGGCACAAATTAAGTTACTCGTAATTCGGGATTTGCTCACCACACCTTCTATTCGCAAGGCATCAGGCATCCCAGCAATCCCATTACCGACAATAATATTTTCTTGAACTAAGGTATTTTCCCCTCGCACTGAGGTAATAATAGCGCTGCCATCATGGTAGTAAATTCGGTTGCGGCGAATTGTTGCACCTTGGGAGTTGAATACGTAAATCCCGAATGCAGATGTTTTTTCTGGTAATGTTTCAGTAGTAGTCAGTCCTAACCAGTTATTCTCGATGACCACATTTTTTGGTGGCACATCCTTGTCATAGAAAGGAAAGTTGCTGTTAGGTGGTTGCTGTTGGCTGGTATTGGGAGGCGGTAGACGGTGGGCAATGACAATATCCCCAGGTGGCGTAGTCAAAGTTACGGGTTTAGGGACACCATCGTAAACTAAAAGATTTCCTAATTGCTGCTTAATTGGGCTGGCATTGAATCCGTAAAGACTTAAACCGCGAATCGTCACACCATCGGCGACAACAGTTAAACCGCGAAATATTTCTTTGTCAGGTGCAGGTGTGATCGCTACTACAGGAATTGGAATGGCAATTTCTGCTGTGGCTGAAGTTGAAGCGTTATATCCAGGTTGAGTAGCGCCATCTATAACTAGTCCTGGGCTTGCTAGATCTGGCAGTTGTGACTGTAAAAGAATGGTGGTTGCGTTTGTAGGTAGACTAAACTCAATCCGTGAACCACCACCAGTTAGGGGTTGCACTAGCGCTTTTTCTGCACTGCTAAGTTGAGCAAGTGATAATGTACCATTTACCAGTTGGATGGCTTCGCGTAAAGTTAGCTGGTCATCAGGTTGAACATTACCATCTTGGTTGCTGTTAACTACTACTCGTAGAGAAGTGGGAAAGGGAAGTTGTGGTGATGGCGTAGGTGTTTGGCTGAGTGCGGCTTCGGAAGTTAAGAGGTAGAAGATAAGAGGAGAAACGAACCGCAGAGGGCGCAGAGGACACGGAGAAAGAAGAGTTTTAGAGAGATTTTGCGTTAGTGCTGAGATAGTCTTTTTTTGAGTTTGGGGGCTGACGCAGAAGAAGTTGTTTCTGAATAAGCTGGATTTTGTCTGTTTTTCTTTGTCATCTTTGAGTTTCCACCAAGGGAAATCTTGTAGCCATCGGACTTTCAAACTGGACATCACTCACTCCTATACACCTTGAACCTGGGCTGCTACTTCATTGCTTGTGGCTGATATCGAACCACAGATAAATATCAGTGTTTATCTGTGTTCATCTGTGGTTCCTTTTTGATGCGGATTTTTGCTAGAAGTTTAGAAATTTCACTGTTTGATGTATCTGGCTTAACCGCTTGTTGCTGTGATTGCTTGAGGGAATTAATCAGCTCACTCTTAGACGCATTGGGCTGTACCTGGGCTGTCGGTTGGACTTCCGATTCCTCCTGCTGCTTGGGTACGGGTTTTTGTAATCCAAAGCCGCCTAAAAGTTCGTTCAGCTTCAAGCTGATGTTCAAATAAATACCACCTTCAGAACGGTAGCCAGTAAAATCTCGGTCATCAACGCTGCCAAAGCTGTAGCCTAAACCCACTCGTAAATCGGGGGTTAAATAATACCCAGACTCTACAGCGATACCGAATTCGTTGTAGTTGGTGCCGCTATTGGAGGTTTGTCCAATCCAGCGTCCTTCTACTGCTAAATCGGTACGATAACCGAGTCTGTAAGTGGCTCTTAGCTGGGCCAAGTTGACATCAGCATCGTAGCGATCGCCATCAAAGAAAGTCACACCATTGCGGAGGGCATATTTGCCATAAAACTCCCAGCGCCAGTCAGGGGCATAAATGGCTTCTGCGGAGAAGATATGTCCTGTAGCTGTACTACCTGTTAATTGAGTTTCGGGAATTGAATCATAGTTTTGCCGCCACTCATATTTCAGTAAGGCGTTGAATTTATCGCTACTCGGATCGCGATAGGCTAAACCGAGTTTCAAATTGGAGGTGTCTCCCAGTTCTTGGAATCTGACGCCTTCTGCTATCACACCAACAGTAGAGGGAAGAAAGACGTTAGCCTCTCCTGCTTGTTGATAGCGAACTAATGCTGTCAAAGCTGGTGAAAGTTTCCCCGCAGCAGCGGCGGAAATTACGAGATTGTTGCCTTCATCCCCATCACGATACTCAAACCTCGTGCTGGCTTGGAATTGGGGATTATCGGTATACTCTAGCCCCACACTATAGACGGAACCAGAAAATAGGCCCAACGAGGAAGCTGTTTGACCAACTGCATAATATTGACCAAATTGAGAACCAGCAGCCGTGCCATTAAAGATGTTCTTGAATATGTATTCGTAACCAACGTTAACGCGTAATCCTGGCGCAACGGCCCAGCGATGATTCAGTCCGACAGCACCCTGTCCTTGCAGTCCGTTAAAAGCTGATAGCACTGAATAACGACCAATCAAACTGGTATCTTCAGACAACTTGCGATCAAGGATTGTGTCTAAGGTAGTGATGGAGTTACCAGGAATTAAGCTGCTGTCATCATAGAATTGGTGAGCTAATCGTAGTGTCACTCCCGGATAGGCTTTCCAATCCAGACCTAAAGTAGTGCGGTTGGGATATAGAGGATCGCTATTACCTAAATTCAGTTCATTTTGCCCTTGAAAGGTCAAAGATTGTGTTAATGGGAATTTGAGACGAGAAACTAACTGATCGGCATCGCCACTAAAACGATTGCTGATTCGGTCTTCTCGAGAACGATTGACATACTCTAAACTCATATCCGCAGTTCCAAATCTTTGCAATATTCCAGCGCGGAAGGTTTTGAGAGTATTGTTAACTGTCTCTCCCGGACGGGCTTGTGGTTGCGGATCGAATAAGTCAAAAAAGCCCAACAAACTATTCAGACCGACAGCAGTAGTCCCATAGTTTTCTTCAAAGTCGTAGCCAACAGTAAAGCTAGTGGTGTTAGTCAACTTAGCGAGAACTGATGCTCCGTAGCGTGTTTGCCCTGGTGTGAAGCTAAAGGTGGAGTTATTGGTGAAGTTGGGTTCTACTGCTCTGTAGTAGGCTTGACCTAATAAACTATCGCCTAGTTTGCCAAAGGCTTCTAAGCGGTAAGCAGAACCGTTAAAATCTTGACCATTGACGAGGGTGCCATTAGAACGGGCATATTCCCCGACAATCTTACCGACATTGCCTAAAGATACTAAAAAGTCTGTACCAAACAGTTGAAAATCTTGGCTACCTTGGTCTTCTTGGAGGAAACTTGCACCGACAAAAGATTTGTTTTCCAACTCTTGGGAAATGTTATATTGCAGCCGCCCACCGTAGAGTGTTGAATCCTGTCCGCCTTCATTTTGGTAGGTAATGACAATACGTCTGACTAAGGTGGCTCCAAAAGGATTGAGTTCTGTGGCTAGGATGGGACGGCGAAATAAAAGTGTGCCGCGATCGTAGTCAATTTCATAATCTGGCCCGCGAAACAACTGTTGACGCTCAATTACTGTACCGGGGCGATTAATTTCCTCTGCTTCTAAATAAACGGTTTCACTTCCTGGAACTAACAGCCGCTTGGAAAGGAAGTAATTACCACTCAGACCGTTGGGGACGATAGTATCTCGTTGGAAGCCCTCAATATTGTTGGCATACAAGCCAGTTATTTGAAAGGGACCGAAGTTGTAGTTAGCTTTAAAACCGTGTAACTGACGGGATGTAGCTGTATAGAGTTGGGAAGCTCTAGCAAATTCTTGGGTGTTGTAGTCACCCCACATTACATAGTCTGGATCTGCTCCGGGTATGGAGGAACTGCGCTCGAAGCGAGCATAGAAACTATCAATAGAGGGGGTAGTGGATGTAAATGTGGAACTATCGCCGTAGACGGGATATTGTTGTTCGCAAAACTGAATTCCCCCAAATAGGCGGTTTCTGCCTTCGCAGTCTTGGTTAATTGGACGTTCGCTATTAAATGCGCCCGTAAATAGCCAATCTCCAACTTTACCTGTGGCAAAGACTGCGGCTGTCAAATCAACTTGGGTTCCCCCTAGTTTGTCGGGGTTGAGAAAGTCCCGAAAACTTCCCCAATAATCAGTGCCACCAGGCCCAATGCGTAAATTGACTATCCCTGTTGCGAGTGAAGGACGTAGATAGGTGGTGAATTCTACTTGGGTGTAGGCTTCTATGGGTGATTCCCCAACCTTGTCAAGCAGTGAGGTATCTGTTTGTTGGGGAAATGATAAATTGCCTGGTTTGATTTGGGGCGATAGCGAAGCGCTGCCGCCTACGGCAGATCGCGTTTTTATTTTCTCTACTGCTGCCCGAATCTTTACTTGTTGGGGTTTGATATCTGATTGCAGAGTTGCAGTAAATTCTCCACCGATGGCACGTACCTGAAATCCGCCTTGGTCTTTATCTTGATCTGCTCCCACGAATTTCCCAGCACTGCTGGTTAAAGTTACCATCAAATCCTCAAGAAGCAGTTGACCTTTGTCGTCGGTAATTTGCCCTTGTAGCTTGATGGTTGAGCGTCCATCGGCTTGGACTCGGGGGTCGCCTACTGGTGTAACTTCAATTCGGACTTTACTGTTGGAATTCTGCGGCAGACTCGTTGGTCTACCGTTCTCTATTGGCGCTGCTGGTTGTGTAGGAATTGCTTGTGGAGCAACAGGAGAGGCAGGATTTTGCTGAAATTGGATTGCTGGATCTTGTGGAAATATCGAGCCTGGATCTGTTGTAGAAGGTGTGGTTACTGATGGCAAGGTTTGAGCGACTATCCGATCAACCTCTTTTTGCTCCTCTTCTTTGACTGTTTCTGAGGAAGCAACAGTTTGTGCATCGCTTTTATCTGTTTCTGTGGCAAAGGCTTGGTTGCTAGTTGCGGTTGCCTTCATCCCAAAAAAAGAAGGTGCGATGAATGCCAAAAAAGCAAATAATATAACTTTTTTACCTTTACTTTGCAGAGCCAAGCGCAAAATAGATAACTGTTGCGTCTGGACACTATCCCTATGTGGGAAGCCTAATCTGATTTTGGAAATATTACCTAATTCTTTGGTAAATATCACTCCTAGCTTTCTATTGTTCATCGCTTACCCCCTGAAAACGCAGGCGTAACCCCAAAATTGACCCGTGCCAGACTACTCGGTGCTAATTTCACCATGCGTGACTGGCTATTTCTTTCGATGAAGTAGTTATTAGGTGCCAGCGCATAGCCTGGTAAGCTAGTCAAGTCCAGCGTTGCTGACCGATAACCCGATATAACATTTGCCAAGGAAAATAATCCATTGGCATCAGTGACGATGCGATTGCCATCATCCATATAAATTACGGCGTTCGGCACTCCTGGTTCGTTTGGTTGCTGTTCGCCGTCAAAGTTTTTATCAACAAATACTCGCCCAATTATGGTGCCACAATCAGATACAATCCCTGGTCTAATTCGCAAAAGATGGCTCGATTGGTTACTTGTCAACGTACCTGCTTGGGCTTGCGCCAAGTTTCTGCCAGTTCCCCGAACCGCATCTGGCGTTACTTCAACTGCATACGCTACATTCAAAGTTTGATTTGGTTGTAGTTCTGTAGCTGGGTTTAGTGAAATTGTCACCGCCCGATTGGCACTAGAGTTAGCAGTTATGGAAACAGATGTATTTCCAATAGAACCTTTCAGCGATTTAGAAATAAATCGCAATCCTAAAGGCAGCCTATCTGTAACCGTGAGATTTCTTGCAGGCGATCTGCCAGTATTTCTAATAGCAAGGCGATAAATTACTGTATCACCCGGTTCTGCGGCTGATCTGTCACCTGTTTTGATAATTTCTAAAGCAGCTTGAGAAGCTGTTAATCTTACCTCATTAGAGCTGCGTCTCGGGAGACTATTTGCACCCGCGCCAGCAGTATTTCTGATAACAGATACTTGAGCAAAAGCTGGGATGCTTGCATAAGCAAGTACACCCAAAGAAAAAAAAGTACAAAAGAGGCTCTTATGCCTCAACCATGAGAAGGTAGATGTCATTGGAAGGCATCAAGCAACAACAAAGGTTTTTCTGAAATTTAAGCGTTTTTAATTAAACAAAGTTTATTTTTTTATGTTTAAATTTCTCAAAATTGGAATCATGGTGTTACTGAAAACTCTATTTTTCTATGGTTTTCAAATTTTTGGAGAACTCAAAGCACGAGTTTACTAAAAGACATTAAGGCTGTATAGCCTTTCACAAAACTCTAGTTAATAGTAGCCTCTTTACAAAATCTTTAATTACTTGGTCACTACAGCATCTTATCAGAGTGTGTAACTTTTAAAAAAAAGATATTGATTTTATGAGATTTAATTTCCTAGAGATTTCAATTCTCAAGGCTCAACGTTTTTTATTTACAACGATGATGCTTCTAAGTTTTTTAATCAACAAATTATATACAAAAAGATTGACATGGAATTAATGTATGCAAATTACACAATAAAAATGCATACATCATCCTAAATCTATAAAATAAACATATACATGCTGCCTATTAGCTCTCTGATGACTAAGAGGGTAATATTGAGCACAGGCTTTTAATCACTAGCATCTGTAGCCTTCAAAGCAAGAAATAAAATTGATATTTCTTCTTGAAGACCAAAGGCTATTTTATTGCTTAGCTAAGGTTTATACCTTCTTAAGCTCATTAAAATACTTTACTACTTCTTTGTCATTAGCTTTTATTTTTTAATAGAAAATGTATTTACAAATTCAAACACACATTAGGTTGCTATGTTAACAGCAATACGGCATATAACAAGATATAGATCTATACATCAAAATACAGAAGTTGTTATTTACTGTCTTCATAGCCACACCAGTTATAAAACTGTCATATTAAAGTAACGCAAATAAGCACGATAGTGCTCTAAGTAGAGCTAGAATGTCTAACTTAGATAGCTGCTGTTTATTAGCCAGCTACTTAACTATTACTAAAGAAATAACTATTCCTCATTTATAACTCTAGGAAGATAACAATCAAGGTCAAATAATGTACTTAAGATGTAGTCAATATTAATGCATCCAAACTAATAGAAACTTATCAACGTAACTCTATAGGTCAAACTTATCTGAATAAGGGTAGCCGTTTTTACCCTGGCGAGAATCATCAAAGATAGCTATGCTGTGAACTGACTCTGAAGGAATTTTGTCGGGTAGTGGCGATAAGCCTAACGGCATAGGCGATCGCTTACCGCACTCTCAGCAGTGTTACTCTGCAAATAGAGTGACAAAGGCGATTGAGCGTAAAACAGCAACAAGTTAAATTGAAAATCAAGTATCATGCAAGCTGTCTACTTTATTTAGTAGATTTGCCTACACACGGGAGAGAAAAAAATGAGGGTTTGGCTTGCTTGCTTTTTTGTATTGTTTGCCTTGGCAGAACTGTTTGACTGGGTAAAGGAATTTACTCTGCCATTACCTATTTATATTTTGGGCGGGGCTTTTTTAGCCGTTGCTTCTAACTACGACAAGATTGTTGGATCTTACTTCAATGATGGAACTATCGAGCGATCACCTGAACCACCGCAGTTAGATTCATCACCTCAATCCCTTAGTCCGATTTCTTTACCTGAGCCACAGAACAGAAAGCAAGAGGTAGAAGGCTAAAAGTGAAAATGGGAAACAGAGGAAGCACAAATGACCAATGACAACCGATCAACCACTGATATATAAATAATTCCAGCCATGCATACTTTCTGATTCACTAATTTGGATTGTTAATATTTTGGCTAACAGCCTAGCCTTTGCTTGATTATCTTTTTGATAGTCACATATATGAATATCAATTGTGACCTTTGCTTCCTCTGGCCAAAAGTGTAATGCTACATGAGATTCTGCAAGTAAAATGACTGCTGAAACTCCCTGTGGCTGAAATGCATAAGCAAGCTCACCAATAACAGTTAAATTCGCTGTCTTGGCAGCATTTTTGATAACTCTGATAAAATCTGCTGTATCCCAATGGAAAACACTCTGTGAAGCTGGCAGAATTGCGTAAAAATGATGGGACTGAATCACTTATGCAAGTTTTTAATTCTAAATAAGAGTTTTGAGCGTAGGAAATTTTAACCTACTATGGTTACCTAGAACTAGCATAGCGATCGCACTACTTAAACAAGCCCCCTATTTCGGTAAGGCTAATTTATTCTCAATCTGCTTGCCATGTGATTTCTATATAAGGATGCTGTAAATGGTTGCCCAAATTCAAGAATTGGATGCCCAGCAGTGGGTAAAAACACGTTCTTCCCTCGATTCTAGCCAATCCACCTTCCTGATTTGGACAGGGAAAATTTACGCATTTATCCCCGGGGAAAAGCGAAAACTTCTATTTAAAATAGTCGGGATGAGCGCGAGTAGATGCATCGCAACAGAAGAGGGTAAGTGGGATTTTACTTCTAGAGAACTGACATACTACCTTAACCCAGAGACAGGGGAGATATTGCACAAATGGGAAAATCCTTGGACAGGCGAGACAGTTACGGTAATGCACGTAGCGAATAATCCCGTGCAAGGTGAATTTAAGGGTAAATTTCCTGCCCAAGTAGAAGGTGACAGCACAACTTTTGTTTTTGATATCTTTCCCACTTACCCTAACCCCTTAGCAGCAGACTCTAAATTTGCCGAATACTGCCCACAACAAATTTATCAGGCAGCAGAATTATTTAAGCTCACCGTGCCCACCGCAGATTTAGAAAACTCAGAACTTGCTTCAGTTTCGCAACTTAAATTGAGTTGGGATCGAATTGGTCAGTGGCTTCCTTGGATGAAAATGGGCGATCGCCCTGGTCAACTAATCTATAGTGCTATTGGGAGTAAGGTAAATGGTTTTACTGAGTTACCCCAATTGCTACAAGATGAAATCAATACTCGTGTCCCTCTGTACAAAAATGCCCCAAAATCATTTCTTGATGGTGAAGATATGACTTCTTGGCTATACTTCCAACAACACTTTGATGCTTACTTAGCTGGTGAAATCTTTCCCAAGCCGATAGCAGAGGAATTTTAGCAACAAAGCTTGCGATCGTTCGAGAAGCACAGTTAGCCGATGTACCTGCTAGACGCTGGATGGTCGGCAGGTAAATCAAAAACAAGTCGAGATTGGTGGAGTGCAACTGATTGAATTTGCATACGGTTGGACAGATATGCGATCGCTTCTATCTCCACTATCAGATGTGTAGATTGGCTCAATCAAAATATTCCTTGGTTGCTGCCGCCATCAACTTGCAGCATAACTCCATTCACAAACGAGGCTGCGGGTGAACAAAGAAATACAGCTACATTGGCAAACTCCTCCGGAGTACCCATGCGACCAGCAGGGATATTTGCATTGATAGCTGCAATTTCTGCTTCTTTGGTTGTGCCACTTTTAGCAATGCGGGCGCTGATTAATTCTTCTACTCGCTCTGTATATGTCCAGCCTGGTAAGATGCTGTTGACACGGATGCGATCGCTACCTAATTCTTGGCTAAGTGTTTTAGTTAAACCGATTACCGCTAGACGAATTGAATTCGACAAAACGAGATTTTGGACTGGTTGTTTAGTCGAGGTTGAAGTGATGGTGAGAATCGCCGCAGCGCTAGATTGGCGTAGGTGCGGCAAGGCAGATTTTACCAAGTGAACTGCACTGAGCAAATTTAGATTGATTGCGGCTTCCCAAGCTGCAACATCAATATCGTCAAACGTGCCAGCAGGTGGCCCTCCAGCATTAGTAACCAGGATATCTAACCTGCCAAATTTCTCTACTGTTGTATTAATTACCCGCTCAATGTCTGCTGCTTGAGTTACATCTGCACGCATAGCCAGCACTTCTGTACCTGTTTCGCTTTCGATCTCCACAGCAGCTTTGTCAACTAGTTCACTGCGGGCACAAATAGCCACTTTTGTACCCTCGCGGGCAAATTGCCTTGCTGTGGCTTTACCCAGCCCTTTGCTCCCAGCTGTGACTAAAGCTACTTTGCCATTAAGTTGTAAATCCATAATCTTTAGTTTTCTAAATTGATTAATAAAAATAGCTATAAGTAGTATTGTTTAAGCTGACTGAAACTTATTGATAAGGATTTTTAATTCCAAATCTCAAACTACTCAAGTAAATCTGGTTCTTCGCGCACAATTCTGTTATAAAGTGGCTGAAAGCAGCACCAGCCATTGAAATGTGTGCCAACTTGGGTTTGTGTTAAACGAGCCGTATTGTGCTCGAGGATACTGGGTCTTCCCGCAGCTTCAGCTAGAAGTTGTGCTTGGCTTGAGCGTTCTAGGTTAAGAAACCACCACGCAGCTTCATCTACTGAATGACCGATGGTAAGCATACCGTGGTTACGTAAAATTACAGCTTTATGATTCCCCAAGGTTTCAGCAATTTGTTTACCTACGGATGGATCTAGTACATCACCTGTACAGTCATGAAATACACTGTGGTCTTCGTAGAAAGCGCAGGAATCTTGGTTGAGAGGGTCAAGCGGGCGACCTAAGCTAGACCAAGCTTTACCATAAATTGAATGGGCGTAAACTGTAGCGATCGCATCGGGTCTAGCTTCATAAATATGGGAGTGAATGGCAAAGGCTTCTCGATTCACAGGCTGATCGCCTTTGACAACATCTCCATCTTTATTCACCAATATCAAATTGGAAACTCGGATCTCACTGAAATCTATCCCTAGGGGGTTGATCCAAAAATGATCTGTAAATTCTGGATCGCGAGTTGTAATATGACCATCTGTACCCTCATTCAAATCATACCGATCAAACAAGCGAATCGCCGCAGCTAGGCGTTGTTTGCGGTGCAAGCGTTCATCTTCAACGCACTCAAATACAGGAGGTTTAGGTTTATCTAATTTAGGCATATTATTTTTCCTAACTCTCAAGTAACTAAATTTTCTTTTAGCAATATCTATATTCTTCAGTTTGCAAAGCGATCGGCATCAATACTGATTCTCTAGCTGTTGGTGACAACAATGCTATGACCGATCGCAACATTCAAAAAATGTTTATTTTAAGCTATTGTACTGTTGTGCATGAACATGTTTATCGACGCTGCACGCTCCTAGTTTGGTTGACATTTAGGTCAATCTTAAAGCCCAGTTGCTCAAGCCTTGAATGGGTTAGGGGTTCCTTCAGGATGATGGTAAATGGGTATCGCCGGAATACAGCAGCTTCTCCTTGTGACAACAGCTTTCTGGCATAGCTGATGTGTATTGGGTATAAAGGTTGTTTGTCAGCATCAAGGATAAAAACTTTAGTCATTATGGATAAATTTAGCCTAAGCAATAGTTACAAGGTTTTTCATTGAACTAAGCAACCATAGATAGCTGTCCTGTTGCCGTTGCACTTTTGCTCGTACTGTTAAAAAATTACGTCATGAATGTAGGCGATCGCATTTTCTACGAGCTTTAATTTTCAAATCAGTATAGTATTTACTCCAATGTCGTAGTAATTTACAAGAAATTTTGCTACCTATTTTATGACTAATAACCAGGGTAGACTCAATCGGAGTACCATAACGCCACACTTGGTAAAAAATTTCTCAGTAATTATCTAGAAAGCGATCGCGAATATCTTGTCTGGCATAGCCTAAGAGGAATATGGCAATAGATTAATGAGATGTTAAGTTTTGTAGACTTGTAATTGCTGACTGCAAAATAACCTAGTTTGCTAAGTTTTGTTTAGTTGCGGTTTTAACAGCCCTGTTCAAGTTATGGCGGTTTGCTGTTGAGTGCAATACAACTTTTCGAGTTGGGGAAATATAATTAGAAGTCCACAGCATGAGGATTTAGCTTTAGTTGAGTGCAATAAAAATTTTTAAGTCCGGGGAATGAGTAAAAGTTTTGTTCTTTGTTATCTATTTTCCATCCCTCTGAGGAAGTAACAATTATCTGTTTTCCGTTAAAAACTCCTGATATTAAAATTTCTGTACTTTATCTAAGCGGAAACTGCAATATCTTGTAATTATGCACCTGTGGTCTACTCAAGTAAAAATCGCTGTAATCAGAATCATCGAAACTGCATGAACAACAACTTCTTCTCCATAATGAAAATGAGAGCCTAGAGTTTACCTCTAGTACTCTCGTCGTACCGCCCATTTAGCTTTGATATCAGTTGCTCTAAAACTACGGTAATCCACTAGAGTAACAGTAGTTTCAGTTTACAAGGAAAATTTATCACAGGCGCAATTAAAAAGCAAGCCTTGCCAAGAGTTGTGAGATTCTTCGTGAAAGTGGTCTTTTAATGCAAGATTATCCCAGACCGAATAATTTAGAAATTAGCGGCAATAATTTATTACCAGCTTCCACCAATGAAGCGACAGCAGGTAAGCCTGTAAATATTCCTTTCAACATTGTGATTGCAGTCTTTGCAGTCTTCTTCGTGGCATTCTCTTGGGGATTTTTCGCCGCTTCTGCCAAAGTTTGCACTTGTTCTAACGCCTCAGCTTTGTCGTCTGCGGATAACTCTGGTGACTGAGAAATTGCTGCTTGCAATTGCGTCAACAATTCTTTGATTCCGGGTTTTTCTGCTTCGGGTGCATCGGGTAACTGATTGAGGGCAATACTCACATTACCGCTAATTGTTCCTAGGTTGGCGACAGAACCACCCCCAGCAATACCGCTAACATTACTACTACCTTGAATATTGATGCCGCTGATATCAGACACTTTGTTATCTCCTTGTATATAATATTTTGACTGCCCAAGCGCAGTCGTGAGCATATTTTTTAAATCATGAATATAACTATCTTTTTCTATAAGCAATAATTGCTGACTTTGGGACAAAGCCTTGAGTTGATTATAATCATCAAAATATTCGGCGCTGAGTTGGGATTTATCACTCCCTGGCGCGGTTTTAGCTTTGAGTAAGAATTTATCATTGCCGCGTTTCTCCATTGCCACAATTTCTAACTCTGCTTCTGGGTGATTTTCTGCTAGGTTTTTGAACGCGATCGCAATGGCGCGGGGGTCAACACTTTGACTGTGGTAAAGGTCGAGGGTGTCAAAAATTGGCTTGATGAAGTCGCCAAAGTCCCCATCTTTAAATACTTCTTGTTTATTATCAGGTTTGCGATGAGGGTCGGGGTTTTCTTTGGTGGGTAAGCGCATGAAGATATACTCACACCTCACCCCATGCAATTTAGTTTCACTGGTAATGCCCCAATCTTCAATGAATGCACCTGTGAGAGTTGCACCTGTTAAATCGGTTGCGTCTAGTTGGGTTTGCTTGAGTTTTGCTCTGGATAAATCGGCATCTTGCAAATTAGCTTCACTGAGGTCAGCACCGATGAAGCTAGCATCTGCTAAGTTTGCACTACAAAGATTCACACCTCGTAGCGATAAACCATCAAAGTTTTTATCTTGTCCTTTTCTTGTAGTTAGTAACTTTTGAACTAATAATTTTTCCAAATAAGTTGTCCCAATAAGGGCCATATTCAGCTTTTGGGCTTGGAACCAGCAGGTGTGAGTCAAATTAGCATTTCTAAAATCTGTGCTTTTAAGTTTTGCATGAGTGAAATTAGCATCTGTTAGATTGGCGTTACGAAAACTGGTGCCACCTGTGGCAATGACAATCGCTACAGTCTGTTGAATCAATGTAAACTTCTGATTTTTCGATAAAATTAACCAACCAAAGTAATTGGCTAACAATCCCCCACCCAAAGCAAAACCTCCAGTCCAAGCTACAGCCAAAAACCCAGTCCCAATTTTCGACCCAATGATCAAGCACACTAAAAAGAAAGTCCCAGATCCAAACCAAGACAAAGCTACAGCCTGAACCACAGCCCAATCATCAGCCCAAATAACAGCCCCACCTACAGAAGCAATTAAAGCTACAAACATAGCTATAATCACAACTCCAATACCAATTGAAACTACGAACGAAGCTTTATCCCCGCTAATAGCAACAGTACCAACTCCAGCCACAGCAAAAGCTAAAGCTGTAGCCCCGAAAGTTGTCTCCATACCTCGGTGAACTGTAATGATTGCAAAAATTAGCAATAGTATGTATACAATCACACCAGGAAAAACACTATATTTTTGAATGCCTTCAACACTCAAATAGTATTCTTCTGCCTGACGGATAGTAAGTGCTGTTATAAATCCCAGTATTACTATTAGAACTAATGTGATAAATACTAAGTTAAAGATCCAATGTTTTTGTAATCCAGCTTTGGTATGGCTGAAGTTTGCGCCTGTTAAATTAGCATTGGTGAAGTTTGTTCCTCGGATATCGGCATAGCTAAAGTTTGCGCCCGCAAGATCTTGTTGTTTGAAGTTGCGTCCTCGGAGATTTTGCCCTGAGAAGTCTAAAGCCATGTTCCACAGCACGCAGATGAGCAAATTTTACTACACGCTTCAGCCTGTATATTCAGCAATGGTGAAATATTTTGTATGATTCTGGCTTAAAGGCGCGACGTTGAGGGTAAAAGCCGCAATTTCGAGGATAAAAGCTGCAACTTCGGGGATAAAAGCCGCAACGTTGAGGATAAAAGCTGCAACGTTGAGAGTAAAAGGTGCAACTTCGAGGATAAAAGCCGCAACGTTGAGGATAAAAGGCTCATCGTTGAGGATAAAAGGTGCAACGTTGAGGATAAAAGGCTCATCGTTGAGGTTAGTTGATCAAATAAAATCTCCGCTTCGCTGCTAACCCGCCTTGGAATGAATTCCAAGTCTAATAGATCAAGTCTACTGAAGTAGACTCAACTGCATAATTCAGTCCACTTGAGTGGACTTACGCTATTAGCCCGGAACTTCAGTTCTGGGCGGGATGGCGGTTAGGGCGATACTTTCTTCTTTAATAGCCTACCGCAGTGATATATATCAGTAAATGAGTGGTCTGTGGCAATGTGGATATATAGCGGTTCTCGTGTGGATGCAATATACAATCGGGCACAGCAGTACTATGCTCCTACGAATGGTATGTATTCTATACAATAAAGAACGCTATCGGCACAGTATAAACATTCACTTACAGGAAAGACTAATGGAACGCTCGAAAATAATTGCCATTGTTACAGGTGCGATTTCTGTGGTTTTAGCGATCGCCTACCTAATCATAGTCCAGATCCTCGACTACCGCGATATGAAACCCGCCCCCATCAGCCAACTTAACCAACCGCCAGTAATTGTGGCTGGTGATTTCAATAATAAAGTTACTCAAGTGTCAACCCTGATTTAACAAATTTGTAGAGACGCCATCAACTGCGTCTCTTGTCATTTATGTCCATTGAAAAAATCAATGATAAGTATTTATTCTTAGCAAGGATTATCTATAGATAGAAATTAATAGTTATGATTCGTTAATCAAATAAAACCCTTATATAAGAATTAATTAGAGGAAGTATCGATGATTTATTTATTTTAAGTATTTCCTTTTTGTCATAGATAAAGGTAAGCTATTTCTAACAAGATTAAGCAAAGATAAAATCAAATTATCGGTAATGGCCGGGTTAGCTGCAATCAAAGCTCTTTGATTCACAACCCCAAAGTTTTGCTGCAAGTTAAGAGGTAAGTTCATGGCTCAGTTTCTCTTAGAGACTGTTTGGCTAGTTCCGTGCTATGCCTTAATAGGTGGGCTTTTGGCCGTTCCTTGGTCGCCGGGAGTAATTCGCCGTACTGGCCCGAGACCGGCGGGTTATGTCAATTTAGTAATGACATTTTTAGCGTTGATGCACAGTGCGATCGCATTTTTCGCTACTTGGAATCAGCCACCAATAGAAGTATTTATACCTTGGCTCTCTACAGCTGGTTTAAATCTTACCATCGCTATCGAAATTTCTTCAATCAGTGTGGGGGCTTTAATTGTAATCACAGGCTTAAATTTTTTAGCGCAAATTTATGCTATTGGTTACATGGAAATGGATTGGGGTTGGGGACGCTTCTATTCTCTATTAGGATTATTTGAAGCGGGATTGTGTGCCCTGGCTTTGTGTAATAACCTGTTTTTTAGTTATGTAATTCTGGAAGTTCTGACTTTAGGAACCTATTTGCTAGTTGGCTTATGGTTCAGTCAGCCATTGGTAGTCAGCGGTGCAAGAGATGCTTTCCTTACCAAACGGGTGGGTGACTTATTCCTACTGATGGGTGTGTTAGGACTATGGCCTATAGCCGGAACTTGGAATTATACAGAATTAGCTCAATGGGCAACAACCGCAAATGTTGATCCGACAATCATGGCGCTAGTGGGTTTAGCCTTAATTGCAGGGCCAATGGGTAAATGTGCTCAATTCCCTCTGCATTTGTGGTTGGATGAAGCGATGGAAGGCCCTGTTCCCAGTACAATTTTGCGGAACTCGGTGGTGGTTGCGAGTGGTGCGTGGGTGCTGATTAAACTCCAACCTGTGTTAACTTTGTCGCCCATCGTTTCCTCAGCCCTGGTAGCAATTGGTGCAGTTACAGCCATTGGTGCTTCCTTAATTGCGATCGCGCAAATTGATATTAAACGCTGTCAATCCTATTCTGTCAGTGCTTACATGGGGTTGGTGTTCATCGCTGTCGGCACGAAACAAGATGAAGCAGCACTATTATTAGTACTGGCTCATGCTGTATCAGCTGCACTGTTGGTTATGAGTACCGGCGGAATTATCTGGAACAGCATCACCCAAAATGTTAGCCAATTGGGTGGACTATGGTCACGTCGTCCAATATCTGCAATAGCGTTTATTGTTGGGACTTTAGGGTTAATTGGGTTTCCTCCCCTAGGCGGCTTTTGGGCGTTGATGGAATTAACAGATGGACTGTGGGGAAATCAACCTTGGTTAGTAGGTGTAGTTATAGCCGTGAACGCTTTAACAGCCGTAAGTTTAACCAGAGAATTCGGTTTGATTTTTGCTGGTAAACCCAAACAGATGAGTGAGCGATCGCCTGAAGTTCATTGGCCGATGGTATTGCCAATGGTGATTTTACTAGGCTTCGTCTTACATCTTCCCTTAGTGTTGCAAAGCTTATCATTACTACCAAATTGGGTAATTCTCAATAAAGATGTTGCACTGTTGTTAATTTGGTCAAGTATTTTTGGTTGTGGCATTACTGGCGTAATTTATTTAGGTAATATTCCTAAACCAATTCGCTTACCTTGGCAGCCTTTACAAGACTTGTTCGCATACGATTTTTACACCCCAAAAATCTATCGGATGACGATTATTTTCAGCGTCGCCCAACTTTCTAAATTTGCCGATATGCTTGACCGTTTTGTAGTCGATGGCATTGTAAATTTGGTTGGTTTGTTCTCGCTATTAACTGGCGAAGGTCTTAAATATAGTACATCTGGACAAACCCAATTTTATGCCTTCACTGTGCTTTTGGGCGTTGGCGTATTGGGAATGTGGGTAACCTGGCCATTTTGGGGAGTACAGTTTTTAGATTTGATGTTTTAGGAATTAGAAATTAGGAACTAGGGGCTAGAAGAAATAAAATTTTTCGTGATTGACTAATTTAAACAGTGCTGAATGACGAATAAAAATACTAGCCTCTAACCTAACTACTCCTTTCTCATCTGTGATTAGAAAACTTTTCAAGACATTTAGAAGCAGACAAATTTAACGTGTGAGGAGAAGAAAATGAAAAAACAATCTCGCCAAACAAATGTTTCTCGCAGAAATTTACTCAAGCTAAGTGCAGGGGCAATTAGTGCAGGAGTATTAGCAGCCGGAGTTGGAGGAAATTTAGTTGCACCAGGAAAAGCCGCAGCCCAAAGCAAAAAAGATATCACTTCCGATGAAGCATTAAAAGAATTATTGGATGGAAATGATAGGTTTGTAAAAGCAAAAAGACGCAACCCCCACCAAAACCAATCACGTTTACGCGAAGTTGCAAAAGGTCAAAAACCATTTGCTTCGATTCTAAGTTGTGCAGATTCACGAGTACCTTCAGAAATTGTTTTCGATCAGGGACTTGGCGATTTATTTGTCTGTCGTGTTGCTGGTAATATTGCTACGCCAGAGGAAATTGGTAGCCTAGAATTTGGCAGCTTAGTGCTAGGTACCAAAGTCATTATGGTACTAGGTCATGAAAGATGTGGCGCTGTAGATGCAACTATCAAAGGTGCCTCAGTACCAGGGCAAATAGGTAGTTTATTAGTTGCAATTCAACCTGCTGTAGAAAAATCTAAAGGGCAACCAGGAGATAAATTAGAAAATGCTTGTAAAGCTAACGTTTTAGGACAAATTGACAAGTTAAAATCATCCCCTGTTCTCTCTGAGTTAATCAAAGACGGCAAACTGAAAATAGTTGGTGGTTATTACGATTTAGATACTGGCAAAGTCAGCTTAGTTAGTTAAGTTCATTAGTCATTGGTCATTGGTCATTTGTCCCTTAACTATTGACTATTGACCTTGACTCCTTTGAATATTGCTCCTTTTTAGTAACTTACACAAATTGCCATGTTAAGTGTTTTGATTTGGCTCCCGATTTTAGCAGCAGCTATTATCACAGTAATACCTAAAAATCTGCCTACCAATACTGTGCGGTTAAGCGCATTATACTTTGCTGCTATAGTTTTGCTCTGGAATATTTTTATCCTGTTCAAATTTGATATCAGCAATCCGAGTATGCAATTTCAAGAGAATATACCTTGGAATGAAACTCTCGGGTTAACCTATCAATTAGGTGTTGACGGGCTTTCTATATTGATGTTGGTGTTAAATAGCCTGCTTACCTGGATTGCTATTTACAGCAGCAGCAAAGAAACTCAAAGACCTCGGCTTTTTTACTCGCTAATTTTATTAGTTAGTGGTGGGGTAGCAGGTGCATTTTTAGCTGAAAATTTACTGCTATTCTTCCTGTTCTACGAACTAGAATTAATCCCCTTCTATTTACTAATTTCGATTTGGGGAGGGGAAAAACGGGGTTATGCAGGGATAAAATTCCTAATTTACACTGCTGTTTCCGGGGCATTAATTCTGGCAACTTTCTTGGGTATGGTGTGGCTGACTGGTTCTACCAGTTTCGCCTTTGATGCAGTCTCTACCCAAACCCTATCGGCTGGAATGCAAATAATTCTTTTAGCCGGAATAGTATTAGGTTTTGGTATCAAAATTCCCTTGGTTCCCTTTCATACCTGGTTACCTGATGCTTACGTAGAAGCTTCAGCACCGATTGCGATTCTTTTAGGTGGGGTGTTGGCAAAGCTGGGAACCTACGGACTGTTAAGATTTGGCATGGGTATGTTTCCCCAAGCTTGGAGTACCATTGCACCTACTTTAGCAACTTGGGGCGCAGTGAGTGCAATTTATGGGGCAGTAGTTGCGATCGCCCAAAAAGATATCAAGCGCATGGTAGCATACAGTTCCATCGGTCACATGGGTTATATCTTGTTGGCTGGTGCTGCTAGTACTTCCCTGGCGCTGGTTGGTGCTGTTGCCCAAATGTTTAGCCACGGTTTGATTCTGGCTATCTTGTTCCATTTGGTGGGAGTCGTGGAAACCAAAGTTGGAACTCGTGAGTTAGATAAACTCAATGGCTTAATGAGTCCAATTCGGGGTTTACCATTAATTAGTGCTTTGCTGGTATTAAGTGGAATGGCGAGTGCTGGTATTCCCGGTTTAACAGGATTCGTTGCAGAATTTATTGTCTTTCAAGGTAGTTTCTCGGCGTTTCCTATCCCCACAATATTGTGTGTAGTTGCTAGTGGTTTAACCGCCGTTTATTTTGTCATCCTTCTCAACCGCACGTGTTTTGGTAGACTCGACAATTTAGCCTACTATCCTAAAATTGAATGGTTTGAGAGAACACCAGCGTTAATTTTGGCAGCTTTAATCATCTTTTTGGGAGTTCAACCAACTTGGTTAGTACGTTGGAGTGAACCAACAACTACAGCAATGGTAGCTGCAATTCCTACGTTGGAAAAAACCGTCAACTCTGAAATTGCTTTAAAACCATAAATAAGTCACAACTTAGGTAATTTATCAAACTGCCAAGTCGGGTGGGCATTGCCCACCAAAAACTAAACGAACCGCCTTCGCGCAGCGTCTCGCAGAGAAGACACAAAGTACACGAAGAAAAGGAAAGTAAGAGACTTTCTCAAATGATTTAAGATTGCTAAGAAGAGATATTTAGCAATATTAGGAGGAAGGATGAATCTTAAATTAATTCCCAGTGGACTTGTAATATTTCGCTTTTTAATTTCTCCATTTCTCCTCTGGGATGCCCTTGATGGCAAAACAAGTATTTGGTTCATTGTTGGTTTTGTCGCTGCCTTCCTCTCTGATATTTTTGATGGAATTATTGCCCGAAGGCTTGGTGTCAGTACTGCCGAATTAAGACAAGCTGATAGTTGGGCTGATGTCTGCCTTTTTAGTTGCATATTTGTGAGTGCTTGGTTGGTATATAAAGATGTTTTAATTGCTGATCGCATACCATTACTCACAGTTGTTTTCGCACAATTGATATGGTGGATAGTGAATTTAGTTAAATATGGTAAACCTGCTAGCTATCACACCTACTCAGCTAAGTTTTGGGGAATTACTCTTTGTATTGCGATTATTTCTCTGTTTGGCTTTAACTACGCAGGAATTGCCTTATGGCTGACTTGTATTGCTGGCGTAGTCTACAGTATTGAGGAAATAGCCATGACAATCATTCTGCCAGTATGGACACATGATGTTTTGAGTATTTTCCATGCCCTGAAAATTCGGGAAAATTTATTAATCCAAAATAACCAAATTCAAGAAGAGCCATCATTATAGTAGTTTTAAAATAATTATCAGAAACTACTAATGATAAATGACAGCCTTTACAAAAAATCAGAGAACTAAAAGAGGATTTATATTATGACAACAACTGTTGATAAAGTAACTAAATTACCTCCTTCCCATCATGAGTTTGCAGAAGTAATTCATCGCTTAGAAGCTGGCGGTTCGATGCTACCCGATACTCCAGAAAACCTAATGCAAATTATCGGCTTGTATAAAGCTTATGCAGTGCCGATGGATTTTTACTGGCGCGATTTACTTTATATTGCTGAACGCGAATTTTTAAATCCCTTTCCTTTCTTTAAATACTTCTTACCTAAAGAGTATTTAGACCGACATAATCATTATGCTGGTGATGATGCCGATTTACGCATTTGGCGCGGACAAGCTACAGCCCATCCAGAATTATTGGCATTTATCGAAAAAGGTGAAACTGGCAAAATGCCCAAATTATTTCACCATCTATTCCACGATCGCATTAACATGGAGTTTGCTGAAGCTTGTATGCGGGCTATGCTTTGGCATCGTCAAATGTATGCGCCAGTGAACCAGTTTGACGCTTACCTCGACTCGGAAGAATATAAAGCTAATGCTGATAGGGCAATTAAAGCTTATTTCAAAGGTAATCCAGTAATGTTGACACTGCACAAGTTGTTCCCGAATATGTTTTTGGAACAGTGTCGCCAGATGTCTTACTACTCTAACTTAGGCTTATTCTGGGAAGTCATGGCACCTGTGTTCTTTGAAATGTCGGATATCTACGACGAAGGTGGGTTTAAAGGTGTCCCCGATGCGATGAACTTTTTGGTGAATGGCATTTTTGCGATCGCAGGTCGTCCGATTTACCATCATGTATATATTGATGGGGAGTGCTATGAAATTATTCCCAAATCTAAAGGTTTTACCTGGCTATACGAAGCCGCCTTACCCTATGTAGAAGCAGTTTTCTACCGCACAGCCCCTTTCCGGGGGACAAAATCTTATAATGCTCAAGCAGGTCAAGTACCTGACGAGCAAAAAGATTTCCACTATGGCATTCTCTACGCTGATGTGTTTCCTGTAGGTACTGCTGGTATTCCGCCAACACTGTTGATGCAAGATATGTTACACTTCTTACCCCAATATCTTGTTGATTATTACAAAAAATATTGCCGTGGCGAAGAAGATATGTTGATTCAGTTAGGAATTAGTTTCCAACGCTCAATGTACAATGTAACTTCGGCGGTAATTCAAGCATTACGAACTGCACTTTTATATCCTTTAGATGACACAAATCCCAAACATTTACAAGCAAATCGAGAATTCTTTGAAATGCAGCTAAATCGCTTTACTCGCGCTGATTACAATATGCGTGATGCTGCACGTTTACGGGATATTCAACGCCAGGATTACAGGTAATTTGTAATTACTTCGTAGGGTGTGTTATGCCGTAGGCTAACGCACCTTGAATTGTTAATGGCGCGTCGGTGTGTTGTCGCGTAGCGCAACACACCCTACATTAAAACAGCAGCCTGAAGCAACTTCAGGGTTCCCAGAATTAACTTCAGGGTTGACGTTTGCGTGTTTCGCGTACCCAGAATCAACTTCAGGGTTGACGTTTGCGTGTTTCGCGTACCCAGAATCAACTTCAGGGTTAACGTTTGCGTGTTTCGCGTACCCAGAATCAATTTCAGGGTTGACGTTTGCGTGTTTCGCGTACCCAGAATCAACTTCAGGGTTCCCGGAATCAATTTCAGGGTTGACTGTCAAGTAGATAAGTTCCCATCAAGACGGCGAAACAGAAATATCCAAATTGGCAAAGAACTATTAATTGCAATCAACCTGACTAAATGACCAGTTGTGACAACTTCAACATTATGATTCAATACTAAGGAAACTAGAATCATTTCTGCTGAACCTCCTGGTGCGGTAACTAATAGACAAGTTAACCAATCCCAAGAAGTTAATTGCATAGCCAGCATAGCAGCGATCGCACCAGCAATTAAAGTCATTGCTACAGACATCACAGCATAGGCTACTGTGCGTTTCCCAAAAGTAGGTTTATCTCCCCAATACTCACCAATGGTAATTCCTAATAGCATTTGACCAACTATATTAATCAGTGATGGTGGAGTAAAGTGAAGATTATGTACAAAAGGCAGCAAATTTAGCACGGGATTAAATCCTATACCAATTAACAATGCACCAAAAAAATCGCCTGCGGGAATCTTAAATAATATCGATAAATAAACTGCAAATCCAGTTACCCCCAGTGCTAACAAGAGTAATCCTAATTGTGATGGCTCGAAACTCAGTAGATTACTTTGAATAGAGATTGTTTGTGGATTCCAAGAATTACCAACTGTGGTTCTAGCGATAAAAGGAATAAGAAAAACCACAGAAGTGACGCGCAAGGCTTGAACTAATGCCACTAAGGTGACATTTCTGCCATAATCGGCGGCAATAGCTGCCATAATTCCCACACCACCGGGAACTGTAGCTAGCATTGCTGTTAACAAATTAGTTTTGCTCAGGCGGGAATAAATGTAGCCAATACCACTACCACAAAGTAGAAGAAAAAATGTTAGTAAAACAAAAATCGGAATACCAGAAGTTACAGTAGCTAAATCGCTATGGCTACTTGCGGCTCCAACTGTTAATCCTACTAATCCCATGCCAACCTTTCTAGCAGTTCGGTTAGGTTTGGGAGAATATTGATAGAAAATTCGGCATCCCTGTAAAATTACAGTACCAGCAGCGATACCCCCAAATATCCAAGCAATTCCCCCAATGTGGAACCTTGCTAAACTTAAACCTAAAGGCAATGCTAGCAGCATTTCTAAAATTAGGACAGCTAGTTGCTTGACAAATAGGTTTTGTGGAGCAACGGTAGGATTTTCAGCAGTGGAGTCCTCCACGATGGGAGCAATGCTAAAGCTATGATTCATTGATAAAGCGCATTTTTAATTAGTTTAACTTTGCCTATAAGCTAATGCGCTCGCGCAATACCTCAGATAATGTTTAAATTCAAATGTTCTAACCAATGACATAGAATTTTTATATAAATAATGTAACCACAGCATTATCAAAAGCAGTTTCTAAATAATTTTTGTAGTTAATCATACAGTAAGGACACAACATAAGTTGTGCCCCTACGTACAAACTGTATTTTTTCTAGAGTCTAGTTGTTTACTATTTCAGCTATCTTGGCATCAATCCATTTTTCATCTCGCTGACTAAAGCCTAGTCTTCATCAAGAGCCGGGAAAGCTTCCTCTAACTGCCACAACTCATCTTTATGTTCCATGAACCAAATACGAGTTTCTAGAGTCAATTGACTCCAAATGTTTTCTACAGGAATATGAGGAGATGCATATCGATACTGCTCACCAAGTAATTTGAGATTTTCCGCCACATCAAGGGGAATACCGAACTCTCGCCAGTCAACGTTTACATTTCTGCCAGAAAGTCCTGCTGCGGGGTCGAAAATTAATTGTGCGGCTCTAACTAAATCAGCAAAGTGATTTGCTTTCAGTCCGATTATTTGCTGAATTTGGGGTGATTCATTATGCTGTTGAGACATTGTCGCTGGAGTGGTGAAGATTAGTCGTTGGTTGAACTTACTGCCAGAGATTTTGCTCCCAATGCCTTTAGTCTAACGCACAGCGGCTAATCTGGATAGTTTGAACTACCAAAAAAGTAATTCTAAGCGCGCAGTTGAGCCACCATTGCTGCTGGATTCCAGTAAGCGCGAATAGTTTGAATCTTATCTGCTTCGTTAATCTCAAAAATCGTAATTCCTTCAAAATTTACTGATTTACCAGTTTTGCTCACTCCTTGCATTTTCCACTTAACTGCTGCCTCATTACCAGCTATAAAAATGTGCTCGGTTGTTGGTTCTAGTTTTTCAAAGACCGCTTGCAACTGCCCTATAAATTGACGAAATCCCTCATGCACTTTTGTAGGTGGTTCACCGACTGGATCGTAACTTAATGCATCTTCGGCAAAGTTTTCTACCCAGCCTTCGGGATTCATGGTTGCAATATTTGCAAAGTAAGCAGCAACAATTTTTTCAATGGTTACAGTTGACATAGGATTAGTTTCCTTAATTATCAATATTTTTACTGGTAATTAATTATGTATTACAAAAGCTAGCTTTTATTTATTGCCGATGAGATATTTCTCAAATCAATAACTAAAAGGGTATGAAATAGCTATATATTTTATAGAAAACAGCTTGGTAAAAATTAATGATTCATAGTTGAGTCTTAATTTTTATAATCATCATTAAACTTGCCATAAGCCAGGTTAGTAAATTGGCTTGCACCCACGACGATCAAATAGCATTTATTCTTTCCCAACCAGTGTAGATATTGAAACGTTCTCCCCGCAGAAATCCAATTAAAGTAATCCCGAATTCTTTAGCAACAGAAACAGCTAAACTGCTAGGAGCCGAAATAGAACAGACAATAGGTATCCCAGCAGCAGTAGATTTTTGTAAAATCTCAAAGCTAGAGCGTCCACTAACCATGACAATATGATTATTTAAAGGCAACTCATCATTAAGTAAAGCTAAACCAATCAATTTATCTAAAGCATTATGACGGCCGATGTCTTCTTGCAAATTTAACATTTGTCCTTGGGCATCGAACACAGCCGCAGCGTGCAAGCCGCCTGTAGCAGTAAAGATACCTTGAGCAGATCTGAGCTGTTCTGGTAGGCTGTAAATAATTTCTGGTGTAACCATAGGGCCTAGGGGAATTATTGGACAACCCCGCAAACGTAAAGCTTCAAGGCTAGCTTTACCGCACACCCCACAAGCGCTATTAGTATAAAAGTGTCGCTCCAACGGTTGTAAATCTGGAATCAACCCTTCTCGGAGTTCTATATTTACTATGTTGTAACGCTGCTCACCATCTACAGATTCATCGACGCAATAACTCATGCGTTGAATATCTTTTTTAGAGTTAATGACTCCTTCACCGTATAAAAAACCAGCGGCTAATTCAAAATCTGCCCCTGGTGTTCGCATAGTAACAGCTATAGTGCGATTCTGAGAAACTAGCCGAATCTCTAATGGCTCTTCAGTGGTGAGATGATCAAAGCGAGTACGCATTTTGCCATTTTCTACCACCCAGACAGTAGCTTTTGTCTTGCTTCCCAAAGGTTTAATCATTAGTAGGATTTAGTGCATTTGGCTTTCTCTTCCGTACCACTGTTATAAATTCTCTGGATCAATACCTAATTCTCGCAGTTTTGCTGCTAGGCGTTCAGCTTTTTGCTTTTCTTGTTCGGCGCGTTGCTTTTCTTGTTGAGCAAATTCTTCTGGTGTAGGAATTAGCTGTCCTTCCGCAGTAATATAGCGCAATTTATTTTCATGCACACCCAAGTACAAACTTAGCTGCTGACTCCATAACAAACCTTGAGGATTAGGTTCTATGGGATGGTATGTACCACCAACTAAGATAAACCCGGCAAATTCTAAATTCTTGGGGTCAAACCAGAAGTATTCTGGAGTGCGGAAAATATCTTGATAAATTTGTTTTTTTAAGCCCTTGTCAACCGATGCCGTTGTTGGAGAAAGTAATTCTATAATTAAGTTTGGATATTTGCCGTCTTCTTCCCACACAACCCAAGTGTCACGAGGTTGGTTTTCAGTGTTGAGTACAACAAAAAAATCAGGGCCGCGAAAATCTTCTGACTTACGCTGACGTTGACTGTAATAAATAGTAAGATTGCCAGCAGCAAAAAAATCATTAAAATGCTGCTGGTCTCGCCACCACCATTCCAGGCATTTTAATAACAGCAACATCTGCTGTAAATGTAGATAGCTTTCCAAAGGCGGTTCGTCACTGTATAAATCACTGTCTGGAAATATAACACCTTCTGGGGTAGGTAAATCTTTGGCGACGGACATGGCTGCAAGTGTTTGGATGATATAAGTTTTAGTGTAGCTGGATGAAACTAAATTCAGATTTTTTCCAAATGTACGATCGCATTGTAATCGGGTACTCCTTCTACAGAACGCTTACTTTTATCTAGGAGTATGTTTCCTTCAGGCCAATGTACTTGTAAGTTTCCCGGTTGAATCGGTGCTAAATAAACTTGTCCTTGTAACTCGCCTAAATCATTTTTAAGAATTACGCGATCACCATTTTTTAAACTTAATATTTCCGCATCAGAGGCATTGATTAATACTGCTTCTCTTACTGCCCCAGTAATCGCATCTTTGCGTTCTTGTACCATACTATTAAACTGCTTACCCCGCCGCGTTGCTACAAAGAAACAACCTGCTGGTAATTGTTTTTGAGGTGGAGATAAAGGCGTAAAGTGTGCTTTGCCATTGGGTGTAGAAAAGCTCCAGCCAAAACACAGATGGGAACCACCATACTGAAATTGATCTCCCTGTTGCTGTAAGTGTTGAATTCCAGCGTATTGGGAAACAACTTGGGCAATTTCCTGGCGCATTATAGCTGTATTTTCAAAACTCAGCTTGTCTTTTAAATCTGGCCTTACCCGTTTTGCCAATTCCATAAATACTTGCCATTCTGGACGCGCTTCTCCAACGCGCGGCCCTGGAATTTCGGGGTTGAAAATTACTCGCCGTTCGGTGCTAGTTTCTGTTACTCCTCCTGGGATTTCGTAGCGAGTTGTAGCAGGTAAAAGCACTACTGTATCCGCAGGTTCCACTAACATTTGGCTAGAAAGCACAATATCCATATGCACCCGCAGTGGTATCCGCTTTAGTGCAGCTTCGACATAATCCGGTTCTGGCAATACTTCTAGAAAATTACCTCCCACAGAAAATAACACATCTAGCTGTCCCTGATGCGCTGCATTAATCATTTCTGGAGCAATTAAACCTTGAGTTGCAGGTACTTCAAAACCCCACATCTGACTTAATTGGGTAGCATTTTCTGAAGTGATGGGCTTACCACCAGGAAACACTGTAGCGTAACATCCCATTTCTGCACCACCCTGCACTCCAGAGTGACCGCGAATTGGCATTAAACCGCAGCCTTCCCGACCGACAAAACCTTTGGTGAGTGCTAAGTTGATGATACTGCGCACATTATCTTCACCACATTCATGCTGGGTGATTCCCATGCTCCAGACAAATACAGCTTTGTTGGCTTTACCAACCATTTTGGCAAAGGCATACATTTCATCGCGGGTGCTTCCAGAAAGCCGTTCTAATTCTTCCCACGATTGGCTGGACAGCAATGCCTTGAGTTCCTCAAAACCGCTTGTATAACGCTCAATAAACGACTGATCTAGCCAGTTGTTGGCAATCATGTGCTTAATTGTGCCATTCAAAAATGCCATGTCTCCGCCCAAGCTGACCAGAAAGAAATCTTCGGCAAACTTGGTGCCAAATAAAGCACTTTCTACAATTGAAGGCACCCAATAGCGCTCCATTCCAGGCTCGCGGTAAGTGTTAATCACTACAATTTTTGTACCAGCTTTCTTCGCATAGTGGAGATACTTCACAGTGACAGGCTGATTGTTAGCAACATTAGAGCCAATGAAGACCAATAAATCAGTACCAATCCAGTCTTTATAAGAACAAGTAGTAGCTCCCACACCAAGAGCAGACTTCAGACCTGCGGTGCTGGGGGAATGACAGATCCGGGCAGCATTATCAATATTGTTACATCCCATTGCCCGCACAGCTTTCTGGGTGGCGTAGTAGGTTTCGTTAACAGTGCCGCGACTGGTAATGTAAAAACTGAGGCGGTTTGGTGAAGTAGCGCGAATACGACTGGCAATAACTTCTAGGGCTTGGTCCCAACTTACACGCTGAAAACCTTTTTCTCCCCGTTGACGGATCATTGGATAGGGAAGCCTTCCCAAATCACGCAATTGAGCACTTTTTTGAGTTTGCAACAGTGAAATATCCTTCAGCAGCGCTGGGTCCAAAGCTGGCATAGTATTCATTTGTAACAGCCGCAGCCTCACATTGCAGAGATGAATACCATCAAGCGTCCAATCCTTCATCCCGGTGGTTCCTAAAGCGCAACCATCACAGACACCCTTATTTAAAATATTCCATGCATAAGGCAGCTGCTTACGTGACAACCACATGGCCCGAAAAACTTCCCAGTAGTTATTCGGGTACTGTTCGCCAATGCCAAAGGGCTTCCAACTTGCCCAGTGTGAAGGTGTCCAATATTTCTTGGGTTTAGGCAACATGATGGGTATATGCAAGTGAACAACCGCCACTTCCAGGCTACCTTTTTAAGTAGTAAATGAGCAGTACGGTAATAAATCTGGATATTCAAGGCTTACACAAAATTTCTCTTAGGTAGGATTTACTCATAAGGTGTCTGTAGTTTATGAAGATTGTTAATTAAATCTGGGTTAAGTCACGTATAAGGGAAATACTGATTGGCTAAAAGTCTTGCAGTCTATGCTTTGGAGCAATTTTAGCTAGATTTCAGAAATTCTTGTATTTACAGGTGTAGTAAGTAATATCGATTTTCTAAGCTTACTACTTATGAATCGCTTTACATCTTTTATTCTTGCAGGCTCAATAGCATCTATAGCAACTTTAGCGATCGCTCAAACTACTGACGCAACTACATGCGCACTTTACCGTAATTGCTACTATCATACCTCTCGTACCTATAAACCTCAGATTGAGAATGATGTAAATAAGAACCTCTACAAAAGTGGTATTTTGAGCATGTTCATTATTTTTGTGACAACGAGAATAGCAAAAACTGCCTTAGAGTCGTGGCTGACTAAAGCGTAAAATTTTCTAAAACTCTTTGTATATTGGGGGCAATGGTTGAGATGATGTTGCAATGACTCGATTAATTACAGCAGAATTCAGGAGTTAGAATTCAGAATTCAGAAGTAAAACAGTCTTTATGCTTG
>NZ_MTAV01000093.1 GCF_002154695.1 Nostoc sp. T09
TATTGACGCTTACACCCAACAAATTTGGGCTTTATCTTCTTAAGTTGACACCAATGGGCAATGCCTTGCCCCTACGCGAAATATATATGTATTAGTGTTTAATAAAATGGTATGAGAACCCAACAAACTCTGCGATAAAGTTGGATGTTGCTACCTTTCTGGTGTCTAAATTCAACTATCCAATTTGATTTGAGAACAAATGCGTAGGCGTAGCCCGCCGTAGGCATCACAAAAAACAAGAAAGCGTAGCTGCACAGCAGCGTGTTGTCAGACATCACACTTTTTGAGCAAGTAATCAGCCCAAAAACTTGCGGAAAACACCAAAATGAGTGCGTGATTTACCGAAATGAGTAAGCGATAAGGCTTTTTACCTGCGGAAAACACTAAAATGAGTGCGTGATTTACCAAAATGAGTAAGCGATAAGGCTTTTTAAGTAGGTGAAATGACTTTTGGCTTGCGGAAAACACCAAAATGAGTAGGTGAAATGGCTTTTTGAGTAGATGAAATGGCTTTTTGGGTAGGTGAAATGGCTTTTTGCCTACTTGAAACAGCTAAATGAGAAAGTTACAAGCCTTTTTGTTTACTCAAAATATAAAAATGACTAGCTAATTTATGGAAATTGTAAAGTGCGATGTCTACGAAAAGCTCGCCTAAGCTCAAAAGGAGAAATTTAAAAGTAAATGTAGTAAATCTAGGGTGTGTTGTCGCGCAGCGCAACGCACCGACGCATCATCAACGATTCAAGGTGCGTTAGCCTACGGCATAACACACCCTACTGCTGGCGTAGCTTCTGCAACTCTTCCTCTGTAAACGGATTCTTACCAGCACTGAGGGCATTAACCCAACCTTGGCGTTGTGATTTCTGCTCAGAATTAATATTAGACGATTGGATAAACGCTTGGAAATCTTCAATAGCGCCTTTAGTATCGCCAGTAAGTGCCCTAGCAAGACCACGACTATCTCGGATACCTCCATCCTTAGGTGCAAGAGTAACGGCTTTTTCACAAGCAAACATGAAATTAGCTGCATAACGATACAAGCTAGCATCCCAACACAGTCTACTCCAAGAGTCAGCAGAGATTTCTAGGTTTGGGTTAAGTTTTTTAGCTTTAGCATAAGCTGAAATAGCTTTTTTCAAATCATCTTGACTTGCTAGTTCATCTTTCAAGAGGGTATCTAATTCTGAGATTGCAAGCTTTCTGGCAAATGCTTCTGGATTATTGTCTAAGGCTGTTGTTTTTGGCTCAAGGTCGATGTTAGGAGTTAACTGCTGTGCTTTTTTGAACTTAGCAACTGCACCCTGAATATCAATTTGTTTCGCCAATTCTTTGCCTTGAAAAATTAAGTTTAGAGTTTCTGTTTTCGTCTCTGGATTAATATCTAATTCAGGGTTCCATTCCTTGGCTTGTTTAAATTTAGCAACTGCTTTCTCAACTTCACCTGTGCCGGCTAACTTCTCACCTTGGGTAACCAAAGTTGTAGCTACGCATGGCTGTAGTTCAGCTAAAGTCTCAGGATGATTAGGCAGATAATCTTGCAGCCAATTGCACCCCAAAATCAGAAGATTCTCTAAATCCAAATTCCAGAGTTTGATGCTCTTGTCATCACTGGCGGAAGCAATCGTCTTGCCATCGGGTGAGAAGCTGACGCTATTCACCGAATCGCTATGCCCAGTCAAGGTTTTAAGTTCTTTGCCATCGAGATTCCAGAGTTTGATGCTCTTGTCATCACTGGCGGAAGCAATTGTCTTGCCATCGGGTGAGAAGCTGACGCTATTCACCGAATCGCTATGCCCAGTCAAGGTTTTAAGTTCTTTGCCATCGAGATTCCAGAGTTTGATGCTCTTGTCAGCACTAGCGGAAGCAATCGTCTTGCCATCGGGTGAGAAGCTGATGCTATGAACCGAACCGCTATGTCCAGTCAAGGGTTTGAGTTCCTGCCCATTAAGACTCCAGAGTTTAATGGTTCCGTTAGCACTGGCAGAGGCAATCGTCTTACCGTTGGAGGAGAAACTGACGCTCAAAAAAGAATCACTATGCCCAGTAAAGGTTTTGAGGAGCGAGCCTTCTAAACTCCAGAGTTTGATGGTTCCATCAGTACTGGCAGAGGCAATCATCTTGCTGTCTGGGGAAAAGCTGACACTAGAAACTGAATCAGTATGCCCAGTGAAGGTTTTGAGGAGCTTGCCTCCCAAACTCCAGAGTTTGATGGTCTTGTCATTACTAGCGGAGGCAAGAGTTTTGCCGTCGGGGGAGAAGCTGACGCTATTCACCGAATTGCTATGCCCAGTGAAAGTTTTGAAGAGCTTTCCATCCAAACTCCAGAGTTTGATGGTCTTGTCAAGACTGGCGGAGGCAATTATCTTGTCGTCGGGGGAGAAGCTGGCACTATTAACTGAACTACTATGCCCAGTGAAAGTTTTGAGGAGCTTTCCATCCAAACTCCAGAGTTTGATGGTCTTGTCAAGACTGGCGGAGGCCATGATCTGGCCGTCAGGGGAGAAGCTGACGCTATAAACCCAATCACTATGCCCAGTGAAAGTTTTGAGGAGCTTTCCATCCAAACTCCAAAGTTTGATTGTGTTGTCACGGCTTGCGGAGGCGATGGTCTTGCCGTCGGTGGAGAAGCTAGCGCTATTCACCGAATTGCTATGCCCAGTGAAAGTTTTGAGGAGCTTTCCATCCAAACTCCAGAGTTTGACTGTGTTGTCAAGACTGGCGCAGGTGATGGTCTTGCCGTCGGGGGAGAAGCTGACGCTATTCATTGAATCGCTATGACCAGTGAAAGTTTTGAGGAGCTTTCCATCCAAACTCCAGAGTTTGATGGTTGT
>NZ_MTAV01000094.1 GCF_002154695.1 Nostoc sp. T09
ACAACCTAAAGCTAGACGACGAAACCAAGCGTTAGGTTGAATTTTAAGACTTGTGTGTACGCCGTAGACTCCTAAGTAGGTCGGTGTTAAATAATTGTCGTTATGACAAGGCAGAAGGCAGAGGGCAGAAGGGAAGAGGTTTTTAGGCAACTTTACTTTTCGTTACATACTTTGATTTATTTGCACCGTTCTACTTACGCTTAAGCAAGCTACGCGTAGCGTCTTTGCAGAAGAAGGGTAGGCAGGCTTTGTGCAATAGCCGCACCATTGAGATAGTGAGGGTATTTCCCCATGAACTGCCTCCTCTGCCTGGCCTTTCTTGCTAAAGTAGCATCAGTTGAGCTAGACAATTTCAACCTATGGCAGTAGATACCAGAAAATGTGAAGCTGCGAAACAAGATTTGCGTCAGGCGCTGGCTGCTAGTGGTGGAAATACCAAAGAAAAACACGTAATTGGTGCAATTGAGAATCTCCAAGTTCTCAACCCGACGATCGCACCAACCCATAGCGGTACGCTACTGGATAGTAATTGGTTATTGATTAGTGCGCCAAATTTCCCAGAAGCAGAGCAACTTCCAGATGGCAGCTTTGCCTACACTCTTGGTCGCGTGGCTTTCAATATGTTTCAACCAACACAACTAAAAGTAGTTATTAAGCGAGTGCTACAACCCGTGTTTTTGTTGGGCAATGGTGAACAGCGCAGCCACGATATCATTGTGGAATTTACGACAATTGATGAGTCGCTTCCCAAGCTAGCTGGAACTGTTCGCACCCAAGGAGTCTGTTCTCCTCTAAACGACACAGTGCTGCAAGTACAATTTACGGGAGGAACTTTAGCGCCGCAAGAGTCAACAAACATAGCGGAGTGGCAAGCAGTTTTTGGCAATCAACAATCAGCTTCTAGGATAAGTTGGCAAGAAAAATTGAAGTCGGCTTTCTTCAGACTGATGTTTGGTTTAGTTCCTACTCAAGGTATGAATCTAGAAACCGGAGAAGTTGCTTTTAGTATGAAGCGATCGCCTAAAGGTCGTTTAGAAATTCTCTATCTTGATGAGGAACTACGGATCACTCGTGGGGAACGGGGAACCGTGTTGGTGTGTGAACGGCAGTAATTTTTGAAGCTGGGGGAGAAGAATTTGATAGTAGTGATAAACGCAGAAATTGGATAATTTATTTTTTGGAGTTCTCTTATATCAACTTCACCGCGTCTGTCTGTTTCCGCGTCAGTTTTAATGAGTAATCGGCAAGGTAAGGGTGAAGGCTGTTTGACCGTTAGATGGGGAATTAAGAGTGAGGTCGCCACGATGGGCGCGAGCAATTTCGCGGGCGAGGCTGAGTCCGAGTCCGATTCCTTCTACCTTACGGGTACGGGCCGGATCGCCACGATAGAAGCGGTCAAAAAGGCGATCGCGATCGCTCACTGGAATGTCTTTTGATGCATTGGCAATTGTCACCTGGAGAGTTGTTTGGGTTTTCTCTGCATGAATCTCGATCCAGCCGTTGGCAAGATTGTATTTGATGGCATTACTCAACAGATTTTGTAGAACTTGCATGAGCAAATCGCGATCGCCCTGTACCTTTAGTCCAGCAGGAATATCAGTTTGCAAACTCAAGTGAGGAGCCAATAGTTCTACATCCTCGACCATCTCCATCAGCAACTGTGACATATCTACTTCAACTAAATACAAGCTCATTTGTCCTGCATCTGCCAGAGATAGCAGCAAGAGTTTCCGCATAATTCCACTTAGGCGGCGCACTTCATCCAACAGATTGCTGAGGCGCTGTTGCACTTCACTTCCGGGGTCAACCTGTTGCAGAGTTCTTTCCAGTTCGCCTTGCAGAATGGTCAGTGGGGTTTTCAGTTCGTGGGCGGCGTCAGCACTGAACCGGGAGGCTTGAGTAAAACTGCGTTCCAGGCGTGACAGCATTTGGTTAAACACCTGAATTAGTTCAACAAATTCAACATCTGTTGTACCAATGGGAATTCGCTGATCTAGCCCTTTGACTGTCACTTGTTGAATGACACCTGTTAATTGACCGATGGGACGCAATGCACTACCAGAAACCAACCATGCTCCGACCGCAACCAGTAGCAACGCTCCCGGAATGGAAACTAGGAAGATATTGCGAATGCTAGCCATCTCTTGATTGACGGCTTGCAAGCTAACAGCGATCGCAACTTGAGTATTGGGAAATTTAGTCGCTCCAATTCGCCAGCTGGCTTTTGCTGTCTGTGCAGTAATAAATTGCGGGGGAAGTGGGCGAAATGGCGGTTGATCTACGGATGGATTTGGTCGTTCTCTAGGCGGGGGTGCAGGTGTTAATTGAAGACGCTTAACTAGCAGACTGTTCACCTCAACATCCGTAGGTAGGGAGTTAGATTGAAAAATTGTATTGCCGTTGGCGTCTAGTACCAGCAGGGCGATAGGAGTTTTTGTATTGGCTCCCAAACCAAAAGCTAGTGGTTCTGGGCGGAGATGCGATCGCGGAGCGACTCCTTCGGAGTATCGCTCTTTTTCAGGTGGACGACTAGCACGCATCAACTGATTTAACAATTCTGCATCCAGGCGGCTCATCTTGGCATTGTAAATCTGAAACCAGGAGACTGCACCAAACCCTACTAATGTGCTACCAGCTAGAGCAGCAGACAATAAGGCAATCCGGAGTCGAAATGAACGCAGTTGTTTCACGATGAAGATTCTGGCTTGCGAAACCGATAGCCAACGCCGCGAATGCTTTCAATCCAGCTGGCTTCATCGATGGGGTCAATTTTTTTGCGCATTCGCTGGATACATACATCCACAACATTAGTGTTGGGGTTAAAGTCGTAGCCCCAAATATGTTCTAGGATTTGGGTACGGGTGAAAACTCGTCCGGGAGAGCGCATGAGATATTCCAGCAAATTAAACTCGCGGCTGGTGAGTTCTATGACTCGTTGATTGCAAGTAACTTCTCGCGTAATGCGATCGAGTTTAATAGGTCCAACTGCAAGGAGATTTTGGCGATCGCCTACACTCCGACGCACAACCGCATGAATGCGAGCTGCTAACTCTTCGACAAAAAACGGTTTGGCAATGTAATCATCGGCTCCCAAGTTCAAACCTTCGAGGCGATCGTCTAGTTCATTACGAGCCGTCAACAAAATCACCGGAGCATTGCGACCTTCCCGCCGCAATTGTTTGAGAATCGATAGTCCATCTTTTCCTGGCACCATGATGTCAAGAATAATCGCATCGTATTCGTTATCCAATGCCCGCAGATATCCATCATCACCGTTGTCGCAGTAGTCTACGACAAATCCCTGCTCCTTCAGCCCAGCCCGGACGAAGTTAGCAATTTTTGCTTCATCTTCGACAAACAGAACGTTCACAAGCATTTATTACTTCATCTATTGTTCCATTTTAGATTGATTACTCTTTAGCTCAAATTACAAAAGTGTAATTTAGAAACTAGGCAAGCTGTCATTTTGGAGTGGATTAATCATAAATGTAAGCAACAGTGATTTTCGAGGTTAATTGAGATGAATATTCGTAGAGTCTTAGCCGTGGTAGCGATTCCTTTTGTGATTGGCACATTTGGTTTTGTTGCACCCAATCAGGCGAACGCCGCTAATCCACGCGATCGCAATCCACAGATTGCACAACAGCAAAGACCGAATGAAAAACCACAGGTTAAGCATCGTCAACCCCGCCCACAACAGAAAAAGCGTCTTCCTCAACCCCATCAGGACGCAAATCGCAACCAGGTAAGACCGAATAATCGTTGATCGTAATTCGTAATTCAAGACGGGTTAGAAAGCAATACGTTCATTTAAGCTTAGATCCCCCCAACCCCCCAAAGTTAATTTTCCCCCTTTTTAAGGGGGACTAAGGGGGATCTCCAAGAAATAAACATCGCTGGTCGGGATTAAATCTAAAAGTTAGACATCATGAAAAACAATCGCCAATTAGGTCGAATTTTAACTCGAAGAGAAGCACTTGCTCTATTTAGAGCAGCCGGAACCGCAATATTTGTGGTGGGATGCATTCCGAAAAAGTCCAGTTCCACACAAGCACAGTCGAGTGTAGCCGTTCTAGCATCATCTACACCTGCCTGTGTCGTGAGTCCACAGCAGACCGAAGGGCCGTATTTCGTAGACGAGAAGCTCAATCGCTCTGATATTCGCTCCGATCCGGCGGATGGTTCGGTTAAAGAAGGCTTACCACTGCAATTAACGCTGCACGTTTCTCAGGTAGGTAGTAATGGTTGCACACCGATGGTAGGTGCGATCGTGGATCTTTGGCACTGTGACGCACTGGGTGTTTATTCGGATGTGACAGACCGCAGTTTTAATACTGTCGGCAAAAAGTTTCTGCGTGGCTATCAAGTAACCGACGCTAAGGGAAATGTCCAGTTCACAACTATTTACCCTGGTTGGTATCAAGGTAGAACTGTGCATATTCACTTTAAAGTCCGCACAGATGGGACATCAGACCAAGGCTACGAGTTTACATCCCAGCTATATTTTGATGATGCAATAAGCGATCGCGTGTACACCCAAGCACCCTACGCCAGCAAGGGACAGCGCACGCAGAAGAATGCTGATGACGGAATTTTTCAAGATGGTGGCGAGCAAATGTTGCTTAAGCTCACCAAGAATGGACAAGGCTATGCAGCAACCTTTGATGTTGGGCTTCAGATGACGTGATTTGAGCAGGGTACTAGGCACAAAAATTACAAAATTGTAATCCACAAGCAGGGTGAACTGTAATTTTGAGTCGGTTAAATCAGAAACATAAACAACCAATCTTTCCGGGGATGAACATGAATATTAATAAAGCAGTAGTCGTAACAGCAATTTCCGTTCTGGCTGGTACATTTGGGTTGATTTCGCTGAATCAGGTAAATGCTGCTAATCCATCCCATCGGATTGCACAGGCTTCACAACAGCCCAACCAACCACAGGAAGGACAAGACGGACAGCAGCGACCACATCACCCTGATTTTGCAGCAGCGGCGGCGAAGTTGGGTGTAACTGAACAAAAGTTAAAAGATGCCCTGGGAGTACCTGCTAATCCTCCAAGTCAAGGTGGCAGAAATCAGCGTCCGCCTCGCCCTGATTTTAAAGCTGCTGCTACAAAGCTAGGCGTAACCGAACAAAAGTTAAAGGATGCCCTCGGAGTACCTGCTAATCCTCAAAATCAAGGTGACAGAAATCAGCGTCCACCTCGTCCCGATTTTGCAGCAGCGGCGGCGAAGTTGGGTGTTAGTGAACAAAAGTTAAAGGATGCCCTCGGAGTACCTGCTAATCCTCCAAGCCAAGGTGACAGAAATCAGCGTCCGCCTCGCCCCGATTTTAAGGCTGCTGCTACAAAGCTGGGTGTAACTGAACAACAGTTAAAGGATGCACTCGGTGTTCCTCCTCATCCTCCCGGCGAAGGCGATCGCTCAGATCCTTCTGAAAATAGGTAAGTAGCCGTAGATAAAACAATATAGCTAACGTCTGCTTTACCCGGTTAGCTACTAAACTTCTCCACTATTTGAGCCTTTCGATAGCTTCGCTCACATCTGTGGGCGTTGCATAATCTTTTAAAGGTATTTTTTTCAAAACCCGAAGTACTTTCTCATCAGCACCTTTTTCTTCTGCATTCTTAATTAAGGCAGTTTTGCTGATTGGATAATCAACTTCGTTCAAGCTTTTATTTAGCTGTACCAAGTTTAGTGGACTCATCATGGCGATGCTCCTAAATAGAAAAGTTGTGTACTAATATCAGCAGTCAAAATTCATCCGATTTTAAGTTTGAGATTTGGGATTTATTGCTCACATTCGATCTGCTTACTCGTACTATCAAGGAAAATTTAGTCAATTAGTCACTCAAAAAGAAGCTGAACTTTTTGTTGCCACATATACAATTTAATGTTACATAGCTTTTTAACATCATACTAATGGTAGATTTTTATTTAAAAAATCTATTTAAAGACTGTTAACAACATCCTCTTGTGCGGGGATCAGACTCTTCAATAACTAACTTGTCAAGTTAACAAAAGTAGATTTAATTGGATTTTAAAAAACTAGAACTGCAAACTTTTATAGAAGTATTTTCTCAAAATTTGCTAAGTAATTCCTCATTATTTGCTAAAGGTAATGTAAACCAAAATGTTGCTCCCTCTGACAACTCACTATTTACACCAATTTCGCCACCGTGAGCATGGATGATTTGCTTGCACAGATACAATCCCAATCCCAAACTTACAGAATTGCGGGTGTTAGTACCTCGATAGTAGAGGTCAAAAAGTCTTTCACTCTGTTGCTGACTGATTCCTACACCGTTATCACTAACAGTGCAATAAATCATCTCTCCCTTAAGGATGGCGTTGATTGTTAAGAGTAAACCAGGGGGATTGTGTTTAATTGCATTGGCAATCAGGTTAGAAAAGACTCGCCATAGTTGCGTAGGATCGGCATTGATTAAGGGTAAATCTGCGGTTACTAAATTTGTCAGGGTTGCTTGATTTTCTGCTAGCATCGGTTCTAAGTCTGCGATCGCTGCTTCTACAACTGTATGTAGTTGCACAGGTTGAAGTTGTAAGACTGCTCCTTCTACCTCGCTGACATGAGCTTCTAGTAAGGAATTAATCAAATTAAGTTGGCGATCGCTACTTTTGACCATCCGTTCTAAAATCGAACGGGAAATTGTAATTTTGTTCTCTGGGTTTGCTAGCAAATTCTTCAGCACCATTAAAGTTCCCAGTACTGGGTTACGTAAGTCGTGAGAAACTGCATGGAAAAATACTCGCAGTGCTTCCTCAGCTTGCTTACGCTTTGTGATGTCTTCAATCAAGCCTTCGTAGTAAAGCAGTTTACCCTGTTCGTTACGAACTGCGTAGGCTTTTTCCGAAATCCAGACAATGCTCCCGTCTCGGCGATAAATTTGCGATTCAAATTCGGAGATACTGCCATACTGTTCAATTAAGCGGACAAACTCGGCTCGACGGTTGGGGTCAACATATAATTGATGTTCAATATCAGTAAAGTTGGCTGTTACCTCTTCAGGTGTTGAATACCCGTAAATTCTTGCTAATGCAGGATTAGCTGTAATGTACTGTCCATCAGGACTACTTTGGAAGATACCTTCAACAGCGTTTTCAAATATACTGCGATATTTACCTTCTGTAACCTTAAGTTTTTCATAGGCAAACTCTAGTTCCTGATGCGCATAAAAATCGGAGCGTTGCAGGCGATCATAAAGGTAAACACCCATGTCACAAATAGCACATAACCAAAAAACATATAATATAAACGTTACATTATAAATTTCTGGGTGTTCGGGTATAGGTGTTTTTAGCCGAAGTGCAGTATTGATACCAAAATAGTAAATTAGCAAACCCACCTGCGACATTAGGTGTAAACGCCAGCCAACTGGAATAAATGTGGCTTGGCTCAAAAATAGCAGCGACCAACCTAGGGTATCAGGTAAGGCAAAGCCTTTGATAGTAGCGAAAAACTGCGATCCTAGGCTAATTGACCAAGATGACCCCAAAAATAACAGTCCTGGATGACGCCTACCGAACTGAGTTTTATGCAGGATAAAACAAATAAGTAGAGTCAGCAGCATGGCAACATTGATAAATAGCCCCTGAGTTTTTAGGAAATCTGGTAGTTTTTCAAACTCTTTTAAGGGGAAAAATACGTCGTAGATGTTGCGCAAGGTAAAGGTCAACAAGCAGATTAAGGCTAGTATTAACCACAACTGCAATCTCTGCCACAAAAAGCGGTGTCTAGCACCCAGCCACTCTGGATCGTGAACACAACTTTTCGCAACAGCAGATGTTTTATCTGATGTTGATGCTCTAAAGGCTGTTTTACCCCACCTTTGTAGTGTTCTTAATAAGGTAGCCATTAACTTTTTACCAACTTTGCCCATACCATCCCAGGTGTTCCCTGTTTCCAGACTGCCATAACACCTTGATATTTTGACGCTATTTTATGAGCGAGTTGTTGAAGATGGAGCTGCCAAGGGTAATGTAAACCAAAAAGTTAATCCGCGCTTACGGTGACTAATAATACCAATTTCGCCACCATGTGCCTGAATAATTTGCCGACTTAGATACATTTTTAAAGCCATACTGGTGGAACAACAAGCTTGTGGTTCCGGGACATACAAATCGAAGAGGCGATCGCACTCTAGTTTGCTCATGACTACACCATTATCTTGAATCTCAGTGCGAATCATGTCACCTTCAACTTTGCTTTTAAGAGTAAAATTTAGTCCTGGTGGGTTGTTTTGCAAACTATAAGTAAATAAATTTGCCACAACTTTTTGCAACCGAGTTGGATCTGCCATTACCAATGGTAAATCTTCCGGCACCAAGTTATTCAAAGTCACTTGATTTTGATTGAGCATAGGCTGCAAGTCTTTGATGATACACTTCAGTACCGTGTTAAAGTGTACCAATTCGCGGCGTAGCGCAATTCCTTGACCTTGGCAGCTATGAATTTCTAGCAATGAATCAATCATCCCTAATTGACGGTCATTGCCTTGAATCATGCGTTCAATCACCGAATGAGACACTGGGATTTGAAATTGGCTGGCTTCTTTACCTTGTCCCTGACCTTTGAGTAAATTCTTTAGCACCATTAAGTTACCCATAACCGCAGTTCGCAAATCATGGGCTATGGTATGCAACACCACATCTTTAACACGTTGCAGCCCTTCTAATTCCAGCATTTTCTGTTGAAGTTGGGTGGTGCGTTCTTCTACTTGGTGTTCTAAATTAGTATTAAGTGTGGCTAGTTCTTGGTAAAGTCGAGCTTGCTGAATGGCGATCGCCAACTGTTCTGACATTTGCTGTAGTAAATCAATTTCTATTGTTTGCCATTGACGGGGCCCAGAACATTGGTTAGCAATTAACGCGCCAAACAATTCGTTATTGAGCAAAATTGGTACAGCCAAGCTAGCCCGTGTTTGGAATTGTTGATAATGTGCTCTTAATTTGGGTGATACGACTATTTCGTTAACATCTTCTACTAAACGCACACTATTAGTTGTGAGTAGATTTTTCAATTCTTGGAGATAAGTTTCATCCTCGGTAGTCCAACCCAAGATTGGGGGATAGTTGGGATCTACTGATTCAGCAACAGTTCTACCTCCCACTTTGGGATCGTTAAGACCAATAAAAACCCGGTCTGCTTGCAAAAATTGCCGGACTTCGGTCACTGTAGTTTGGAGAATTTGGTCTAAGTTGAGGGAAGACCGAATTCGTGCTAGGGTTTCTGTCAACAGGCGATCGCGCTGTGCCGAGAAGCGCAATTGAGCTTCTACCTGTTTGCGTTCTGTAATGTCGTGAGTAACTGCAAGAATGCAGGGGATACCATCTAAATCAATTATTTCTGCTGAAACCAGCGCTGTAATGATTTTCTCAGACTTAGAGCGAAATTCCACTTCTAAGTTGCGCACAAAGCCTGTAGCTTGCATCTGTTGCAATAATTTCATGCGATCGCGCTTGTCTACCCACATATTTAACTCAAAAGCAGTCCGACCAATCACTTCATCTCGCTGAAAATCTGAAAGTCTGACAAAACTGTCGTTAACTTCTATGTAGCGTCCTTCTTGCAGCGTGCTGAGGGTAATGGGATTGGGACTGCAACGAAAAGCTTTAGAATATTTCTGTGCCAGACTCTGCAAATTAGCCTCTGCTTGTTTGCGTTCTGTAATATCTCGGACAATTGCTAAGACTTCATCTGCACCGCTAACAACTAACCGCGCCTCATAATCTCGTCTTCCCAAAGGCGTTGGTAGTTGATATTCACAAGTTTGCAAATTCTGAGAATTCAAAGTTTTGGCGATCGCTTCCTGGGTAATTGCAACTACATCACTTGGCAATATATCCTGCAAATTTTTCCCCACTATCTCTTCTCTAGAAAGAACAATATTTGCTCCATCTCCTTTCAAATCTAGATACTGACCATCACGGCTAAGGCGAAACATCAAATCGGGAATCGCATCTAAAATTGCTTTATAGCGCATTTCACTGTTACGTAATTGTTCTTCTGCTTGTTTGCGGTCTGTAATATCCATTACCAAACCCTCCCAAAGCAGGTCACCATTACTTTGTCTTTCCAGTTGGGAAGCACCTTGAATCCACTTGAGTTTGCCAGTTGGGGTAATGATGCGACCTTCCCAACGCCAAGGGGACAAAGTAGCTTTAGCAACATCAACAGATTCTGCTAAGGCTTTGATATCCTGTGGATGAACCAGTTGATGCAGCACCTGCAAATCTGCCATGATAACTTCTGGTTCTAACTCATATAGTTCTCGACAACCAGAACTTACGTATTTAACAACCTGGGAACCATCCTGCTGTTCCAAGACCTGAAAAACCATCCCCGGTAAATTTGCTGCAATTTTTTCCAACAGAGTGACCGTTCCTTGTTGAAAATCTGGTTTATGCAGCGATTTTACAGTCTCATCCACTTTTTGCGCCTTTGTTTTGCAAGCAACTATTGCCATCTTGACAGTTTGATGTTGTCAGCTATTATCGCTAACAGCATTAAAACTACCTCCTCTTTCAGAGTAGTTCTGGTTAAGGCGATCGCATTCACCCATTTGGGTGAACAGTTGTTAAAGGATGAATGAATTTCTTCAGATCATGATGATTTAATTTTATTAATAGCCCAGGCGAGCACTTCTAAAAATCGCTTCAAAACTATCTCATCTTTGAGCGCAGATAAGGGAATATACCAGCAATAAGAATTCACAGAAATTGATGCTCCTACAGCAGATTTAAATCGATTGAGCAATTCTGCTTTTTTCTCTTCTAAGTTGAATGGTGGTTCATAGGCTAAAACCTCTACTCCACTAGTTGACCATTATCCTGAATTAGGTAAATACTACCACTCATAAAAATTCCACCTTATAGAGCTAATTTAAAATTCCCAATTTTATTAAACTGTTAACAATCACTTAGGTAGCTAATAACGTCAATTGATATAAAAAATGTCATTAAAAGAAACATTTCCTCAAACACCAGAAATAAAATCACTGACTCAAGAAAGTTTTACCCATGCTTTGATGGTGCTTGCCAATCTTGACAGCGATTTTGCTCAAATTTTAGAAACCTTAGGACCGCCACCTATATGGGCAAGAGAAACAGGTTTTCCCACACTGCTGCGGATAATTCTAGAACAACAAGTTTCCTTAGCAGCTGCAAGGGCTGTCTTTACACGTCTATGTGCTGTTGTTGAACCGCTAACGCCAGAGAATTTTCTGACGCTTGATGATGTGCAATTAAGAGTAATTGGATTTAGTCGGCAAAAAATGCTCTATTGTCGTGAATTGGCGAATGCAATCAGGAACGGTCAGCTTGATTTAATCAAACTGGAGACAATGGACGAAACGACTATTAGAACTGAATTAAAGCGGATCAAAGGTATTGGAGATTGGACAGTTGATATTTACTTGTTGATGGCGCTGCAACGTCCTGATGTCTTTCCTAAAGGTGATTTAGGAGTAATTATCGCCTTACAAAAGCTCAAAGGATTGACAACGCGCCCCACACCAACACAAATAGAAGCGATCGCCCAACACTGGCGACCTTGGCGTGCAGTCGCTACCAGAATCCTCTGGCACTATTATCTAAGTGCCCTTACAGGAAATTCCAAATTAAAAAAGCTGTAAACTCTTATTCTCTCATCCTTTGCGCCTCTGCGCCTTTGCGTGAGACTAATTATCTCTAAATAAAGGTATAGGCTTCTACCTTAGACCTTGCTCTTTCAACAAAGCATCAACCCAAATACCATCTGCTTCCGACAACTGCGGCACAGGCTCACGAGTATAATCTATAGCCAAATCTAATCCTGCTCGGTCATATACCCCATGTATTAATGCTTGCAAATCTAATAAAGGCTCTGTATCTCCCTTACGCAACGGTAATAGAAAAGCTGGAATTGGTTCTGGCAAATTAAACGGGTATAATTCAGCCTTGGGGCGATAGTTGCTGCGACTTACCAAAATTCGATAACTTGCCTGAATCTCGTTACCCAAAATCGGCATAGGTTTTCCGCCTCGCAGTAAATCAATTTCTACGAGATGAGACATACTTCCTAATACCCGTTGACGCTTCCCTTCATAAGCATTTCGCCCTTCTCCAGAACGCTTATTTTTGGGTGAGAGAACTTCAATAACGGTGACAACTTCCCCTGTTCCTACTTCCCTAACCTCTAAGTATCCTTCCCGCGCTTCCTCTGGCATAGGAACGTTGACTGTAACGGGCTTAACTGGCGCTGATACAACCGCAACGCTAGATGATTCCGTTTCAGTTTTTATGAGCGCTCGCCCTACACTCACATCAGGAATCCCAACTAGAACAGAATTTTCATCTGTTACTTGATATACCCGTTTCTCAACTGCTACACGATATTTTGGCCGTAGCTGAGGAACCAAGAATTCTGCAATAGCTGTGATTATCCAGTGATGGAATTCTGGCCAAAGTTCAGGATTTTCGAGGTAGGGATTCATCCCTGGAAATGGTGAGAGCATAGGGGTAGGATGTGATTCTCATTGCTCATATCCTACCAAATTAAGTTTTTGGGCATGGCAGGCCAGATACCTGCCCTTTTAAGAAACTATAACTTCCCAGTAAAAACTCGCTCTGCTGGGCCAGTCATATAAACCCGTTGGTCGATTTCTGACCATTCAATTTGCAAGGGGCCACCAGGTAATTCTACCGTTGCTATGCGATCGCATTTTTCGGTCAATACACCAGCCACGAGGGAAGCACAAGCACCAGTACCACAAGCTAAGGTAATACCAGCACCCCGTTCCCAAACTCGCATTTTCAAGTAATTACGGCTAACAACTTCAATAAATTCGGTATTTGTCCGTTGGGGGAAAACTGGGTGATGCTCAAACTGAGGCCCAATGATTTCTAAAGGAATTGCGGCTACATCTTCCACAAAAGTAATACAGTGGGGATTGCCCATGCTGACACAGGTGACATCCCAAGTTTGTCCCGCCACCTCTAGCGGCTGATTAATCACCTTTGTATCCGCAGTACTTAAGGTAGTCGGAATTTCTCCAGCTAGTAACCTAGGTAAACCCATATCCACCTTCACTTGGCCATTTGCCATGAGTTGGGGTGTAATCACACCAGCCAAGGTATGAATGCGATATGAGTCTTTATTTCTAGAGCCGCCCTCCAAGTCAGCCAAAAACCCAGCTAAACAGCGAATACCATTACCACACATTTCTGGTTCTGAACCATCAGAATTGAAAATCCGCATGGTATAGTCAGTACCGTTTTCTCCAGGCAAAGCAAAAATCACACCATCAGCACCGATACCAAAGTGGCGATCGCACAACTTAATTGCTTGCTCTGAACTTATTACTGGCAAGGATGAAGAGCGATTGTCAATGAGAATGAAGTCATTCCCCAAACCGTGATACTTAGTAAATTCGATTGCCATTTACCCAAGGATGAATTATCAAAGATTAGTTACTGTTGATTATGGATGAGAAATTAGGCATTAGGCATTTGTCTTTTGTCATTTATTCCCCTAGTCTCCAATCCCCTATTAAAACATTTTCCCCTATGCATACATCACCAAAAACGCTTACGGAATTTGATACTTCACTGCCCAGCATTCGGCAGGTGCAAAACCTAATTAAACAAACAGCTGTAGTAGATTTCAAACTTGTGACGGGCGATCTACTAACGGGTAGAGTGATCTGGCAAGATCCAAACTGCGTCTGTATTGTAGATGAAAACAGCCAGCAAACTACAGTTTGGAAGCAGGCGATCGCTTACATTAAGCCAAAAAGTTAGTCTAGTGGTCTATCGCATTAAATTATGATGGCTTGAGGAACGAACCGCGTTCGGCGAAGCCGTTCCCGAAGGGTAGTACGCGAAGTACACGAAGGAAGAGAAATTGAAAAGTTAATTAACCCAGCAAAATTAATGGGACAGACCACTAGTTTTAAGGTATCGGCTTATCTACAGGCAGAAATTCTTTTACGGCTTCTGCCTCGCTAGCTTTTATTATTGGCAGAGATAGCCGCACTCCGTCAGGTGTGGTAAACAAAGGTTGTAGTTGATTCAGACTCGCCAAGCCACCGCATAACAATACTTGATCGCCGTCTCGCAAGTCCATATTGCCATCAGGAGAGCGAATAAACTTACCATCCCGCCGGATTGCCTCTACTTTTACGTTATATTTGTCGCTAATATCCAAATCTACAAGATTTTTACCCAAAACTGGAGTATCCGCATTAATTGTCGTCCATTGGCAAGCGCTATTCTCTCCAGGAACTGCTGTTCTACCAACTGCAAATTCCGCCAACGCTGCTAGTTCTTCATCTGCTCCCACCACTAGCAAGCGATCGCCTTCTTCTAATCGCGTTTGATTATCGGGATAGTCTATTTCTTCGCCGTTAGCGCGGCGAATTGCCATCAAACTCACCCCAATTAAGTAACGCATATCTGCTTCTTCTAAGCTCATGCCAATTAGAGGTGAAGCAGACGGTAAGGGATACCAACGCCGATTTAAATCGCGAGTTGCTTGCTGTAAATCACGGGATACTTCAGATGCGGTACGTTCTGGTCGCAAGTCTAAATAATGATCCTTGCGAATTTGCTGCATTTCCCGTTGTACTATTTCTCCTGACAAACCTAAACCTGTTAATAAATATGTTGCCATTTCTAAGCTGGCTTCAAATTCCGGTTGAACAACTTCCCTGGCTCCCAGTTGGTAAAGCACTTCAATATTTTTATCTTGGGTAGCGCGAACCACTAAATCTAATTCGGGGCACAATTCCAAAGCGCGTTTGAGGCAAAGACGTGTACTCATCGGGTCAGGAAGTGCGATCGCCATTCCTTTGGCATGGTTAACCCCAGCAGTTTCTAAAACGTGTAAACTTACACAATTCCCATATACATAAGGCACTCCAGCGTCACGTAATTTCTGAATTCGACTTTCAGATTGGTCGATCACTACCACAGGTAGCTGGTGTTGCTGCAATAACTTGACTAAATTTTTGCCCACTCGCCCATAACCACAAACTACTACGTGGTCTTTCAAGGGTAAGTCTTCTGAGATATCACGCGGCTGAACTTCTTCTAAATAAGGTTTCAGCCAAGGCATAGATTCCGCCAAAGTAAATAACAATGGCACCAAGCGTAGAACAAACGGGGTCAAGACAAGTGTTACTGCTGTAGTTCCTAAAATCAGTAAATACACTGTTCGAGAAACTAAGCCCAGCGCTTGCCCTTCGCTAGCAAGTACAAAGGAAAATTCCCCAATCTGAGCCAATCCTAACCCAGCAATTAAAGCCGTTTTTAACGGATAGCGGAACAGCTTCACCAAAGGTGTGATGATTAAAAACTTACCTACGAAAACTATTGCCACCAATCCTAGAATCAATTCCAAGTTTTTCCACAAAAACACTGGGTCAATTAACATCCCAATGGCTGCAAAAAACAAACTGGCAAAGATATCTCGTAGTGGCTCTACATAGGTCAAAGTTTGGTCGGCGTATTCCACCTCAGAAATCATCAAACCAGCGACAAACGCCCCCATTTCAATCGACAGCCCTAAATACTCTGTCAACAGAGCAATTCCTAAGCAGAGTGCCACCACACCTAATAAAAATAGCTCTTTGCTTTCAGTGCGGGCAAGAAGTCTTAACAGTGGCGGAATCAGCCAAATCCCCGCCACCACTGCACCAGCCGCAAATAAGCCAATTCGTACCAGCGCTGTCACCACCGCCACACCAATCGCTTCACCTGGTTCATGCAGTGCTGGTAAGACTGCTAGCATTAGCCCTAATGCCAAGTCCTGCACTACCAAAATGCCCAGCATCACCTGTCCGTGGGGCGTTTCCGTTTCGTTACTTTCCATCAAGCATTTGAGGACAACTGCGGTTGAAGATAAAGACAGAATTGACCCCAAAAATACGCCCTTAGCAGGTAAAGCTCCCCAAGCTCCAGTTACGCCGCACACCACTACTGTGATCAAAATTGTCAGTGCAATCTGTAGCCCTCCACCTCCGAGAGCGATCGCTTTTACCTTCTTGAGTTCTGCAAACGAAAATTCTACACCCAAGGCAAATAACAAAAAAGCGACCCCGAACTGAGCCAGAGTCTCTACTTGAATAATTTCTTTAATCAATCCCAGTCCCGCAGGCCCCACGACCATCCCGCCGATGAGATACCCTAACAAAACTGGTTGTCGTAACAGCGCCGCAAACAGTCCGCCACAGGCTGCGACGGCGAGAACTAACACTAAATCAACAATTAACCTAAAATCTTCTTGCACCAGTTTTAAAAAGAACTATTAAGACCTATTAACCTCAGCATACAAATTTTTATATATCTATGCTCAAGTTATTGGTGCAAGGAAGACAAAATTTGCAGATTTTACGTTAAATGTTCATATAGCCAATATTTTTAGAACTCACGCAAGTGTCATACTTTTTTCGTACAAGTACTTCACAGCCAAGCCGGAGATTTCAAAGCTCTATTCAAGGGTCAATAGTCAAAAGAATCAACATTCACCCTCAACCTGTTGACTGTTGACCCCTAGAGAAATCTATGAAAAAGTATAAGCGTGCCATTAAAGCACGCCTAAAGATGTATATTTAGTAAATTTAGAACTTCTCTCTATCAACCACCTGCAACAGCGGGGACAATACTTACTTCATCTCCATCTTTGAGGGGTGTGCTTGGCCCATCCAAAAAGCGAATATCTTCGCTATTAACATACAAATTCAAAAATCGTCGTGGTTTTCCCTCTTCATCACACAAGCGCGATTTAATACCAGGACAGCTATGTTCTAAAGAATCGAACAGTTCTGCAATAGTACTGCCGCTACATTCTAGCGTGGCTTGGTTATTAGTAAATTTCTGAAGAGCCGTGGGAACTAAAACTGTTACAGACATAGTTGAAGTATGAAGTGTGAAATATGGATTAAGAAGTATAAACGGTTAAGACTAGATTATTTCAGCCTTTACCTTTCATCCTACCCTTTGAGTGTCTACATCCTTTAGACGAGTACTTGTTGCCATTCCAAACGATCAAGAGTCCGTGAACGCTCTAGTGCTCGTTCAAAACTATCGAGTTTGGCATCAATTGTCAAAGGTTCGCCAACATAGCCTTGTAAAGCTTCTTGGGTTTTCAAACCATTGCCAGTGATGTATACCACAGTAGTTTCATCTGGATCAATTTTGCCAGCTTCTACTAATTTTTTCAGCACTGCAACGGTGGTACCACCTGCTGTTTCTGTGAAAATACCTTCAGTTTCTGCTAACAGCTTGATTCCTTCAATAATTTCTGCATCATTGACTGATTCAATATTACCGTTAGTTTTCTTAGCTATCTCCACCGCGTAAACACCATCTGCTGGGTTGCCAATCGCAATAGATTTAGCAATGGTATTCGGTTTGACTGGTTTAATGAAATCACGTCCTTCTTTGTATGCTTGAGCGATGGGAGAACAACCCTCAGCTTGCGCGCCGCTAAAACGGACATCTTTGGCTTTTACCAAACCAACTTCTACGAATTCTTGGAAACCTTTATAAATTTTTGTAAATAGTGAACCAGATGCTAGAGGTGCAACGATATGGTCGGGAAGCTCCCAACCTAATTGTTCAGCCACTTCAAAGCCTAGGGTCTTGGAACCTTCCGAGTAGTAGGGACGGAGATTAATATTGACAAAACCCCAGCCATGTGTGTTTGCAACTTCCGAACAAAGACGATTTACCTGATCGTAATTACCCTTCACAGCCATCAATGTAGGACTGTAGATCAGGCTACCCATAATTTTCCCAGCTTCCAAATCTGCGGGGATGAACACACAGCAATCTAACCCAGCATGAGCTGCGATCGCTGCTGTAGAATTAGCCAAATTACCAGTACTAGCACAGGAAACAGTAGTAAAACCCAACTCTCTAGCTCTAGTTAAAGCAACCGAAACTACTCGGTCTTTAAAACTGAGGGTGGGCATATTGACAGCATCATTTTTAATATAAAGCTTGTTTAAACCCAGACGACGAGCTAGACGGTGAGAACGAACCAGGGGAGTCATCCCAGTTCCCACATCTATAACATTGTCAGTTGCGACAGGCAAAAAGGGACGATAGCGCCAAATCGAGTTGGGACCAGCTTGAATTTTTTCACGAGTGACAGAATTACGCAGGGCATTGTAGTCATACTTGACTTCTAAAGGCCCAAAGCATAACTCACAAACATGGTTGGCTTTCAGTTCATATTCCTCACCACATTCCTTACACTTCAAGGCTTGAAAAGAGATAGCGGCTGCTTCGGTGAGTGCGGATTTTGTCTGAGTCATAAACTAGCTTTCCCTGTTTGTCTGTCAACTGTCGCCTGATACTAACACGAGTAGAAATACCAGTCAAACATACCAGACTAATTTTGTCGGGTATGTTTGGTTTGTCAAAAAATTTGCATCATTACAGAAAACTCTTGGAAAGAACTCAGAAACTGTTCACTATCGCTTAAGAGTTATCAAACCAAACAATATCATTGTTTCTACATTTAGTGTATTTTGTAATCCTAGTAGGTTTCTATAAAAGATATGCGATTTGATGAATTAGAAAAAGAACGTCAACGTAATCGGTGTCTTGCACAAGAAAAGTTTTCTGAAATTATATCAGCTATACAAAAATGCATTGATACACAACATAAATATGTTGAATTATTTTATGGTTTCCTTGGAAAACGCCATCTTACTCAGCATCGCGATGCAGAAACACCAATAGTCTCAGCAGTAGTTAAAAACGAAATTGCACTCTATTCGAGCTTTATACTCACAATAGACGGTTTGTATGGTTCAGGCTTGGCACAGTTACGGTCAGTCTATGAAGCTTTAATGATTGCAAAGTTTGCCTCTCTGGGACAAAGCAATAATTTTATATCGAAGTGGATAGCTGGAGAAACTATATATTTTTCCAATGCAATTTTAAAGAAGATAGTTGCCCCAGAAATGAAGGAGATGAGAGTCTTGTGGAAAACACTATGTCAAGTATCTCATGCAACTATTTATTCATATCAAGTTGTTACTAGGTTTGAAGAGATTGAAAATAAAGTCTCAGGCAATCTTGGCATCCTAGTTATGCTACTAGCTTGCAACTTACATTTAATCAATAAACACTATGTTACTAATTCAATGGTCTATTTAGCAAAAACATATCACAGTCACGAAGGTGAATTTCAGCGTCGTCGAGATGCAGCAAAAAATGCTGTCCAAGTTGCTACCACCTTTCTTTCTGTTCAGGGGCGACAGGTTGTTAGAGAATACTCTAGAGTTTGGCAATTAGCTTCTTCCATTACTTCATCACACAATAGGGCAGCAGATAGCTGATTAGACAAATGGTTCGTAAGTTGGCTAAATAGACAAAAGCCTCGCTGAGTCTAATCAGAGAGGCTAGTGTAAAAATAGAACCTGGCATCGAGCTATTGTGGCGGGAGGC